>NZ_JAOTGK010000001.1:0-430226 GCF_044427155.1 Streptococcus sp. 2022WUSS083 | reverse complement strand
GACTAACATCAGTAACTCGTCAACCACAAAGCCCTCACTAAGATTATACACCTAGTGAGGGCTTTATGTTCGTTTTCATTATTCTGTGGGTGAGGGCGGAGCCATCATGGATGTCTTTCCCACTCCCAAGGCGAGTTAACGAAGTAATAAAAGATAAGCTGAATAACTATATTAGATAGCTTTTTCATCCAAGCCCAACTTACGTTGTACAAATTTAACAATTTCTACAACAACAACCATGAGACCTGAACCAATTACCGTTACCATCCATTGAGTTGGTGTCAAGATTGAAACCTTGAAGAAGGTATTGAATCCTGGAATCACAACAGTCGCCATCAAGAGCAAGAAGGCAGCTACGATAGACCAGTTAAAGAGTTTGTTCTTGAATGGACCAACGGTAAAGATAGATTGGTAAACAGACTTAACGTTGAAGGCATGCACCAACTGAATCAATCCAAGAGTAACATATGCCATCGTAAGAGCATCCGCATGAATGGCATGGTTATCTCCAGCATGCTCTGGGTAAAGAAGTGCAAAACCATATACGCCCAAGACAAGTGCTGTTTGAAGGATACCTTGATAGATAATCGAACTCAAGACACCACCTGAGAAGAAGCTTGAGTTACGACCACGAGGTTTGTGCTGCATAACACCTGGTTCAGCAGGTTCAACACCAAGGGCAATCGCTGGAAGTGTATCTGTTACCAAATTGATCCAAAGAAGATGAACTGGCTCCAATACGTCCCAACCAAAGAGGGTAGCAAGGAAGATACACAATACCTCAGCAGTGTTGGCTGACAAGAGATACTGGATGGTTTTTTGGATGTTTGAGAAGACTTTACGTCCTTCTTCAACCGCCACAATGATAGTTGCAAAGTTGTCATCTGCAAGGACCATATCAGAGGCACCTTTCGAAACTTCCGTACCTGTGATACCCATACCGATACCGATGTCGGCTGTCTTAAGTGATGGCGCATCGTTAACACCGTCACCAGTCATGGCAACAACCTTACCATCATTTTGCCAAGCCTTAACGATACGAACCTTATGTTCTGGAGATACACGAGCGTATACTGAGTATTGTTTGAAGACTTTCTGGAACTCTTCATCCGTCAATTCGTTGAGCTCTGCACCTGTAAATACATGGTCTTCTGTATCATTTGGATCGATGATACCAAGACGCTTTGCAATCGCCTCAGCTGTATCTTGGTGGTCACCCGTAATCATGATTGGACGGATGCCCGCTTCCTTAGCGACACGAACAGCTTCTGCCGCTTCAGGACGCTCAGGGTCAATCATACCAACCAAACCTGAGAAGACAAGGTAGTTTTCAACAACGTCAGATTCCAATTCAGGAATAGCATCAACATACTTGTATGCCATCATCAAGACACGAAGTGCTTGCTTAGCCAAGTCCTTGTTAGTTGCAAGAATGGCTTGTTTATCCGCATCGGTAATCGGACGAATTGTCCCATTTTCTTCAATTTGCGTTACACGTTTGAGCAATTGGTCTGGGGCACCTTTGACAGCTACAAAGTAATTCCCTGCAGCTTGTTGGTGAACAGTTGACATCAATTTACGTGTTGAGTCAAATGGCAATTCAGCCACACGAGGCTCCGATACCAAGACTTCACGAACGTCAAAGTTTTGATCCAAACCAAATTGAACAAGTGCCGTTTCCGTTGGGTCACCGATCAATTTACCAGTTGGGTCAACTTTTGTATCGTTGGCAAAGTTCATAACACGAAGCGTTGTATTGCTTGCATCCAAAGCTTCTTTAGCATCCACCAATTGACCATTTGTATAAACTTTTTCAACAGTCATCTGGTTCATAGTCAAAGTACCAGTCTTATCTGAAGCGATGATTTCTGTTGAACCAAGTGTTTCAACAGCAGGCAACTTACGGATGATCGAGTTACGCTTAGCCAAGACCTGTGTACCAAGCGAAAGGACAACCGTTACAATAGCTGGCAAACCTTCTGGAATGGCAGCAACCGCAAGAGCTACAGAAGTCATAAGAGCAGGCAAGATACCTTCACCACGTACGAAGACTGAAACAGCCATCGTTACCGCTGCAATTACAAGAACTGCATAAGTCAAGACTTTTGATAACTGGTGCAAGTTTTGTTTCAAAGGTGTATCTGTTTCATCTGCATTAGCAAGCATGCCAGCGATGTGCCCAACCTCTGTGTACATACCTGTATTTGTAACCACACCAAGACCACGGCCGTAAGTAACGTTAGAGTTTTGGTAGGCCATGTTGACACGGTCACCGATCGGTGCATCTTCAGCCAAAACCGCTGACAAATCTTTATCAACTGGTACAGACTCACCTGTAAGAGCTGCCTCTTCGATTTTGAGGGAGTTAGCTTCCAACAAACGCATATCGGCAGGGACAACATCACCTGCTTCAAGCAAGACGATGTCACCTGGTACCAAGTCTTTAGAATCAACTTCGACTACATGATTGTCACGAAGCGCACGCGCAACTGGGCTTGACATGTTTTTTAGCGCCTCAATGGCTGCCTCAGCTTGACCCTCTTGATAAACACCAAAGGCAGCGTTCAAGATAACCACGGCCAAGATGATAATGGCATCTGTCAAACCGTGTGAACCTTCTGTAATCACCGTCAAGATTGCTGCTGCAATCAAAATGATAATCATCAAGTCTTTGAACTGATCCAAGAATTTAGCTAAGAGTGTGCGTTTTTCACCCTCATCCAATTCGTTACGACCGTAGTCTGCTAGACGTTTGCTTGCCTCATCACTAGACAAACCGTCCAAAGAAGACCCCATGCTTGACAATACTTGCTCTTCGCTCTGTGTATAAAACAAATCGCGTTTTTGTTCTTTTGACAATTTCCTTCTCCTTCTCGGTCCCTTTTTTACCTAACAAATAAAAAAGAGACCTGTTTAATGAGAACCTCTCTTCACAGCTCAGCACTTCTATCTAGGGCTAGTTTTCTGTCACTCATCTTTATACTCTTCGAAAATCAAACTCAGGCGTTGTTGACTTGAATTGATGAACTTTAGTTCAATCTGCATCGGCGTCGCCTAGCCTAACTTTGATTTTCATTGAGTATTAGTTTTTTTTGAAATACAGTCAGTATTCCTTCAAAAAACTGCCTTGATAGACAAAAAACTATCTCTTATCTAAAAATACCTTACTTGCGAAGACAGGTTCTAAAACAAGTCTCGCTATTTAATATATTGCCGGAAACAAGTCGGATTGACGACAATATCACGGAATTTTCCGCTAGCTACTCCCTCGATTTGTTAACTATTATATCAAAAATCCCGAGAAATTCAAGAATATTTTTCTGGAAATAAGAGATTATTTCCACGAGATTTCCAAATTATAGGAAGCAAAAAGCTGCTGGTTCTCCAATCCCTTTAATTCATATTGCAACTGGACACTTTGATCCGAACGGTTTAATTGGTAACGTTTTGTATCGGTCACAAAATGCTGGATTCCTAACGGTGTAGGAATGGTCACAATAGCTTCTTTACCAGAAATGAATCGCATAATAGACTTCGGAGTGGAAAAGCGTGTCATCACTAACTCTTCTTCATCACATTTTATGACAACTTTTTCAGCTTCATCGTTACTATAAATGAGATAGATATTCCCATCTTTTTCCTTAACTTCCACTTGAAATTGCTGATCCACTACCTCAATCTGCCCGTCCAGATCAATTTCATTTCGCAAATGAATATCCATAGTTCCTCCTACTATTTTTTAATCCTAGTAACAAAGGATGAACGAAGCAGAGTAAAACCTGTATACGCTGCAATAAAGACAACTAAAATTTTCAAATTATTAATATCCAAATTCGATAGGAAGAAAGCAGCTGTCAAAACACCTAGCACCCCACCGACAATGATTCCTGGAACTCCTGGCCAGTTTACTCGTCCTGATTGGATAAACTGCTTGGCACCAGCTGTCATAATCATAGCAGCATTCAACATCATAACTGGAAGAGCAACCGCTGGACTAATTCCCATCAATGAGAAGAAAATTAACTCAGGAGCATAGTTACCCAGTCCCATACTCATCAGCATTCCCACCATAAAATCAAAGGCAATACCAACAGCCAGTTTCCAACCAGTTAAGCCCTTTACTTCATTGGTAAGATCTGCGCCAGGGTTAGTAATCATGCGATAGACCATGAAACAGGCTGCAATAATTAGTAAAATCCCAAGAATTCGTTGAACTTTCTTTGTATCCCATTTTTGAGTTACCTTGGCACCAACAAAGGCACCCGTAAATGCCGCTGCTGCCATAGCAATCAGAGTGACCATATCAACCTCAACTATCGTAATAAACAATAGCGCCTCTACTAAGACTGGTATGATGTGCGCCGTTGTCATGGTCGCTGGAATTTTACGATCGTCTTCCACCAACTTTGTCAGTTTAAACATAGTGGTTGTCGTTGCAAAGGTTCCAATCCCCAAGGTGTCTAGCAAATCAGTAACATAACCGATACCAAACCCTGTCCAAAATTTCTCTTTTAGAGAAATATCGTGCTTTTTAGCATAGGATAGAATTGTGTAAAGCATCCAAAGAATCAGGGCTACAATAAAGACCTGAATAGTTAATAAGATAATTTGATTATTCATTTCTCCATTATACCAAAAGATTCCATTGGGTACATAGCAATATCCTTGTGTTTTTAAAAAATCAGGAATTTATCTCCCTTTTTTGTTATAATGAAACTATGATAGAAAAAGTATTTCGCGATCCAGTTCATAACTATGTACATGTTGATCATGAGCTGATTTATAAACTTATCAATACAAAAGAATTTCAGCGACTACGCCGCATCAAGCAACTAGGGACTACTTCCTACACCTTCCATGGTGGTGAGCATAGCCGCTTTTCGCACTGCCTTGGCGCCTACGAAATCGCCAGACGGATTACTCAAAAATTTGAAGACAAGTATCCACAAATCTGGGATAAAAATGAGTCCCTACTGACCATGGTTGCTGCGCTACTCCATGATGTCGGACACGGAGCCTATTCTCATACCTTCGAGCGTCTATTTGATACAGACCACGAGGAAATGACCTGTGCTATTATTACTAGTCCAGAAACGGAAATCAATGCTCTGTTGAAACAAGTTTCACCTGACTTTCCAGACAAGGTTGCTAGTGTTATCAAACACACCTATCCAAATAAACAGGTCGTTCAACTCATTTCCAGCCAGATTGATGTTGACCGGATGGATTATCTATTACGAGATTCCTACTTCACAGGTGCGAACTATGGTGAATTTGACCTAACTAGGATATTACGTGTCATTCGCCCGACAGAAAATGGAATTGCCTTCAAAGAATCTGGTATGCATGCAGTAGAAGACTACGTTCTCAGCCGCTACCAGATGTACATGCAAGTCTATTTTCATCCAGCAAGCCGCTCTATGGAAGTCCTATTGCAGAATTTACTCAATCGTGCCAAACTACTATATACTGGTGAACAGGAGTTTTTTGCACGAACTTCACCTCGGCTATTACCTTTTTTTGAGCATCGTATCCGTCTAACCGACTACCTCAGTCTTGATGATGGAGTTATGAATACTTACTTTCAATCATGGATAGATGGACCAGATCGTATATTATCTGACTTAGCCCAGCGCTATATCAATAGGAAAGTGCTCAAATCCATCACTTTCAAGGCCGAAGAAGAGGAAGCTTTGGACCGCCTGCGTAGCCTGGTCGCAGATGTCGGGTTTGACCCAGAATACTATACTGCTATTCACCACAACTTTGATTTGCCGTATGACATTTACCGACCGAATGCAGAAAAGAAACGGACTCAAATTGAGATTTATCGCAAAGATGAAACCTTGGTAGAACTATCCTCTCTATCACCAATTGTCCATTCCTTATCAGGCACAATCCATGGCGATAGCCGCTTCTATTTCCCAAAAGAAATGTTAGAAGAAACAGGAATTTTCGCACCTCAAATAGCTGATTTTAACAGCCACATACATAACGATCATTTTATAATTGGAGAATCAAATGAGAATTAAACTTGTCGCCATCGATATTGATGGTACACTACTAAATAGTCAACACCAAATTACAGCTGAAGTACACTCAGCAATCCAAGAAGCAAAAAAAGCAGGCGTTAAAATTGTTATTGCTACTGGTCGCCCCATTTCCGGTGTTCAAGCAATTTTAGAAGAACTCAATCTTACAGAAGCAGGTGACTACGTCATCACTTTTAACGGTGGCTTAGTCCAAGATGCAGCAACTGGTGAGGATATTGTCAAAGATACCTTGACTTATGAGGATTATCTCGACATCGAATCTGCTGCCCGTAAACTCAAGCTCCCAATGCATGCCAGCACCAAGGATGGTATCTATACTGCCAACCGTAACATCGGTAAATACACCATTTACGAATCCACACTAGTAAGTGCACCCATTTTCTATCGCACTCCTGAAGAAATGGCTGACAAGGAAATCATCAAAACAATGATGGTTGATGAGCCAGAAATTCTTGATGCTGCTATTCCACTTCTACCGACCAGCTTGACTGAGAAGTACAACGTAGCAAAATCAGCACCATTTTATTTGGAAATCACCCCTAAAACTGTTAACAAGGGACAAGCTATCATTCATCTAGCTGAGAAGCTTGGACTAACTATGGATCAAACCATGGCCATCGGTGACCAAGAAAATGACCGTCCAATGTTGGAAGTTGTTGGTAATCCTGTTGTCATGGAAAACGGAAATCCTGAATTGAAGAAAATCGCCAAATACATTACGAAGTCAAATGATGAGAGCGGTGTAGCCCACGCTCTTAGAGAATGGGTACTGAAATAGCCTCTTAAAATATCAAAAAAAGCATCGGATTCAAAATCCGATGCTTTTTGTTATTAGAAGTTCAACAAAGCCAAGAAGCTTTCTGCTTCAAGTGATGCACCACCAACAAGCGCACCGTCAACGTCTGGACATGCCATGTATTCAGCAACGTTTGATGGGTTTACAGAACCACCATATTGAACGCGAACTTTGTCTGCAACTTCTTGACCGAAATCAGCAGCAACAACGTCACGAACAGCTTTACACATGTTTTGTGCATCATCTTTAGTAGCTGATTTACCTGTACCGATTGCCCAGATTGGCTCGTAAGCAATAACAAGTGATGCTACTTGTTCAGTAGTCAAGTCTTTCAAAGCTGCAGAAACTTGAGCACCTACGAATTCAACTGCTTTACCAGCTTCGTAAGTTTCAAGTGACTCACCACAACAGATGATTGGAGTCAAACCGTTACGGAAGATTGCATGAGCTTTTTTATTAATATCTTCATCAGTTTCGTGGAAGTAATCACGACGCTCTGAGTGACCGATAACAACATAGTTAACACCCATTTCAGCCAATACTTTTGGAGATGTTTCACCAGTGAAGGCACCAGCATCTTCAAAGTAGCAGTTTTGAGCAGCAACTTTCAATTCAGAATCTTTAGCGAACCACAAGAGAGCGTTCAAATCTACAGCTGGAGCTGCGATAGCTGCTTCAATTTTGTCGCCTGCAGGCAATTTTCCTGCAATAGCCTCAACG
The DNA here is from genome assembly GCF_044427155.1 of Streptococcus sp. 2022WUSS083. NCBI lineage: Bacteria > Bacillati > Bacillota > Bacilli > Lactobacillales > Streptococcaceae > Streptococcus > Streptococcus sp. 2022WUSS083. The sequence continues at coordinate 422,657 of NZ_JAOTGK010000001.1, read as the reverse complement.
AATGCTTGTGCTTCTTGAGGATTTTTGTTCATTTTCCAGTTACCGGCAATGATTGGTTTACGTGACATTTCACTTACCTCTTCTATATTTATTGTACAAGGTACATTATAGCATAAACTTAACTAAGATTAAAGAATTTCTGTGCATTTTATGAATACTTACAGAAAAACTCTCTACCCGAAAGTAGAGAGTTACAATTAAGTTGTCTGACTATAATTGTTATTTCTGGGAACTCAATCGAATTAAGCTTCGATTTCTGTAACCATACCTGAACCAACAGTACGTCCACCTTCACGGATAGAGAAAGTAGTACCTTGTTCAACGGCGATTGGGTGGATCAATTCAACGTCGATAGTAACGTTATCACCAGGCATTACCATTTCAGTACCTTCTGGCAATTTGATTGAACCAGTTACGTCAGTTGTACGGAAGTAGAACTGTGGACGGTAGTTGTCGAAGAATGGAGTGTGACGTCCACCTTCTTCTTTAGTAAGGATGTAAACTTCACCTTTGAATTTAGTGTGTGGGTTGATAGAACCTGGTTTAGAGATAACTTGACCACGTTCGATTTCATCACGTTGTACACCACGAAGAAGCACACCAACGTTATCGCCGGCAAGACCTTCGTCAAGTTGTTTACGGAACATTTCAACACCAGTAACAACTGCTTTAGATTTTTCTTCTTGAAGACCAACGATTTCGATTTCGTCGTTGACACGAACAGTACCACGGTCGATACGTCCTGAAGCTACAGTACCACGACCAGTGATTGAGAATACGTCCTCGACTGGAAGCAACAATGGTTTGTCAGTGTCGCGTTCTGGTTCTGGAATGTACTCATCAACAGTGTTCATCAATTCCATAACGATGTCTTCGTACTTAGAGTCACCTTCAAGAGCTTTAAGAGCTGAACCTTGGATAACTGGAAGATCATCACCTGGGAAATCGTATTCTGAAAGAAGGTCACGGATTTCCATTTCAACCAACTCAAGCAATTCTTCATCGTCAACCAAGTCAACTTTGTTCATGAAGACGATAAGGTGTTTAACACCAACCTGACGTGAAAGAAGGATGTGCTCACGAGTTTGTGGCATTGGACCGTCAGTTGAAGCTACTACAAGGATCGCACCGTCCATCTGAGCAGCACCAGTGATCATGTTTTTAACGTAGTCCGCGTGTCCTGGAGCGTCGATGTGAGCATAGTGACGTTTTTCAGTTTCGTACTCAACGTGTGCAGTGTTGATAGTGATACCGCGCTCGCGCTCTTCTGGAGCAGCATCGATAGACGCATAGTCTTTAGGTTGGTTAACTGATGAAGGCAAGCGACGTGCCAATACAGTTGTGATAGCTGCTGTCAAAGTAGTTTTACCGTGGTCAACGTGTCCAATTGTACCAATGTTAACGTGTGGTTTACTACGATCGTATTTTTCTTTTGCCATTTTGGTAAAAGCCTCCAATAAAATATATTTTATAGATAGACAGTAGGCAATACAGTCTAACTTTACCTTACTATTCTATCAAATTGTAGCAGAATTGCAAGCATTTTCTATCGTTTTTTATTTTATCCATTTTCTGCAAGGGCTATTAGCTTCGCTTATAACTTTTTTTATCATCCCATTTTAACCTATTACTCAACTAAAAACACCTCACTTCCATAGGAATATTGATGTTACCATAGCTACAAGGTGCCACAAATACGAGACTACTGCGACAGACCTTTCTCCATTCAGTCATCCTACGACTCCCTGACAAGCCTCTTGCTATAGGTATCGAAAATATATTGACTATTTTCACTTAATGATGCAGTTGATAATAAGACTGAATAGGAATGGACGCGCCAATACTAGAAGAATAAATCCAGTCCTTGCCTTCCAACTGAGCAAAGTCTTCTGCTTTTCCTGTTAGGATAATGCCTGCGAATTCTAGCTTATCAATCTCTTCTTGTTTGGTAAAGTCAGTGCCACCAAACTTATCGACAAAGGCCTGCAAGTCATCCACAGGTATGTCCAGATACTGCGCTCGTTTCTGATCTCCCGATTCTAAGAACTCTTTCATAAAGTCCATACCTGTCATATAGTCTCCAGGCATATCCGAAAAGACTAGTTGAATATCCTCTGGATCTAACCCCAAAAGCTGCTCTGGACGATAGTAATGGGTATTCTGCTTCCCTTCTGTCCCTATCCAATACCAATTTTGCTTGAGATTGCTGGGAATCATTTGCTTGATTTCTGCCAAACTGTACTTCTTATCAAAGGAAATAGCCACTTCTACTAACTGCCCACTCATGTCTTTAAGATAATGCAATTCATTGGCAATGTCTTGAACACTCCAAACGGACTTTTTTCTATTGTAAAAAACAGGTACCTTGGTATTGGTTGTGAAATCATATAGATATTTGAAGGTATTGCCGGGTATATGCTGGGCAAAATCATAGTGACTATCAAACAGGTCATAGTAAATTTCGTGCTGACCAAAAGCCATAGGAACACCAGCTAGATCCTTATATAAATTGCAGTAAAGTTTCCCAGAAACATAACTCGTGCTTTGGATTTTAATACCGTCATGTTTTATATTTGGATAAGAGATTTCCATTAAAATAATTTGTTTCCAATTCTCACTACCTTCTCGTGCACCGACAATGATTTTTACTGTTTGAACGCCAATAAGCATTAAGATGAAGCCGATGAGCGATGATAGCCCTATTGTCTTCCATAAATTCTTCCGCTTACTCTTTTTTGTCACTTCTTCAAAAGTCCTCATAGTCATATCCTCTCTCTTCTAGTGCTTTCCTCAACTGTTTGCGTCCTCGGTAAAGGATAATTTTCACCCAACTTTGACCAGTCCCTAAGATATGGGCAACTTCTTTGACACTCATATCTTGAAAATAATAGAGGTCAATCACTTGCTGGTATTTTTCTGGCAGGTCTGCAACTGCTTGATAGAGTTCCTCATAACCTTCTTGGTCATAGACCAAAAGGTCTTCTCTTCTAAAAAACTCCTTTTGTAAAATTTCATGGTAGCGCTTGTCTCGCCTGTATTTGTCAATGTAAGCCCGAACTGCAGAACGGTAAAGCCAAGCTCTTAGTTTTTCGAAAGGAAGGACAATATCAGATTCAAGCAATTTGACTAGAACATCTTGGGCAATATCCTGACTGTCAGTTGGGCCGGCTCCTGATTTTTGCAAATAGTAGGAAATCTCCTCTGCAATACCAATAATTTCTTTTTCATATTGATCTAGTTTGATACTTATCCCCTCCTTTCACTGATAAAACGAATAAGGGATGATTTGGTTACGTTTTCTTATAATTATTATATATTTTTAGAATAGAAAAAAACAACCTCCGAAGAAGTTGTTTTATGCCTTAACCTGAGTTGCGCAAACCTGTCGCCACACCATTGATGGTAATATGAATGAGATTCTCTTGTTCTTTGCTCAATTCTCCACGACGAAGACGATGAATTAATTCAATTTGAATATAGTTGAGCACATTGAAATAAGGCATGCGATAATCAAGACTAGCTTTTAGAAACGGTAGTTCTGCTAAAAGCTCATCATTTTGCTCGATTGATAAAATGATTTCTTTGGTCAACTGCCATTCATCTAAAATGACATGGAAGATATTTCGTACCTCTTCGCTTTCACACATTTTAGCATATTCAAATGCGATATTCATATTGGATTTAGACAATACCATATCCACGTTTGATAGAAGTGAACGGAAGAATGGCCAAGATTCGTACATTTTTTGTAACTTAGACAAATTATCAGGGTGCTTATCAATAAAGCGTTTGAAACTTGAACCAACTCCATACCACCCTGGCAACATAACACGGTTTTGTGACCAGGAGAATACCCATGGAATCGCACGCAAACCACCGATTTCTGTGATGGTTTTTCGAGCCGCGGGACGTGAGCCAATGTTCAGACTTGATACTTCACGAATTGGACTAGCGGCAAAGAAATAATCATAAAAATGTGGATCGTTGAATACAAGATCTCTATAAATACGATAGCTATCTGATACAATTTCATCCATGGTTTCGCGATAGCCATCGATTTCATTTGGATCGGTAATCATTTGTGTGACCATACGGTCAAGCGTTGCAGATACCAGCATTTCTAAATTATAGTAGGCTGCGTCTTTGTTACCGTATTTATTGCCTATCACTTCGCCTTGTTCTGTCAAACGAAGCCGGTCCTTGATGGAACCAAATGGCTGAGATGTAATCGCATCGTAGGAAGGACCTCCACCACGACCAACAGTACCTCCACGACCGTGGAAGAAGGTGATGTTTACTCCGTAGTCTTGACCAATTTGCGTCAATTCATTCTGTGCTTTGTAGAGTGTCCAGCCGGAGGATAGGTAGCCACCATCCTTGTTGGAATCTGAGTAGCCTAGCATGATTTCTTGGTAGTATTTATTGCCTGCAATCCAACGTTTCGCTAAATCTAATTGCAGATATTGACGCATGGTATCAGGTGCATTATCTAAGTCCTCGATTGTCTCAAAAAGTGGAACAATCTGAACACGGGCCTTATCGACATCTACTAGACCAACTTCTTTTAATAGGACAGCTAATTCCAGCAAATCAGAAACACTCTCCGAGTGTGAAATAATATGTTGCTTGATGATTTCTTCACCTAGCTTATCTTTCAATTCACGCGCAGCAGCAAAGATAGCCAATTCTTTTTCTAATTGTTCTGACTTTGGCATGTGCGTTGCAGAAAGAATGCGTGGATCAGTTTCCAACTGTTTCAAAAGAACATGGCATTTAGCTTCTTCAGATAAACTGGAGTAGTCTTCTACGATACGGGCAGAAGCCAATAGTTCCGCAACACTCGCTTCATGAATAGAAGAGTCTTGGCGCATATCGATACTAGCTAGGTAGAAACCAAACGCTTCAACCGCTTCAAGTAATTCTGTAAAATCACCTTTCAATAGCGCCATAGATTTATTTTCAATCAAAGATTGCTTGATGGCTAATAAATCAGCTTTAAACTCGGCTACATTACTATAGCGAACATCTGACGGCTTATTGTGAACTAGATAATCTCTTGTATTTGCAAGTTTCATCTGAATATAGTGAAAAGCACGACGATAAGGCTCGTTTTCACGGTAGACAGAACTATCTTCAGATAAATCCGCCAGCATCTTAACCGCTGTAGATACATTCACAATGGAAGTTGAAAGCGAAAAATTCCGATAAAGTTTATAGAGTTGCTCATCGTAATAATTCATAATGACTTCACACTGAGTCAAGGCTGACAGCTTCAAGGTCTCCGCAGTAACAAATGGATTTCCATCACGGTCTCCCCCGATCCACATCCCCATTGTAATTGGACGAGGGTTATTTAAGGCGATTCCTTTCTCAGCAGCCAAACGTTTGTATTCCCGCTGCAACTTAGTGACAGCCTTAATAAAGGAAGAATTGTAATACTCCATAACGTTTGTGATTTCATTGGTTACCTTCAACTTCTTCTCACGAATCATATCCGTCTGCATGATAATTTCAATGTAACAACGGAGCTCATCTTCCCATTTGTTTTTATTGAGCAAGCCCAATTTTACATCGCGATAACGACGAAGCAACTCATGAATATGCTTGGTTAAATCAAGCATAGACTGGCGTTGAACCTGAGTAGGATGGGCTGTCAAGACTGGAACAACATTCAACTTTTCAAGGATTTCAGCTGCATTTTCTTGTTTGGAAACCATATCAATTGTTGTTGAAATCTTGCCAAGATAGTCTTGATCAATATTGTTTTGATGGTTGATTTCATAGGCCAAGTCAACATCTTCTGATATATTAATCAAAAGTGGCAGAACAGCAAAGTATCTAGAAATAACTGCTAGTTCATCATTATTTAACTGACTGATAATAGCAATCAATGCCTGATAATCATCCTGACGAGACAATTGAGATAATTCTACAATTTTAGCAAAAGTCTCTGCAGGCATCATTTGAGCTGCTACTTCTTCCAAAATAGATGTTAGAATCGTTACTTCTTCACGGATTGCTTCCTTGTTGTTATAGTTTTCTAATTTTTGAATAGCCATCTCCTACCTCTTTCCTATCTCTAAATTAGCGTACGCTCTATTTCTTCTTCAATTAATCGACGTTTTTCACTAGCATCAATATTCAGAACAAACCCTATCCCGATGGAAATAATCAAAAGACTCGACCCCCCCTGTGACAAGAAGGGGAAAGTTACCCCCGTTGCAGGAATAATTCCTGAAATTCCTCCGATATTGACAAATGTTTGAATCAGAAGCATACCTGCCATTCCAAGTGCCATCATCGCATTAAATGGACTACGAGCACGGACGCCTACAATAATAATTCGAATAATCAAAAAGAACAATAAGGCTAGAATTAAACTAGCTCCGACAAAACCGAGTTCTTCAATGACAATCGAAAACGCAAAGTCGGTGTGGGCCTCTGGTAGATACCCCTTTTTCTCAATCGAATTTCCCAAGCCACGTCCAAGCCATCCACCGTTACTCATCGCATAGTAAGAATGAGTCAATTGAAGACCTGAGTTGGTGGCATTACCAAATGGATCAAAATAGGCAGCAAAACGACGAGCAATATAACCAAAGAGCGGAATTTTTTCCACCGTTTCTACACCCAAAATACGAATCGTTCCTAGAATAACTGTTGAGGCGGCTACAATTCCCAAAACCGCTGTTGAAAACCAGCGATAGGCAATCCCACTCACACTAATCATCACGACCATAATCAGCACAATAATCGTCGCATTTCCCAAGTCTGGCAGTGTCGCAACTAAACCAAGGAGGAGCAGACTGACCACCCGCCAATCTGTAAACTCTTTCGGAATCCAACTTCCTTTAATCAACGATACATAATCATAAGTCCGAATATCCGCCTGTTGTTTTGCAAACTCATGTGCCAGATACCAAATGATAATTAATTTCAAATATTCCGCCGGCTGCAAGGTTCCTGCAATCGGCAGAGGAATCCAGCCATGAGCCCCGTTAATCGGAGGAAACAACCGAGAAATAGCTAACAGAAATACTTCTACCAAAATAACCGAATAGATAACAGCTTTCTTGCGTAAAAAACTTAATTTCATACGATAAATCGTATAGATTGCTACCAAGCTGACAATCCAGAATCCTGCCTGGTTAATCACTGTTCTAAATGGATTTCCACCATTAATAATTTGCGTAGCACTGGTTGTCGAATAGACCATGACCAACCCAATCACCGATAAGATGAGATAGGGAAGCAGTATGGAGTAATTCAACAACTGGCGTTTGTCAATCTTCATTGCTTATCCAACCTTCTTCGAGTATAGCTCTTATTATAGCATACTTTGTATAAAAATACTTATCACTTTCTAAGTTGCTCTGCAAACATTCGGAACTAACTTTTGTCAACAAGAAAAAGGCCGAAGCCTTTCATATCTATTCAAATGTTTCAAGATAAAATTCAATTTCATCCCCATTCGCAACTGTAAGGTCTTTCGCCCCTTTATCAGCCATTTGGCCATTAACTTTATACATCCAGTATGTATTGGTGCTCGCATCTTGGCTAACACCATCAATTTCTGTTATCAAACCATTGTCTTCTACAATGTCATGATGTTCTTTAAGTACATCCATGACACTATCACCTTCTTCCGCAGTGACTTCCTGACGATTCGCTTTGTCCTTGGTTGTAATCTGCAAAGTGACTTCGATAGCCGAGTTGTTCTGTTTCTCAGTAGTGTTTGTACAAGCAGCCAAGAAGAGCGAGAAGACAACCATCAACATAATACTAATTTTTTTCATTTATAAAATCTCCTAAAAATATAATCAATAATTGGATAAAACAAAACTGTTGAAGCAGCGTGTAAACTATCAAAGACTAAACCATTAAGCCAGAAGACGATAGGAGAAGTCCCAAACTGTGTAGCAGATAAAAAACTTATCGTTAGCCCATACAAAAAGACAAGAATCCCCGCCAGAAGACTCTGTAGCCACAAGGGAATGTTCTCTTTTTTGATAAAAGGACCGATTGCCAACCACCATATAAATTGGATAAAAGCAAAACTAAGAACTTGCCACAAAACAACTGTGCCAAATCCAAATAGCAAGCCACTCCCTACCATTACTAGTATCATCAATATCCAGCTCTCCAGCAAACTGAAATAGGACAGAACAATGAGAAAAATAGCCGTGAGAGGCTTTATATTGGGAAATGGCCCGAAAACCACCCTTAAAACAATCGTCAAAGAGGACAGAACAACTAGCTGACTAACACGTCTTACTTTTTCACTTTTGTCATGCATACCAATTTAGCCTACCCTATTCCCTTTATTATGTCAAGTTCAGATACTCTTTACTATTTCTTGAATCGTATTTTTTTGATTTTTTCATGATTTTACGGTAGAATTGAGGAGATGAGAAAGAAACTAAATCCGATGATTGTTGTTGGTTTTTTCCTATCCTTCTTTGCTCTTATTTTCATCACTGGGGTGACTGGAAATACTGTAAATAAGACGGAGGTAGCTAACGAACCCGCAGTCACACAATCAAACACCAGTACAAGTTCTAAAACAACAAATTCTAGCTCAAGTTATTACATTGCAAATGCGCTCGAAATGAAACCTATCGTCGACGTTTCTGCTTGGCAGAGACCGTCTGAAATTGACTACGATACCCTTAGCAAAAACATTTCTGGCGCAATCGTTCGTATTCAAAGTGGATCACACACTAAAAACGAAAATACTGCGACTGATAAAAATGGGTTAGATAAATCCTTTGATACCCACATTAAAGAATTCCAAGCAAGAAATATACCTGTTGCTGTCTATGTCTATGTCACAGGAAATAGCATTGAGAACATGCAGGAGGAAGCTCGAAGCTTTTATAAGGCCGCAAATAAGTACAAGCCAACCTTCTATTGGTTAGACGTTGAAGAATATACCATGGATGATATGAATGCTGGAGTGGAGGCTTTTCGAAAAGAGTTAGAAACTCTCGGCGCTAAAAACATTGGAATTTACGTCGGAACCTATTTCATGGAAGACCACAGCATCAATGTGGATAAATTTGACGCCATTTGGATTCCTACATACGGTGATGATTCCGGCTACTACAATGCCGCTCCAAATACTGACTTGGACTACGATCTTCACCAATATACCTCACGTGGTTATGTAAACGGCTTTGAGCACCACCTAGACCTCAACATTATTACTACCCTGAAGGATCCTAATGAAGTTTATCAGAAACTATTTACAACACCCGAATAAAATGATACAATCTCACTAATTACATTTACACAAAGGAGTGCTTCGGCTGAGATCGCAACTGCGAAATCCTCGAACCTGATCTAGTTAACACTAGCGTAGGAATTGTGTGCTTATAGAACGATACTGTACTCTGCTATAAACACTCCTTTGTTGACCATCTACAAAGGAGTGTTTTTATGTCCACATCAAAATTACCCATCCTAGCTGAAGTCGCTATCTTTTCTGCCATTGCCCTCGTCTTTGACAAAATCCCGCTCTTTACAATGCCCCAAGGTGGATCCGTGTCTTTAGTCATGCTTCCAATCCTACTGCTTGCTCTGCGCCACGGACTAGGGGTAGGAGTTCTTACTGGTGGTATTGTAGGAACCATTCAACTTTTCTACGGTGGCTACTTCCTAAACGTTTTTCAAGTTTTTCTTGACTACGCACTTTCTTACGCCGGAATTGGTTTAGCAGGTTTAGTGGCACCCACCCTATCCAAACAAAAAGATCTTAAAAATGCTACTCTCATCATTACTCTGGCTAGTTTTCTAGGAGGAAGCATCCGATTGTTAGCCACCTTCTTATCAGGAATTATTTTCTACGCAGACTACGCTCCAGATGGTATGCCTGTCTGGTTCTATTCCTTTACCTACAATATCAGCTATATTCTTCCTTCCACTGCAATTGCCTCTATTCTGCTCATTTTACTCTATAGAGCAAGACCAGGTTTTTACAATCTTTAACCAAAACTGCCTGCTGGATTTTATCTAACAGGCAGTCTTTTTAATTATTTTTACTTGCTTTATGCTATAATAGGAACGTTATAATACATTTTGGAGGAAATTATGGCTTCTTGGATTTCAAGAATTATTAAAGGTATGATTATCGCACTCGGCTTTATCTTACCTGGTGTCTCTGGGGGGGTACTCGCTGCTATCCTCGGAATCTATGAGCGACTAATTGGATTTTTAGCAAATATTCGAAAAGATTTCAAGGAAAACTTTCTTTATTTTGTTCCTGTAGGAATTGGTGGAATTTTGGGAATCGCACTTTTCTCTTTCCCTGTAGAATTTTTATTGCAACATTTCCAAGTCCCAGTTTTGTGGGCATTTGCGGGAGCAATCGTGGGAACTATTCCTAGCCTACTTAAAGAATCAACTCAAAAGAGCAAACGAGATAGCATTGATTTGGCTTGGTTGATTGGGACATTCATCATTTCTGGCCTCCTACTTTACAATTTGAGCGATCTTGTCGGGACACTTCCAGCTAGTTTTGCTAGTTTTGTATTGGCAGGTGTCTTGATTGCTTTAGGGGTACTTGTTCCTGGACTCAGCCCTTCAAACTTACTATTGATTTTGGGTATCTACACGCCAATGCTAAATGGTTTCAAATCACTTGATCTATTCGGTACCTTCCTACCAATCGCAATCGGTGGCGTTCTTGCAATGGTTGCATTTTCAAAAGCAATGGACCACGCTCTGAAAGTATACCATTCACGTGTTTATCACTTTATTATTGGTATCGTCTCATCTTCTACTCTCCTAATTTTGATACCACAAGCAAGTAATAAAGAGTCAATTTCCTATGCTGGAGCGAACTTTGTTACATGGATTGCTGCTATTGTCCTATTTATACTAGGAGCATGGTTAGGGCTTTGGATGAGTAAACTTGAGGAAAAATATAAATAATGGCAAAAAAGGTTAAAATAAAGAAAACCTTGGTGGACCAAATATTGGACAAGGCTAAGATCAATCATGATAGCCTTGTTTTAAATGCCTTCGAAGGTCAACTTCCACCAGGAATTGAAGAACACGAAATTTACAAAACACTGGCATTAACTGGAGATAAAACTGGACCAATTATCGGCATTGTCCCAATCACAGAACACCTGTCTGAGAAAAAATTAGCCAAGATCTCTGGCAATAAAAAAGTGAGTATGATTCCGCAAAAGGACTTGGAAATGACAACTGGCTACGTCCACGGTGCCAACAATCCTGTGGGCATTCGTCAGAAGCATAATTTCCCAATCTACATTGATCAATCTGCCCTTGAACTCGGTCACTTAATTGTTTCTGCTGGAGAAATTGGTCGGTCGATTCGAATTGACAGTCAGGTATTAGCTGATTTTGTAAAAGCTGACTTTGCCGATTTGATTGAGGGGAGGGACTAGACTTGAAAATCTACTTTGTCCGTCACGGTAAGACCGAATGGAATTTGGAAGGACGCTTTCAAGGCTATTCTGGTGATTCAGCTCTTTTGCCTGAATCTTATCAGGATTTAGAAAAGCTAGGCAAATACCTTGCTGAAATCCCCTTTGATGCTATTTATTCTAGTGATTTGCAGCGCGCACATAGCACTGCCGTAGAAATTGCAAAAGCCAATCACCATTGCCAAACCGTTCTAACCACGCAACAACTACGTGAATGGAATTTTGGAACGCTAGAAGGAAGCAAGATGGCAATTTTTCGTGCCATCTACCCCAAACAAGCCTGGGCACTCAAACATAATCTAGCACTTTTTAACAATGACTTATTTGAAGCTGAGAGCGTTCGCCAGGTAACTCAACGAATGGTGGACTTTGTCCAATCGCTGAAAGGGCAAGACATGGAAACAGTCCTCATCGTCAGCCATGGTGCCTTTCTAACCGCTTCTATCCATCGCCTGCTTGGTTTTCCACCAGCCCAACTGCGTCACCGAGGTGGTTTGGATAATGCATCGGTTACTATTTTAGAAACAAGCGATTTCGAAAACTTTACAGAATTAGCTTGGAATGATACCAGCTATAAAGCAAAACAGTAGAATTTTCTGCTGTTTTTTCCTATCCTATTAGCAATTTATACTGATTTTTTCTCTCTTCTATGATAAAATAGAAATAACAGACTTTGGAGGAATAAAATTTTTATGTCAACTGAACATTTTGAAGAATTAAATGACCAACAGATTGTCCGTCGTGAGAAAATGACGGCTCTTGCCGAACAGGGCATTGACCCATTTGGAAAACGTTTTGAGCGTTCTGCCAACTCAGCTGAATTGAAGGCCCAGTACGAAGACAAATCAAAAGAAGACTTGGAAGAATTAGGGCAAACAGCTATCATTGCAGGCCGTATTATGACCAAGCGTGGTAAGGGTAAGGCAGGTTTTGCTCACATTCAAGACCGCGAAGGCCAGATTCAGATCTACGTTCGTAAGGATGATGTTGGCGAAGAAAATTATGAAATCTTCAAAAAAGCAGACCTTGGTGACTTTATCGGTGTCGAGGGAGATGTCTTCAAGACAAACGTTGGTGAGTTGTCTATCCATGCTCGCAAGTTGACTCACCTTTCTAAAGCGCTCCGCCCATTGCCAGAAAAATTCCACGGTTTGACAGACATCGAGACCCGCTACCGCAAACGTTATTTGGACTTGATTACTAACCGCGAGAGCTTTGACCGCTTTGTGACCCGCTCAAAAATTATCTCAGAAATCCGCCGTTACCTTGACGGACTTGGTTTCTTGGAAGTAGAAACACCTGTCCTTCACAACGAAGCTGGTGGTGCTGCAGCTCGTCCATTCATTACCCACCACAATGCCCAAAACATTGACATGGTCCTTCGTATCGCGACAGAACTCCACCTCAAACGCCTGATTGTCGGCGGTATGGAACGCGTTTATGAAATCGGCCGTATCTTCCGTAACGAAGGTATGGATGCGACCCACAACCCTGAGTTCACTTCCATCGAGGTTTACCAAGCTTATGCAGACTACCAAGACATCATGGACTTGACAGAAGGCATTATCCAGCACACTGCCAAGGCTGTTGTCGGCGATGGTCCTGTGACTTATCAGGGTACTGAAATTGCTATCCATGAGCCATTCAAGCGTGTCCACATGGTTGACGCTATTAAGGAACAAACTGGCGTGGACTTCTGGCAAGAGATGAGCTTCGAGGAAGCAAAAGCCCTTGCAACTGAACACAAGGTCCCTGTGGAAAAACACCATACAGAAGTTGGTCAAATCATCAACAGCTTCTTTGAAGAATACGTTGAAGCAACTCTTATCCAACCAACCTTCGTCTATGGTCACCCAGTAGCCGTATCTCCACTGGCTAAGAAAAACGATGAAGACCCACGCTTCACAGACCGCTTCGAGCTCTTCATCATGACCAAGGAATACGGAAACGCCTTTACAGAATTGAACGACCCAATCGACCAATTGGAACGCTTTGAAGCCCAAGCCAAGGCTAAAGAACTCGGTGACGACGAAGCGACAGGCGTTGACTACGACTACATCGAAGCCCTCGAATACGGTATGCCACCAACAGGTGGACTTGGAATCGGTATTGACCGCCTCTGCATGCTCTTGACAGATACCACTACTATTCGGGATGTACTCCTATTTCCGACTATGAAGTAAGCAAGAGTAGCTTGCTAGGATTGTTTTCACTAGAATGTACCAATCGCTCTCCAGTTTCTTGGCGATTGGCTGAAAATGTCTCCCAGACCTTTTCACTCCCGACGATGAAATAAAAATTACAAACTGTTTAACACCGTTACGTAAAACACTCTTGGAAATTCCAAGAGTGTTTTTGCATGCAAAAAATCCCAACCACATGGTCAGGATTTTCAGGAGATTATGAAAAATATTTAGGATTAACTATAGTATAACTCATCCTATCAACTATCTCATCAGTCTTGGGACTGATTCTATTTTTTCATCATAAAATTATCTAAACAATTAAAATAATTGAATTGCTAGAAAATCTAATTTTTATCAATGGAGATTGATTTGCAATTCTTACAATAGGGACGAATGAATATTTTATCACTTCTTGCCTTCCATTCAAATTGGCATTGACAACATTTATAATGGACAGGAGTTTTTGAATCAATATATTCTAAAACCTGAATATTTGGATTTTTTGAGAAAACTTTATCCAAATATCTCTGCCTCCTTTTTTCCACCGAAGATTTTTGGGGATGATTTTTTACTACTGTTTTCGGCGTTAATTTTACTGTCTTTTGTTTAGCTCTCTTGTTAATAAAAATAGTTCGTTGCTTTGATTTTTCTATCTTAGAATATATTTTTTCCAAAAGAGTATTTGGAGTATCTTCATTCTGGAGAATATCAAACAATTGCTCTGAGTCAAGTGAAGAAGAAAATGCTTCAAATAGAAGTTTACTGCCAACATTTGAATTTATAATAAATTGAGTATCCTCATTAGTAGAACTTTCAAGCTTAGCAATAATTTCCTCTAATGGGATCAAAGTTGCATTTTGAATGACACTATCATTTAATCCTGTATTTTTTTCAACAGAAAGAGTAATCATAGTTGTTGAGAGGTGCCCATTAGGATAAGCTAAAATAGGTTGAAAAGGAATCTTTCTAAACAATGGAGGTATCATAATATCTTTTTCAACATAGGTAAAACCTGATTGAATTTCATCTGTCAAATCATTTTTAATAATATATTCAACAGTATCAATTATTTCATTTTTATTTGTCTGAGTTACTCTTACCGATACGACATAAGCAAAATCAGAAAAGAATGAGCTTTTACTTTTACCATATGTATTAGAAATAAAATCTATATATACCGTGTTTTCGATAGGAATTGGCGCCGCATAGTATCTTATTTCTCGATGACCTAGTTCGAATGGATGAAAGTTTTTGTGGGGTAAAATAAGTTCAAGCAATGTTTTTTTTAACGTAACAATTTGAGAAATCTGCTCGCTTATCAATTTATCATATTCTTGTTTTTCTTTTTTTACTTTGGAGTGTTCTTTTAGCAACAAATTACTATTATTTTTTAATTCCTCCAAATTAATATGAGGTATATTACTAACTTGACCAGTTGTAATATAGTCTTGATAAGCTTGTGATAATACTTCCGATTTCAAACGTTTGGAGCTAGACTTACGAATAATTTTTTTTATATTTTCTTTTATTCCCTCCAGAGCATAACTGTGTCCTCTTGAAAGTTGACGATATGTGGTAAGTTTCTCTTTTAATTGTGAGATAATTTCTTGACTTGGTCTTATTGAATACCTTTTCTCTAAATTATTTTCTCTATAGTCACTATAACTTTCATCCATATTTTCAAAGATTTTCTTTATAATTGGTAAAATTGTTAAGAAAGTGTAATTGTAGTTAAATAATGTATAGCCAGTATTCTCTTGTAAATAGTATGAAATGGTATCTAATTCCCAAAAATATTCTTGAAAATACCTATTTATTATATCTCTATTTTCTTTGGGATTGCATATAGAAGGTTGAATGGCATTTAGTAATGTTCGAGAGTTAAGCTGATTGAATCCAACAAATTGTGATTTAAAGTAATTTATATAATATAGTTCTTTAGATTCTAACTCTTCTAACGAACAAAATTCGACTACTTTCATTTTGAAATCTGTTAAAGTACATTGATGGTCAATCATATACTGAAAAATTTTACAGTAGAAAAAACTTCCATCATAAAAAGGATCTTCTCTCTCAAAAAAATAAGATAAATAAGTTGATTCTGATAATCTATTTAGAAACATAATTTTTTTTAAATGACTATCGAATCGTTTTTGAACATCTTTTGATTTTCCGATATAGATTGGCAGGATACTATTATCACCAAAAAAGTCTATGTAGAGCATATAAATTCCACATTTGTTTATTGTAGTATCTTCATTTACTTCTTCTAAAAATGGAAAGTCTAGAATCTTATTTTTTATAGCAAATATATTTTCCATATTAATCTCCATAATGATTTTTTTATATTATAGCACAAATCATTTATAGAATATTTATATAAATATTCACTTTAAAAGAATAAACAAATCATCTAAGTTAACTTTCAACTATGAAATAATTTACATACCGGTCACTATCTAATCATGCAAAAAATCCCAACCACATGGTCAGGATTTTCAGGAGATTATGAAAAATATTTAGGATTGGGAGTGAGACAGAACTCAAATAATCATAGAGAGTTCGTCAACAAGTTCATATTTCCAGTTGTTGAGCTGAAATAGTCTATCCCCAGACTGTTTCACTCCCACCCCCGCACAGCTCAAACTGTCTGGGAGACAGTTTGAGGTTGGAGATGAAGCGAACTCTGTTCGCATCAGTCGTAGAGGTCAGATGTGGAGTGTAAAACACGAATTGCTGAGATTTGCTTCGCAAATCTTATCTCCAACCTTTAACAGTCCACTGGACTGTTAAACCCAATCAACCACTGCGCTGAGATGTTGACTCCACTTTAGAGAAGTGAGGCTATTATAACGTCCCCTCCTTTTTATCTCATCAGTCTTGGGACTGATTCTCTTCTTTTTTTGCAAAATAATCTCGGACAATTGGCGCAACTTCTTTTCCGTAGAGTTCGATAGCACGGAGGACATCTTCATGTGGCATTGAGCCGATTGGGAGATGGAGGAAGAAACGGTCCAAGTCAAGTGTTTCAATAGTCTTGATAATTTTTTCAGCGACTCGTTTTGGATCTCCGACGATGGTTGCTCCTTCGTCTGTCAGAGAGTAGAGATATTGCGCCTTGGTCATCTCGCTCCAATGTGGGCGGTCTTTGGCAATATTGTCCGTAATTACTTTGGTTGGATGATAGTATTCTTCCACAGCCTTGTCATGGTCGTCTGCAATCCAACCCCAGGAATGGGCTGCAACTTTCGTTTTCTTTGGATCATGACCTGAGTTGCGAGCAACCTTGCGATAAGCATCGACTAAAGGTTTAAAGCGATGGGCACCTGCACCAATGACTGCATACACGATTGGCAAGCCTTTCTTAGCAATCTTGATGGTGGACTCTACATTGCCCCCAGTTGCTACCCAAATGGGAAAATCTTCCTGAACAGGACGTGGATAGACTGGCTTATTATCGACTGACTGGGTAAAATGCCCATCCCACTTGAGATTGGTTTCCTTGTCGATTTCCAGAAGCATATCTAGCTTTTCATCGAAGAGTTCTTCATAGTCGTGGAGATCATAACCAAACAAGGGGAAAGACTCCGTAAAGGAACCACGCCCCGCCATGATTTCCGCTCTGCCATTTGACAAAGCATCAATGGTGGTGTACTGCTGATAGAGCCTTACAGGGTCCATGGAGGAAAGGATTGAAACTGCTGATGTTAGCTTGATATGCTTGGTATTGACGGCACCAGCTGCCAGCACAATCTCAGGTGCAGAAACCGCAAAATCTTCTCGGTGATGCTCCCCAATCCCATAAACATCAAGTCCCACCGCATCAGCTAGTTCGATTTCTTTGACTAGCTGGCGAATCCGCTCGTCGTGGTTGTAAGTTTCCCCTGTTTTTTCTAGTGGAGTTGTTTCGCCAAATGTTGAAATACCTAATTCTACCATGATGTGTTCTCCTTTGAAATCACTATTTCTTAATTGATGCGTTTATTTTATCTCTAATTAGTGATAAAGTCAATTGATTTGCTCAAAATAAAACGACTAGGAAAACCTAATCGTTTCAATAGATTATTCATAGCGCAAAGCTTCAATTGGATCAAGCTTAGATGCTTTGTTGGCAGGTAGTACGCCAAATACAATACCAACTACCGCTGAGAAAGCCAGACTTCCCAGAACAACTGGAATTGAAACTTCAGCAGTTATTCTTTCTCCCATCGCCTTGCTCACATTGAGCAAGAAGACTATTGTTTGGGCAATTGCAAGACCAATCGCTCCACCAAGAGTGGTCAAGACCATGGCTTCTATCAAGAATTGCATCAAGATATTGCCTCGGGTTGCTCCAAGCGCTTTTCGAAGACCGATTTCACGAGTCCGCTCAGTTACTGACACCAGCATGATATTCATGACACCGATACCACCAACCAGCAAGGAGATACCTGCAACAGCACCGATAAATAAGGTAACACCAGACATTTGAGATTTAAACTCTTCCAACATGGCTGACATATCATAAATCTCGTATCTCGCTTCTTTCAATCCAGTCGCTTTAGTCAGGTAATCTGCAGCGGCCTGACCAACTTCTGTTGCCCGAGTAACATCTTCAACATGGACATAGATTTGAGAATTCTCTTTCATGCCTGTTTCAGCAGCCAGCTGCGTATTAGTTATGACGGCATTTCCACCTGAATTCATTCCATAAATAGCTGTCCCTGCTTTTGGATCTTTGTAAACTCCTATTACGAGATAAGCATTGCTATTGACGCTAATCGTCTGATTGAGAGAGTCCTCTATAGAACCAAACAACTTCTCAGCTAGTGCAGTATCTAGCATAATCATACGTGAAAAACGACTATAATCGTTAGCTGTAAATTGACGACCAGCTAAAATTTCATATTCTTTCACAGCAAAGTAATTCTGACTGACACCAGTAATGGTGACATTCTCTGCTTTTTTATTGCCTGAGCTGACTTCAGCCATGTTACTGATGCTGGAATAATAGCTCGATACACCATCAATCTCTAGCAATCCTTTTAAAGTAGAATCCGTCAAATCTGGCTCTTCCTCTAAAATCGGTTCTTCCGTCGATACTGTTCCAAATGGACCGAAGGCTGTGCTTGATCTGGAGAAGGCAGTAAAGTAAACTTGAACATTATTTTGATCACCAGCTAGAGACTTTTCTATGCTCTTGGACATCCCTGTACCCATGGCGACAATAATGACAACTGCAGCTACACCGATGATGATACCTAACATCGTAAGGAGCGACCTCATTTTATGAGCCATAATAGATTTGAGGGCGAATTTCCAATTTTCCATCTAAACTCCCTCCCTTCGACTATCTTCGGTAATCACTCCATCACGTAGGACGATTTTTCGTTTTGCGTAAGCAGCAATCTCAGGTTCATGGGTAACCATGATAATGGTCTTTCCTTCATTATTCAACTCTGTCAGAAGTTGCATAATCTGCTCACCTGTCTTAGTATCTAAGGCCCCTGTAGGCTCATCTGCTAAAATAATAGCCGGAGTATTGACTAGTGCACGCGCAATAGCCACCCGTTGTTTTTGACCACCAGACAATTCCGATGGTAAATGCGTCATTCGCTCTGCCAACTCGACTTTTTCAAGATATTGTTTCGCTAGTTCCTTACGTTTGCTTGATGGAACTCCAGCATAAATCAAGGGTAATTCTACATTTTGAAGAGCGTTGAGTTTCGATAAGAGGAAAAATTGTTGGAAGACGAAACCGATTTGGTCATTCCGAACCTGAGCTAATTTTTTCTCAGAAAGTTGACTGACTTCTTCACCTTCTAACCAATAGTTTCCTGAACTGGAACGATCTAAAAGCCCAATGATGTTCATCAGGGTTGATTTACCTGAACCAGAAGGTCCCATAATGGCAAGAAATTCTCCCTCTTCCACCTCTAAATCAATATCCTTTAGAACTCTGAGCTCTTGATCACCATTTTTGTAGGATTTATTGATATTCGTTAATCTAATAAGCTGGTTCTTCATTGGCTTCAACCTCTTTGCCATCTTCGAGATCCGGAGTTGGAATGGTAATAACCTTATCACCTACTGCTACGCCAGCAGTCACTTCCTGGTTCAAAGCATCTGCGTTTCCGAGAGTGACTTCCACTTTCTTAGCTTTCCCATCAACCAGGGTCCACACAAAGTTTTTATCTTCTTCTGGCACAACTGCGGACACCGGAATTAAAATGTTTTTACTTGTATTGACAACCTCAATATTTACAGAAAATCCTTGCTTCAACTCACCTAATTCACTAGTTAAAGCTGCCTTAAATGGATATTTAGCGCCTGAACCACCAGTTCCTGTTGTAGCTGCGGCACCAGCTTGATCACTAGATGGGTAGTTTGAAATATAGGTAATTTTCCCTGTCCAAGTCTTATCAGGATACACCTTGCTAGTCAGCTTGACCTCTTGATCCACTGCAATATTAGCCAAATCGTATTCTGTCAAACTACCTGTTACTTGCAAACTACCTTGGTTTACAATATGTACAACTATCTGACTAGATGTAGAGTTCTTAGAAACAGCCTTATTCACTTCAACAACTGTACCAGCAACGGTACTAGTTACTGTCGCTTCAGTTAAGGCTGTATAGGCTTTATCGACCGCAGCTTGAGCATCTGCGTACGAATCATTCAAGTCTGCCAACTGCATATCTACTGAACGTTGTGCAGTAGCAGTTGCTGCAGCATCTGTTTCTGCATCACCAGTTGTTTGAACAGTTTGACCATTGGTTCTTAAGTCTTCAATTTGGCGACCAATCTTATCACGACCACGAACAGCAGTATCCAAAGCAGACTGTAATTCTGTAGCATCATAGCGAATTAAAGGAGTACCTACTTCAACCTGAGTACCTGGAGCAACCAGAACCTCACTCAAATCCCCCTTAGAAGGATCATAGTAAACATACTGCTCATCTGCTGCGGTAATCGTTCCTGTAAGTAGCGTTGAGGAAGCAATCGAGCCCTCTTTAGCAACAGTATAGGTCATACTCATGGCTACTTCTTCTGAAGATGGTGACGACGTTAGCATATTGCTAAAAATCAAGGCCCCACCTACTAGGGCAACTGCGACTACTCCAAGGCCGCCAAACAAAGCAATTTTCGCTTTCTTTGTCTTTAACATAACAAACTCCTTTTCTTTATAAAACATACTTATTTTGTGTTGTCTATATAATACACAAATACAAAAACAAATGCAAGTTTTTTCCTAACTATTTTATAAAAAGTTCGGCAATTTTCCCACTTACATTTTTGTAAGGTAACGTAGCGGATTTTTGATTGACACACCAAAAAACGTTACAATGAATATAGTTAATGATTTTATTGGAGGAAATTATGAAAGTGTTTGATATTATCGCTATCGGAGGTGGGAGCGGAGGCATCGCTACCATGAACCGAGCTGCTATGTACGGTGCCAGGGCAGCAGTTATTGAGGGAAGCTATCTAGGAGGGACCTGTGTTAATCTTGGCTGTGTTCCCAAAAAAATTATGTGGTACGGTTCTCAAGTGGCTGAATCCATTCACCACTATGGACCAGAGTATGGTTTTACCAGCCAGGATGTAAAATTTGATTTTGCCACCTTGCGTAAAAATCGCGAAGCCTATATTGAGCGTTCACGCGCATCCTACGGTAATACTTTTAACAATAACGGAGTAGAAGTTATCCAGGGTTTCGCACGTTTTGTGGATAATCAAATGGTTGAAGTCAATGGTGAGCTGATTCGTGCAAAACACATTGTCATCGCAACTGGTGCTAAACCGGTAGTCCCTGCTATTCCTGGTAGTGAGCTAGGGATTGTATCTGACGATGTCTTTGCATGGGAAGAATTACCTTCTTCTGTGGCTGTTATTGGTGCTGGTTATATCGCTGTGGAAATGGCCAGTCTCCTACATGGACTCGGTGTCCAAACTGACCTCTTTGTTCGTGGAAATCGCCCTCTTCGTAGCTTTGATACCTACATTGTTGATGCCTTGATGGAAGAAATGCAACGTACCAACCTTCCACTCCATACCGGGAAAACTCCTGTCAGTCTTGAAAAAACTGATGATGGACAAATCCAGATTAACTTTGCTGACGGTAGTAACCATATTGCTCAGAAGGTCCTTTGGGCAATTGGACGTAAACCAAATATTGACAAACTCAACCTGGAAGCAACTAGTGTTCAACTTACTTCTTCAGGACATATTTCTGTCAATGAATACCAAGAAACAGCTGTACCAGGCATCTATGCCCTCGGTGATGTAACTGGTGAAAAAGAATTAACACCCGTTGCAATCAAGGCAGGTCGCCTTTTGGCAGAACGTTTATTTAACAATAAACCAACCGCAAAAATGGATTACACAACCATCCCAACTGTCGTCTTTTCTCACCCCGCTATCGGAACCGTTGGTCTAACTGAGGACGAAGCGATTGCCCAATACGGTCAGGACAATGTAAAAGTCTATACTTCAGCCTTTACTTCTATGTACACTGCGCTAGAAAACAATCGCCAAATGGCTAAGTTTAAATTAGTAACTGTGGGAGAAAATGAAAAAGTCGTTGGACTGCACGGCATTGGCTATGGTGTCGATGAAATGATTCAAGGATTCTCAGTTGCTATCAAAATGGGAGCTACAAAAGAAGAATTTGATGCCGTTGTCGCCATCCATCCGACAGGTTCTGAAGAATTTGTTACTATGCGTTAACTCAATTGAAAAAGTCCAGACATGAAGGTCAGCACTGTCTGGACTTTTTCTTATGGTAATATAGCAATTGCTCGCACTGGTGAACCCGAAGCCT
This sequence comes from Streptococcus sp. 2022WUSS083, assembly GCF_044427155.1. NCBI lineage: Bacteria > Bacillati > Bacillota > Bacilli > Lactobacillales > Streptococcaceae > Streptococcus > Streptococcus sp. 2022WUSS083. The sequence goes on along the minus strand of NZ_JAOTGK010000001.1, from coordinate 400,215 downwards.
TCTCCCAATGAGGAAAAGCGATTGAAATCAATGCACCTGTTGGCGGTACCTGATCCAAGTTTGCCAATACTTCCAACTGATAAATATCTTTTGATAGGAGATAGTATTCTTCTGGTAAACTTCCTCCGTGTTTGGCTGCCGATACTCCTGAATCGGTATCCAATGTTTCATGACCAACTGCTTTCACCTGACGTTCTTCAATCAAATATTCTAGTGCTTCATGACTCCATCCTGGTGTACGTTGAACTCCATCTTCGTCTAGATTACGAATGGCATCTTGACTAGGCCAGCGCTTTGACCAATCCGAACGAAAGGCAACAAAAGATTCTGGCGCTATCGGACCATATTCAGCCTCAAAGTCTAAAATATCCTGCTTAGTTATCTCGTAGTCATTATTTTCTATAACAGCAGCTGATTTATCAATAACGTAGAGTGGCAGGAGTAAATCTTTCAAATCAATCTCATCAAGATAACGAGCTCCTTCTACAAAATGAATCGGAGGATCAATATGGGTTCCGTACTGCCCCACAACCGTAAATTGTTCGACAAAGAAGCCATCCTTATGAGTAAATAGGGCTTTCTTTTCGAGAGCTGGTAGCGCAGGGAAATGCGGGCTCTTTTCATTGATTTGGTGAGTCAAGTCTACCCAAGTTTTAGATTTAAGAGTACGGTAAATATCAAGTAATTCTGTCATAGAAATTCTCACTTTCTTTTTTTATTATTCTAGCATAGGTATAGGTTGTTTTACATATAATTTTTTGTTTTTAACTATATAAGTTTCTTATTAGCTGTTATAAAAATCACCTATAGAGTTGTTACAGCCGATGAAAGAGCATTGACTTTCTTATCCAATCTCACTATAATTTTTGTTAACTATAAAATTTTAAGAGGATAACAAATGAAAACAACTTCTATCAAATCACTTGTTTATATCGCTATTGGAACAGCCTTAATTTCCACCCTTTCACAAATCAGTCTGTCTATCGGACCTGTACCATTTACATTACAAACCCTAGCTATCGGCTTAGTAGCTTGTCTATACAAACCCAAGGAGGCAATTACAAGTGTCAGCTTATATCTAGTTCTTGGCGCTATCGGTTTACCTGTTTTTGCTGGTTTTTCTGGTGGCTTTGCTGCACTCACAGGACCGACCTCGGGCTTTCTATGGGGGTTTCTACTCTACACTATCATCACTTCTGCCCTCACTAAATCAGACTCCTCACCAGTTACAATTTTTCTAGCCTGCCTACTTGGAACAAGTATCTGTTTCCTTCTCGGCTGTTTTGTATTTAAGCTAGTTTCAGGTTCCAGTTGGACTGACTCTATCGGATGGACTGTTCTGCCTTTCATTCTTCCTGATTTAGCTAAAATTACACTAGTCATGATTTGTCATCGTTTATTGCAACCTGTTATCAAAAAAGAAGCCTATTTTTCTTAGGCTTCTTTCATTTATTTATTAGCAAACGCATCGAGTAAAACTTGAAATTCCTCATTGCTAAGAGTGATCCCTTTCCCCATCTTGGTATGGTCAGGACTCCAGGTACGGATGTCATACTTGGCTGGTGCGCCATTAAAAGATACTCGATTAAGCTCCTTGGTCCATCCTTTATCATTTTCAGATAAGACCAATAATTTTTCTTCAATTTCAAATGTAAATTCTGCCATTTGTTACCTCCTCGCTTATCTATTCGAAAAAGCTTGTCATTTTTATAAAAATTAGATAATATAATTATATCAAGTTTGAAAGGATTATGCCATGAAGAGGTTTTTAGAAGTTATTTTCGAGCAGATCACCGTCTTTTTAGAACATGGCAAAGCTCCTAAGTCTATTGAGCCAGATAGTAAGGAAGAAATCAAGAATAACTTGGAGCTGGCTTTATATAAAAAAGCTGCAGTCCATGTCATCTATGGTGATCGTAGTTTCACAGGTGACATTGTGAAATATGATACCAATCGCCAACGGATTATCATGAAAAATTTCAAACGTCAGGTTACCAGCATTATAAAAATCGAGGACATCAAAAAAGTTACCTTGGTTCCAGATAGCATCAAGACTTCTCAACAACAAACAAAAGGCTGAAATTTCAGCCTTTTGTTTGTTTATGAACGAATAGTTAGGGATTGCCCATCTTCTTGGTAGAGGTTGATGAGGCCTGATTTGCAGGCACGGATCATGTCGCCAGGATAGATTTCACGGTCCAGCTTAATAGTTAAGAGTTCCATCGGCTTGTTGGCACGGTCAATCTTTTCTCCATTTGAATCATGCAAGTCCTGAATAGTCGTTTCAAAATGACGGAAACCTGGTCCGTAAAACTCTACTTGGTCGCCTTCGTTGATAACATTACGCTGACGAATGGTTGCAGTCATGGTTTCCTTGTCAAAGGCCACTACTTCGGCGATGAATTTGTATTCTGGAATTTTACGGCGGGCACCGAAGAGCTGTTCGTTTTCGCTCGGTGGGCTGTAGTAGAAACCTGTTGCCAATTCGCGTTGGGCAACCTTCCACATCTCATCAATCAGGTCTTGTTTGATCGCTTCAAACTTTTCTGGGCTTTCAAGATAAGCATCTACCGCAGCCTTGTAGCAGTTTGTTACGGTTGATACGTAGTGGACGGATTTCATACGGCCTTCAATTTTCAGGCTATCGACCCCATTTTCAATCATGTCTGGAATATGGTCGATCATACACATATCCACCGCAGACATGGAGAACTCCTCTGGTATTTCCCCCTTAATCGAACGGCGTTCTTCGCCAAAAGGTAGGTCGTAGAGGTTGTACTTCCAGCGGCAAGACTGGGAGCAACCACCGCGATTGGCATCGCGTTTGCTCATGTGGTTGGAGAGGACGCAGCGACCTGAGTAGGAGATACACATGGCTCCGTGAACAAAGGCTTCAATCTCAACGTCTGTCCGTTTACGGATTTCAGCCACCTCTTCCATGGTCACTTCTCGGGCTAAAACGACACGGGTCAAGCCCAATTCCTTCCAAAACTCAAAGGTTTCGTAGTTGGTAGATGATGCCTGGGTTGACAGGTGGATTTCAAGACCTGGTGCTTCGGTTGCACAGATAACGATAAGGGCTGGGTCGGAAACGATAACCGCATCCAAGCCCATGTCTCGTAGTTCACGGAACCAGGCTCCCGCTCCTTCTTCATTGCCTTCGTGGGTGACCATGTTGGCAGCTACATAGACCTTGGCACCACGGGCATGGGCATATTCGATCCCTTCCCGCATCTCATCCATGGTAAAGTTCCCTGCACGGCTACGCAGACCGTAGGCCTGGCCACCGACAAAGACAGCATCAGCACCATAATCAATGGCTACCTTCAATTTCTCCAAAGTCCCAGCAGGTGACAAGACCTCGGGACGCTTTAATGTTTTTGACATAATAAACTTCTTTCTATTTGCGACGGTTTCCACGTGAAAACGATACTTTTTCATGTGGAAACCTAGTGCAGAGTCTAGAAAATCGCCCAAAGGCGTTTTCGTGCTCTGACCTTACATAGTAAGTGACAGAGCTAACTCTGCCAGGATAGAGTAAGTAAAATAATAAATATATGATTAAACTGAAACTTATTTGACTTTATTACGATCAAATTCGTAGAAGCCTGTATCCAAGCCACGCTCTGCGGGGTGGAGCTTGCGCACCTGTTCATCCAAAAGGAAGGCCTGATCATAAGTGAATTCGCCTTTTTCAATCAAATCTCTTGCTTGAACAAAAAGCTTAACAATTTCAACAAAGTTCTGACCAGGGCAATAGATGCCATCCAGTTTCCAATTATGATAACCATGTTCATCTAATTCTGACAGCTTGGTCATCATATCAATGTCATTGTTGATAAAGATATGGGTACCATGCTTGTCCTCGAAGATAGAATAGTGGCTATCTGGGTCGCTCGGCTCTGCTAAGAAAAGTCCGCGTCCACGTGACAAATCTGTCTCATCAGCCTTTGTAAAATTGTAGTAATTCTGTAACAAGGTTCGTTTAGAATGGTGAATAACAGAGGCGCCGTAGACCAAGATTTCCGCTGGCATTTCCAAGTTCTTAGCAATATCAAAGAGTTCTTCTGATGGAATCTCTCTTGCCAAAACAGCCTCTACTGCTCCATGATCTTTCCAAAAGTTAATCTGACGGCTGGAAGTCACAAAGACAGATGTATCATAGATTAGCTTGAAATTGTAGCCATCACGTTTATTGATATAGAAAATTCCAGTATCTCCGACAACCAGATAATCAACCTTGATTTCCCTCATTAGCTCCATAAACGGTTTGATATTGTCCATCATATCTTGGTGCATGAGGGCATTAGCAGCGACCGTCAATTCCTTCCCTGCGCTATGAACTAGCTCTGCTATTTCCCTGAGTTCATCATAGGTAAAATTTGTTGGGATGCGAAGGGCATGGTCCTCTTCCCCAACATAAATACGGTCAACTCCTGCTGCAAGCAGTTCTTTGACCTGCTCAATACTTTCAGCTGTTGCTGTAATGATAATTTTTTCCATAAAGATAATTATATCAAAAAGAGAAATATCTGATAAGTGACTACCTGTATTTTAATGTTCAGACTTTTCTAATCTTTCTCTTGTAACATTATTGTAATATAAATGACATAAAAATTCAGCAATGTTATGGTATTCTTTAAGGAGCAGAAAAGGAGACGATATGGCATTAAGACACTATCAGTCCCATGAGTACCAGTACGAAGAGTATATCCCGAAAGAGAAAAAGGCTAATTTTCAAACCTATCAGGCAAAAAATACCAATAAAGAACGTCTAAAGGAATTGTTGTTTTTTGTTAATATCGCATTTTTTAGTTTGATAACAGTCATCGCTAGTTATGTCTATCTATCCATAGGCATTCCTGTTTTTATTGCCATCATATTGGCAAGTGCGACGGGTTTTCTTGGACTACGTTTGGTTCAAATTGGGCTAAAGAAGAAATTTAAACCCAAACAAGTTATAAGAAAAAATGAATAATGAATTATAAAGGCAGAGAAGTTATCCTCTGCCTTTTTTGAATGAACTACTGCCGTCTGTAAACAATTGATTCTCTGCACCTCTTAATGTAGTCTGGTAATTCTCTATTTTATAATCTAAACGATCTAGAGCTTGCTGAATTTCCGACAAGCGTGACCGCAATTCTTCCTGCTCTTCTTTTAGTAAATCGATCCGAGCTTCCACTGTACTATCTCCAGCCTGCACCAAGCCCATGTACTCAATCAAGCGCTCAATAGACATACCAGCACTCCTAAAACAGCGGATAAATTCTAAAATGGCTACATCATTTTCCACAAAATCTCTTACTCCAGAAGATTTTCTTGCAATTTTGGGAATAAGTCCTATCCGTTCATAGTAGCGAATGGTATCGGCTGATAGACCCGTCACTTGACTAACTTCTTTGATATTCATTCCAAGATCCCTTCTATATTTCGCTTATTATAGTCTTTTAGTTTACTTTTAGTACTCGCTTCAAAGGTTTGGAGAACCTTTGAAGGCTGGAGATAGTGCGAACCACGTTCGCTTCAAAAGCCACAGGCATAACTGGAGTTAGGCAAGGTGAGTTAACGACGTAATAAAAGATAAACTAAATGACGATATTTCGCTTATTATACACCTTGAAGTCCACTCCAAGTCAAGCCATTTTTAAAAAATCTGGGAAATCCCAGATTCTTGCTTACAAATATTCTCCCTTGACCACAAAGAAGGTGCCACGAATTTCGCCTGCTAGTTTGGAGCGTTGGCGGGCAAACTTGAATTTGCCTTCAAATTCTTTGGGAATATCAATGCCATCTGACAATTTGAAACCGACCGCTCGTTTGCCTCCTTCTTCTAGCGTATAGAGGACATTGACAGCCAGACCATTGTCATAAAAAACAAATGACCAAAGAATACCGTCTACCTCAAGCTGAGCGACATTGAGTGGAGTATAAGGAAAAACCATGTCCCGCTCTGCCAAGACCTTCTCGATGAAGGGCAGGATTTCAGGCTGTTCTTCCGGCGTAAAGACCACGAACTCCTGCTTATATTTGTTCCAGAAATAGCGGGCTTCATTGGCACGCAGACCGGCCAAGACTTCTGCGACTGGGCTGGTTTCCAAGCCCGTCGTTTCGACTTCTTTGAAATTAACTGTGTAGGACATCGTTTCTCCTTTAGTAAAAAAGCACCCGAAGGTGCTAGGTATTTACGCATTAAACGCTTCTGTCAACTGTGGCACCACTTGTTTCTTACGTGAAACGGCACCTGCAAGGAAAGCGTGGTTGTTTTCCAACTTGAAGTTGAAGGCTGCCTCCACCTTGTCCATGTTGCTACCGAGCGCAAGGATTTCAGAGTTTGAGTTAACGATGTCCGTAATCATCAAAACAAAGTCAGAGTAACCATTTGCTGCTGATGCGGCAGTCATAGCTGCTTCGATTTCTTCTTGGCGTTCCAAGACTTCTGCAATATCCACTGTGTTGACCTGTGCCACACGCACGTCATTTCCGTTCAAACCAAAGGTTTTTGCATCGATGTCAATCAATTCTTCTGCTGACTTGCTGGCAAGGTTGGTTCCTGCTTTCAAGAGTGCCAAGCCGTATTCTTCCAAGTTCACACCAGCAATTTCAGCCAATTCAGCTGCTACTTGTGGATCTGTTGCATGAGTAGTTGGCGATTTGAGCAAGAGTGTATCTGAAATCAAACCTGATAGGAGGAGACCAGCCACTTCTTTTGGAGGTGTTACTCCATTTTCTTTGAAGGCACGGTAAACGATTGAAGATGCTGAACCTACTGGCTCCAAACGCATGTATAATGGATTTGCCGTTTCAAAGTTTGCGACACGGTGGTGGTCAATAACAGCTGCCACTTCTACATCTTTGATGTCTGCGATTGATTGTTGGAATTCATTGTGGTCTGTCAAGATGACTTGGCTAACGCCTTCTGCCTTAGCAGACTCAACCACGCGCGGTGCAGTAACACCAAAATAGTCAAGTGCAAACGCTGTTTCTTCATTTGGCGTTCCAAGTGCAACTGCTTCCGCATCACGACCAAACACTTCACGCTCCAAGTGAGCCCAACCGTATGATGATGCAATGGCATCTGTATCAGGATTTTGGTGACCAAAAACTAAAAATTTAGACATGTCTACAACCTCATTTTTCTAATAATCTCCTACATTTTACCATAAATAGAAAGACTTGTGAACATGGACGGGTCGGGATTTGCCAAACGTTTTCAAAAAGAGTAAGATAGAAGGTAGCAATACAAAAGGAGAACCATATGAAATTTTCAGACTATACCTATGTTCGTCCAGATTATGAAGCTATCAAGGCTCAATTTTCTGACCTGACAGACCAGTTGGCTCAGGAAAGTGACTTGGAAACAACTCGTACACTAGTGGCAGCCGTTACCAAATTACTCAACTTGGTCGATACCCAGTACAACCTCTGGATGATCCGCCATACTATCGACATGAACGATGAGTTCTACAATGAAGAAACCAAGTTTTGGAATGAATATTCGCCACTTTTTGAAGAATTGACCACCAACTACTACCGTGTCATTGTCCAGACGCCGTACAAGGAAGAACTGTCAGACATCTTGCCTCAAACCTTCTTCATGCAGGCAGAAAACAAGCTCAAGACCTTCTCATCTGATGTGATTCCCTTGTTCCAAAAGGAAAATGAATTGACCGATGAGTACAGTAAACTGATTGCTGGTGCAGAGATTGATTTCCAAGGTCAGACTTACAACCTGGCACAAATGGGGCCATTCGGTCAATCAACTGACCGCGAGGTCCGCAAGGCTGCATCTGCTGCCACAACTGCCTTCTTTGAAAGCAAGGAAGCTGATTTTGACCGTGTTTATGATGAATTAGTAAAAGTCCGCACAGAAATCGCCCACAAACTTGGCTTCAAGGACTATGTGGAATACGGCTACCTCAAGATGAACCGTTTCGACTACAATCGTGACATGGTCAAGGTCTACCGTGAAGAAATCCTCAAGCACATCGTACCGATTGTGCAAGATTTGCGTCAACGCCAAGCCAAACGCTTGCAAGTTCCAAGCCTCAAGCACTACGACCTCAACCTTGAGTACTTGGATGGAAATGCTATTCCTCAAGGTGACCCTGACTTTATCGTCAGCCAAGCCCAAGACATGTACCGCGAATTATCCGCTGAAACGGGCGAGTTCTTTGATTTCATGATTGAGCATGAACTCTTGGATTTGGTCGCAAAACCAGGAAAAAACAGCGGTGGCTACTGTACCTATATCCCTGACTTCAAGAGCCCATTTATCTTCTCTAACTTCAACGGAACCAGCGGTGATATTGATGTTTTGACCCACGAAGCAGGTCACGCCTTCCAAGTCTATCGTTCCCGTTGGATTCAAAGTCCAGAAGTTGTCTGGCCAACCTATGAAACCTGTGAAATCCACTCCATGTCTATGGAATTTATGACTTGGCCGTGGATGGACCGTTTCTTCAAGGAACAAGTAGATAAGTATAAATTCACCCACTTGGCAAGCGCCCTACTCTTCTTGCCTTACGGTGTCTTGGTGGACCACTTCCAGCACGAAGTCTATGAACATCCAGAAATGACACCAGCAGAACGCAAGGCAACTTGGAAAAAACTCCAAGATCTCTACTTGCCAGACCGTGACTATTCCGAGTCAGAAGCCCTCAACCGCGGTATCTTCTGGTACCGTCAAGGTCATATCTTTGCTAGCCCATTCTACTACATTGACTACACCTTGGCCCAAGTTTGTGCCCTTCAATTCTGGAAACGTACGCAGGTAGATCACGATGAAAAGGCTTGGGAAGACTACATCCGCATCTGTGATTTGGGTGGTACCAAGTCCTTCTTGCAAGTGGTTGAAGCCGCAAACCTCCAATCACCGTTCAAAGAAGGTGCCCTCGAAAGCACCGCCAAAGCTGCGGCCGAATGGTTAAATGCAGTTAAGGATGACGAACTATAAAACACAAAAATCTGAATGAACAACTCATTCAGATTTTTTTGATTTGACAAAGTTGATGTATTTTTCCCCAAAGGTTTCGATTTGCTCCAGAACCAATTTAAATTCTTGACCAATCTCGCTTAATTCATACTCCACTTTTGGTGGAACTTGGGCGTAAACCTTACGCATAATCAAGCCGTCTTCTTCTAATTGACGCAACTGCTTAGTCAAGGTTGCTTGGGAAATCCCTTCTAACCGCCGATGCAATTCATTAAATCGAATCGGTCCGTCCTCAATATGATGCAATAGCAAAATATTCCATTTCCCTGACAAGACTGTCTGCGTTGCCAAGTAAGGACAGGCATAAACATTTTTTGTATGATAATCAGGCATCAAACTCCTCCTTTTTTCCTTGAATCGCCACATTACTTTAGAAAAAGATAGTGACTATTCAAAAAAATCGTACTTGTATTTTGAACTGTATTTGCTACAATCATACCATAAACTACGAAAGTAGGAAAGAATTTTCTTAAGAGGAGGATATATGTCTCTTATCTCAACTTTCAAAAAAATCTTTACAAAGAAGGAAGAAAAACAAATGAAGAACATCTTATTTATCGTCGGTTCATTGCGTGAAGGTTCATTTAACCACCAAATGGCTAAACAAGCAGAAAGCATTTTAGAAGGTCAAGCTACTGTAAGCTACCTTGATTACAAAGATGTCCCATTGATGAACCAAGACCTTGAGACACCTGTCTTGCCAACAGTCCAAGCTGCACGCGATGCCATTATGGCAGCAGATGCCATCTGGATTTTCTCACCCGTTTACAACTTTGCTATCCCAGGTACTGTGAAAAACTTGATTGACTGGCTCAGCCGTGCCCTTGACTTGTCAGATACACGTGGTCCATCTGCCCTTCAAGACAAAATCGTTACCGTATCATCTGTTGCCAATGCTGGACATGACCAAATGTTCGCTAGCTACCAAGCTCTATTACCATTTGTTCGTATGCAAGTCGTAGGTGAATTTACAGGTACAACTGTCAACCCAGAAGCATGGGGAACTGGAGAATTGGTCTTGTCAGAGGAAGCCATTGCCGGTTTGCAGACCCAAGCTCAAGCATTGTTGGAAGCTTAATGCCTATGTACAATTCCCAATTTGAACTGGGCCATGTCGCCCTCAACGTCCGCGATTTAGAACTCCAAAGCCTGTTTTACCAACAAGTCTTGGGGCTCCAAGTTCTCTCCCAAAGCTCAAAGCAGATTGACCTTGGTGTTGGAAAAAACACCCTTGTCCGCCTGATTCAAACAGAGCAGAACGGCGAAGTCAGCCACAGCTACGGCCTCTACCACTTGGCCATTGTCCTACCAAGCCGTGAAGACCTTGGTAGCATTTTCCGCCACTTTATCGACAATAAGATTCCCCTCCAAGGTGCCAGCGACCACGGTTACAGCGAAGCCATTTACCTAGCCGACACCGAAGGCAATGGCATCGAAGTTTACCGCGACCTGCCTCAAGACACTTGGGATGTCCGCCCAGATGGCCGCATCGTCGGCATTACTGAGCCTATGGATGCTGAAACGATCTATGCTTTAGGGAAAAAAGCTGACGCAGCCTATCAGATGCCAGCTGGCAGTCGCATGGGCCATGTCCATCTATCGGTCCGAGAAAGCGTAGCTTCTAGCCGATTTTACCAAGAGGTCCTAGCTATCGAGGATAAATTCTCCGTCCCATCTGCATCCTGGTTAGCTTCTGGCGACTACCATCACCACCTAGCTGTCAATGAATGGGGAGGAAAAAATCTGAAAACCAGAAAAGAAGGCATGCCAGGACTTGCCTACTATACGGTCATTTATTCCAATCCAGAAGCTTTTGAAGCAACCTTGAATCGTGCCATTGCCGCAAACCTAAATCTTCAAAGACTAGACAATAGCGCAGCCTTTGTCGATGTGGATGGTATCAAAACCAAACTTATCTTAGAATAGAAATAAGAAAGGGAAATGCCTGAGCACTCCCTTTCTTTGTTTATTTGATCAAACCTAGATCATATTTCATTCCCAAAATCCGTTTGACGGATTGGTCAATCCGTTCCTCTGTAATAGTTCCAGCTTTTACTTGTTCGATAATATAAGGAATTTGACTGGCATAACTTGAAGACAATATCATATCTGTCCCAGCTTGAATGGTCTGCAAGGCACCTGTATCTTGATCTACAAATTGGACCAAGCCTTGCATATCAAAATCATCCGTCATAATGACACCCTCAAAACCAAGCTCATTCCGAAGAATTTTATTGATTTCAGGTGAAATGGATGATGGGACATTATCAATGGCAGGTACGATATTGTGGCTAACCATGATAGAGTCTGCACCCGCCTCAATCCCAGCCTTAAATGGAAGAAAATCATTGGCACGCAATTCTTCTAAACTACGATTGTCATAGACCAAATCCGTATGCGAATCCGCATTATCCCCATAACCCGGGAAATGCTTCAAGGTCGAAGCAAATTGTTCCTCTTTCAACAATGAAACCAATTGACCAATATAGTCTGAAGTGGTTTTCGCATCCTGTCCAATAGTCCTATCGTAGATAAAAGATGATGGATCGGTGGACAAATCCGCAACTGGGAAGAATCCTGCATAGATTCCCTCTTCCTTTAAAAGACTGGTCTTCTGCTTGGCATCCGACAAAATTTCCTCAATGCCGCCAGCTTGGTACAGTTCCAAGGGTGATGCAAAAGGTGTTTCCAGAAGTTGACTAATCCTCGTTACCGTCCCACCTTCCTCATCTGAAGCCATTAATAGCGGCACTTTTGAAAGTGATTGATAAGAAGCAATCTCTTCTTTAACTTGCTCCAGTGTCTTACCTTCAAAATCACTTGCAAATAAGATATAGCCCCCAAAATGATAGGTTTCCAATGCCTCAGTTTGTCCTGCAGATGGCATCCGAGCAAAAATCATCTGTCCGACCTTTTCTTCTAAGGTCATTTGATCTAGATAATTTGCAATCACTTTGTCCCTAGCAGATATTTCTTGGCTAGATGATGTCGTTGCAACTTTGGTTTGCTCCTTTTGTATTCGATCTCCCAAAAAGAACAAGCCTAGCATAAGCCCAATAAACAAGAGACAAGTGATACTTGTCCCTAACACATTAAATCTTTTCCGCATCAATCTCCGACCTCTTCACTATTATCCCTTAATTCTATTCAAGTACTCCTGATAGGTTTCTGTCTCCATCAATGCCTTTGCATTTTCCACTCGAGCCTTCGTTGGGGGCTTAGTCCCCTCTAGTGGATAGGGTCTGCCCAACTCACGCCACTTAAATTCACCAAGATTGTGATAAGGTAACACCTCAAAACGTTCGACATTTTTTAATGTTTTAACAAACTTACCAAGTTCAATCAAGTCCTCATCTCGGTCAGTCAAATTCGGTACCAGGACATGACGAATCCAAACAGGCTTACCAATGTCTGATAGATATTGAGCACATTCTAAAATAGTCTTGTTACTATGACCTGTCACAATGCGATGTTGCTCAGGATTCATTTCCTTAATATCAAGGAGCACCAAGTCTGTTACTTCCATAAGCTGACTATATTTTTCCAAGTAGCGTTCTGTCTTACGGAAAGTCAACGCACAGGTATCCAAAGTAGTGTGAATCCCTTTTTCTTTTGCAAGGGTAAACAGAGCAATTAAAAAATCAATCTGGATGGTTGCTTCACCACCTGAAACGGTAATACCCCCTTCTTTTCCCCAAAACATACGAAAACGCAGGGCTTCATTCAAGACATCTTCTGCCGTTCTCTCAGTCGCTGCTGGATTGACCAGATCCCAAGTATCTGGGTTATGGCAATACTGGCAACGCATGTGACAGCCCTGCATAAAGACTACAAAACGTACCCCTGGGCCATCAACCGAACCAAAACTCTCTGTTGAATGAACCAAACCTGTCACTTTACGATAATCAATTTCTGTCATCATCTCATCCTCATCATTTTATAAGACTAGTATATCACAAAAATGAAAACGCTTCTATCATTTACTTTCTTTCATAACTATCATCTTCCGTAAAAAGAAAGCTAAAAGACTAGGTTGCCCTAGTCCTTATCAGCTTCTTCTTTCTCCAGTGGTGTAATCAAGAGTTTTAATTTTGTTACGCGACCATTTTTTACCTTATCGTTAATAAGAACTAGATGGTGATCTTTACTATCCACTTCAAAGGAAACCTTTTCGTCTTGGCTCGGAATGGTACCGACCCCTGTCAGATAATAACCAGCAATCGTGTCAACGTTATCACTTTCCAACTCCATCTCAAAATGCTCATTGAAGTCATTTAAGGTCATATTTCCTTGGACGATATAGGTGTTGTCAGCAATTTCTCGGACAAAAATTTCAGTCTTATCGGTCTCATCATCGATTTCCCCGACAATTTCTTCCAGCAAATCTTCCAAGGTAACGAGACCTGCAACTCCACCATACTCATCTAACAAGATGGCCATTTGATTTTGGGTATTTCTCAATGATGTCAACAAATCATCCACGAAAATCGTTTCTGGAACGAAGAGAGGCTCCTGCATAATGCGGCGGATGTTGAGATTGTCAAAGCCATTACTGAAAGCTTCTGACAAGATTTTCTTGGTATGAATCAGACCAATGATATTGTCCTTATCGCCATCATAAACAGGGATACGTGAAAAATTCTGCTTGAGGATAGCTGCCATAATGGTTGCTGTATCATCCTCAATATCCACCATGAAAGCATCCGTACGAGGAACCATTACTTCACGTGCCATCAGCTCATCTAAAGAGAACACACCTTGAAGCATTTCGATTTCTTCGGCATCTAAGGTTTTCTCACTCTTTGTCAAAATATATTCAATTTCATCCCGTGTCATCTGCTCATCCGCATCATCAAAATTCATAGGAGTAATACGGCTGATAAGATTCGTTGCAGCTGATAATAACCACACGAACGGACTCACAATTTTTCCAAGGAAAATAATCACAGGTGCAGTGACTACTGCCAGATTTTCCTTCATATTCATGGCAATCCGCTTAGGGTACAATTCACCAAGAACGATTGAAACGAAAGTCAACATAGCCAGTGCAAGCCAGTATCCTGCAGTTTGCGCTGTTGTTGAATTCCCCATCCATTTGGCAAATACAGCTCCCAAATCATTAGCCAAGCTGGCACCTGAAAGGATGGAGATGAAAGTAATACCGACCTGAATGGTTGATAGAAAATTGTTAGGATTCTCTAAAACTTGAAGCAAGCGAATATATTTCTTCTCACCGTCTCCGGCCTTTTGTTCTACTCTTGAACGATTTAGAGAAACAAGCGCCATCTCAGAGGCTGAAAAGAAGGCATTGAACAAGGTCAATAAGAATAAAATTAACAGTTGTAAATAGATGGTCTGACTACCAGGGTCTTCCATGATGTTCTCCTATAATAAAATTTATAACATTTCCATTATACCACAAATTCTAAAAATTAACATATTTCTTGTTATAAATAGTCCCTCATGTCTGTTTATGTTACAATAATCAAAAGGAATAGGAGAACAACTATGATTATTTCGATGAAGAATGTCCACTATAAACGACAAGGTAAAACTATTTTAGAAGACATCAACTGGGAATTTAGAAAAGGCGAGCGTTGGGCTATTTTAGGGCTAAATGGGGCTGGAAAGTCAACCCTCCTTCGCATTCTAATGGCTGAGTTTTGGAAGACATCTGGTGACCTGACTGTTCTTGGAGTGGAGTTTGGTAAGGGGGATATTCCCAGCCTACGCACTAAGATTGGGGTCGTCGGCTCTTTCCTTGCCGAACGCTTTCCCATCGATTTGATAGCTGAGCAGATTGTTCTGACTGGAAAATACAAATCCTCCATCCTCTACCGTGAATACGGTCAAGCTGAATTGGATGAAGCCATAGACATGCTCAAAACCATTAAGGCTGAGCACTTGATTGGTCGGACCTATGCTAGTTTGTCACAAGGTGAACGCCAACTCCTGCTAATCGCCCGCAGTTTGATGGAAGAGCCGGCTATTTTGATTTTGGACGAGGCTACTGTGGGCTTAGACCTTTTGGCTCGCGAACGCCTGCTCCACCACATCGACCATATCTGCCAACTCCCAACGGCTCCTGCCATTATCTACGTCACCCATCATGCCGAGGAAATCACTGATAATTTCACCCATGTCCTCCTGCTCAAAGATGGCATGGTCTTGGCACAGGGACCCAAAGAAGACATCCTGACACCTGAACTCCTCAGCGATTTTTATGGCAATCAGGTGGAATTGATTGACTTGGGTGAGGGAAGATTGTTCATTAAGCCGATATTATAAAAAACAAATCCAGCCCTAGTTTGAGCTGGATTTTAATCGTTCCACCATCACCAAGAATGGTGGGGTATTGACTTGGTTGAGCGGTTTGTAGAGCATGGCTGTAAACACGGTCTGGTCTAACTGGCTGATAAAGTCTAAGACTGCATCCTTCTCATGAGCTCCGCCCTCGTGACCATAGTAAATCATGATGGCTAGACGACCACCCACCACCAGTCGGTCAAGAACTTTTTCAATAGCTTGAAGGGTGGTTGCAGGCAGGGTAATGACTGACTTGTCCGCCGAAGGTAGATAACCCAGATTGAAAATCGCTGCCTTGCATTCATCCACATACTGGTCTAGGTTTTCGTGTCCTGTCAAAACCAATTGGGCATTGGTCAAGCCAGCTTTTTCTAGTTTTTCAGCCGTTGTGGTCAGGGCTTGTTCCTGAATATCAAAGGCCACAACTTTTCCTGCTCTCTGGGCTAAAAATAGCGTGTCATGGCCATTTCCCATAGTCGCATCGACCGCTAGGTCCTGGTCAGTTAAAATCTCATCTAAAAAGGCATGGGCCATGTGTAAAGGTCTAAGCATTCTTTCTCCTCAGGTTAATAATCTTATAAAATAATCGGTCAAGGTGGCTTCATCCACCTTTTTGCGTTGCTGGAGCCACCAGCTGACTGTCTCCACAAAAGTCGTCACAACAAAATGCACCAGCAAATCCTCTGGAAGATTCCCCTTGTCCTGCATGTAATCTTCGGTCACTTTTGGAAAAATGTCGTGTTTCAACTCCGCTTCCAGTTCTCTAAGAAAATAAGCATTGCGGGACAACAAAAGGCTGGCAACACGATCTTGATTGGTCCGAAAGTGTTTGAAAATATGAACCAACAAGGTCTTCACATCCGCATCTTCACGACCTGTAAACAAGTGATGAAAGAGGTCGTGACAAAGTTCTTCTAACAGTGCTTCCTTACTGGCATAGTGAGCATAGAAAGTGGAACGCCCCACATCTGCCAGGTCAATGACATCCTGCACGCGCATATGGTCATAGCCTTTATCATTTAATAAGGTCAAAAAAGCCTGAAAAATAGCTCTTTTTGTTTTTGCAATTCGTCTATCCATTTTTCGTACATTTCAAACAATTTGTTCAGAAAAAGACAAACCGTTTCTATTGTTTCTAGTTTTTCGGCTCATTACAGTGCATAATAAACCTATAAACAGTATAACACAGAAAGGGAATCTCATGTCATCTTCTAAAAATACATTTATTGCTTTTCTCCTCAATATCAGCTTTTCTATCATCGAGTTTATCTTTGGCTGGCTCTTTGGTTCCAGCGCCATCTTAGCAGATGCTGTTCATGATTTGGGTGACGCCCTCGCCATCGGAAGCTCTGCCATCATGCAAACCTATGCCAACAAGCCTGCTGATAGGGTTTATCCCTTTGGCTACAAGAGATGGAATATTTTGGCCGCTCTCTTGACTTCTAGCATTCTGATTATCGGCTCCAGCTTAATCCTTGTGGAAAACATTCCCAATCTTTTCCATCCCCAGCATGTCAATCAAGCTGGGATGCTGGCACTTGGGATTATAGCTGTCATCATCAATTTCCTTGCTTCCCGTATTGTAAAAAATGGCCATAGCCATAATGAATCCATTCTCAGCTTGCACTTTTTAGAGGATATTTTGGGATGGCTGGCGGTCATCCTTGTTTCCATCATTCTTCAATTTACTGATTGGTACTTTCTAGACCCACTTCTCTCGCTCTGTATTGCTATCTTCATCCTCTCCAAAGCCCTGCCAAAAGCCTGGAACAATGTCAAGATTCTACTTGAAACAAGTCCGCAAGGAGTAAACCTTGAAGAAGTGAAAGGAGTCCTCCTGGCTCTTGAAAATGTCCACGAAATCACTCAACTGAATGTCTGGACCATGGATGGATATGAACATTGTGCGACTGTGACGGTCAAACTGACAAATCCTGCTGTAGCAGACAAGACCAAAGCAAAAATACGGAATTCTCTTATCACCTTCGATATTATCCAAAGCACCATCGAAATTTTGTAAAAAATTTTAAAAAACCGCACATTTTCCCTGCCCAAATACGAATAAATAGGTATGAAGACAATTATCTTATTTTTCCTTGGAGCTTCTATCGGCTCCTTCCTGGGATTGGTCATCGACCGTTTCCCTGAACAGCCCATTATCGCCCCCTCTAGTCACTGCAATGCCTGCAAGCGACGGCTCAAGGCCTGGGACTTAATTCCAGTCCTATCCCAGCTTTCGACAAAATCCAAATGCCGTTACTGCAAGGCGAAGATACCTTATTGGTATCTGGGACTAGAATTCTTAGCTGGTCTAGTTGTCCTGCTCTGCCATTTTCAAATCCTAAACCTGACCGAAACCATTCTCATCTTGGCAGGACTAGTTTTGACCATTTACGACATCAAACATCAGGAATATCCTTTTGCTGTCTGGCTTGTTTTTACTTTTATAGCTCTGGTACTCTCCCAGCTCAACTGGCTTTTCTGTGGCTTTTTGCTCTTGGCCTATCTGACTGAAAAATGGCAAATCAATATTGGTTCTGGTGACTTTCTCTATCTGGCAAGTTTGGCCTTAATATGTGGATTTACAGAACTCCTCTGGATTATCCAGATTAGTTCCCTCCTAGGGCTTCTTGTCTTCGCCATTTTCAAACCCAAGTCTATTCCCTACGTACCACTCCTTTTTCTTTCAAGTATTCCTATCATTCTGTGCATCTAAATCGAGTTTTTCTCGATTTTTTTGTTATAATAGAAGGCATATTAGAGTTCAACTCCATCAAAATAATTGGAGCGCCTTCTTGATAGGAAGGCAAAAGGAGAAACGTTATGACACTATTTAAGGATGACAGTTTAACCCTGCATACCGACCTTTATCAAATCAACATGATGCAGGTCTATTTTGACCAAAACATCCACAATAAACACGCTGTATTCGAAGTCTATTTCCGTTCACAACCTTTTAAAAATGGCTACGCTGTATTTGCCGGTTTGGAACGCGTTGTAAACTACCTCAACAATCTCAGCTTTAGCCAGACAGACATTGACTATCTGACAGAACTAGGTTATCCGCAGGATTTCCTTGATTACTTGTCCCAATTGGAAATGACTCTCACTGTCCGTTCGGCTAAGGAGGGCGACCTAGTCTACGCTAACGAACCCATTCTTCAAATCGAAGGACCATTGGCACAATGCCAACTAATCGAAACTGCCCTCTTAAACATTGTCAACTACCAAACCCTAATTGCCACAAAAGCTCGCCGTATCAAGGCTGTCATTGAAGATGAGCCCTTGATGGAATTTGGTACTCGCCGTGCCCAAGAAATGGATGCTGCTATCTGGGGTACACGGGCAGCCTTTATTGGTGGAGCATCTGCGACTTCCAATGTTCGAGCTGGCAAAATATTCGGCATCCCTGTCGCTGGTACCCACGCCCACGCCTTGGTTCAAACATACGGAGATGATTACAAGGCTTTCAAAGCCTACGCTGAAACCCATCATGACTGTGTCTTCCTCGTTGATACCTATGATACGCTTCGTATTGGTGTTCCAGCAGCCATCAAGGTTGCCAAAGAAATGGGAGATAAGATTAACTTCAAAGGGGTTCGGATTGATTCAGGCGATATGGCCTATATTTCCAAGAAAGTTCGTCAGCAATTAGATGATGCAGGTTTTACAGATGCGAAGATTTACGCATCTAATGACCTCGATGAAAATACCATCCTCAACCTCAAAATGCAAAAGGCAAAAATTGATGTCTGGGGAGTTGGTACCAAACTCATCACCGCCTACGACCAGCCTGCCTTGGGCGCTGTCTACAAGATTGTATCCATCGAAGATGAAGATGGAAATATGCGTGACACCATCAAGCTGTCTTCTAATGCGGAAAAAGTCTCCACTCCTGGTAAGAAACAGGTTTGGCGCATCACCTCCAAAGAAAAAGGAAAATCAGAAGGGGACTACATCACCTTTGCGGACACTGACGTCACACAGATGGATAATATCTATATGTTCCATCCAACTTACACCTACATCAATAAAACCATCGAGAACTTTGATGCACGTCCTCTCCTAGTTCCTATTTTCGAAAAAGGAAAACAGGTCTATGAACTTCCAAGCCTAGCGGAAATTCAAACCTATGCCAATCAAGAATTTGATAAACTCTGGGATGAATACAAACGCGTGCTCAACCCACAGCTCTATCCAGTCGACTTGGCACAAGATGTTTGGGATAATAAAATGAACCTCATCAATCGTATTCGCAAACAAACTCAGACCAAATCCATCTAAGAAAGGTATGTTATGACCCTACAGGAAACAATCATCAAAGAATTAGGTGTCAAGCCAAGCATTGACCCCAAAGAAGAAATCCGTCGCTCCATCGACTTTCTCAAAGATTACCTGAAAAAACACCCATTTTTGAAAACCTATGTCTTGGGGATTTCTGGTGGACAAGATTCGACCTTGGCTGGTCGTTTGGCCCAGCTGACTATGGAAGAAATGCGGGCGGAAACAGGTGACGATTCTTATCAATTTATCGCTATCCGCCTACCTTACGGCGTGCAAGCTGACGAGTCTGACGCCCAAGCAGCCCTAGCCTTTATTCAACCAGATGTCAGCTTAACCATCAACATCAAGGAATCAACAGATGCCATGGTGGCTGCAGTCAATGCCAATGGGCTTGCTATGTCTGATTTTAATAAGGGAAATGCTAAAGCCCGCATGCGCATGATTGCCCAATACGCTATCGCTGGTGAACGCAAGGGGGCGGTTATCGGAACCGATCATGCCGCTGAAAATATCACTGGTTTCTTTACCAAGCACGGTGATGGAGGTGCAGATATCCTGCCCCTCTTCCGCCTCAACAAACGCCAAGGAAAACAGCTTCTAGCTGAACTGGGGGCAGATGAAAAACTCTACCTCAAAGTTCCTACTGCGGACTTGGAAGAAGACAAGCCAGGTCTGGCTGATGAAGTCGCTCTTGGTGTTACCTATAACCAAATCGACGACTATCTCGAAGGTAAAACCATCGACCCTCAAGCCCAAACCATTATCGAAGGATGGTGGAACAAAACAGCCCATAAACGCCACCTGCCAATCACAATTTTTGATGATTTTTGGAAATAACAAATAACCCCTGATGATAAGCAACCGTCAGGGGATTTCTTTTATCTACTCTCCAAATAATCCGCAATAGCCGCGACATCCTTGTCTCCTCGACCGGAGACATTAATGATAATGATTTTATCTTTATCTAGTTGTGGTGCTAATCGAATAGCTTCTGCAATCGCATGAGAAGATTCAATGGCTGGAAGAATTCCTTCTGTACGACTTAAGGTCAGAAGGGCATTAACAGCCTCATCATCTGTTGCTGCGACATAATTAACACGACCAGTTTCCTTATAGTGGGCATGTTCTGGGCCAACGCCTGGATAGTCCAAGCCTGCTGAAATGGAATAAACAGGTGCTACTCCACCATTTTCATCAAAGAGGGAGATTGTCTTCATCCCATCAACCACACCAACTGTTCCCTTAGTCATAGTCGCTGCATGTAGCTCTGTATCAACACCTTTACCAGCAGCTTCTACACCGATAAGCTTGACTGGCTCATCTGGTAAATATTGAGAAAATGCACCGATGGCATTGGAACCACCACCCACACAGGCAATAACGTAGTCTGGCAAACGACCTTCTTTTTCTAAAATCTGACGGCGAGATTCTAGACTAATAATCTTTTGAAACTCATGGACAATCGTCGGATAAGGATGAGGACCGACTGCTGATCCCAAAACATAGAAGGCATCTAAATCTGCCATCCATGCACCGAATGCCGCATCAACTGCCTCTTTCAAGGTTTGAGTTCCATCCGTTACAGCATGAACACGCGCCCCCATCATCTCCATTCGAAAAACATTAAGGCGTTGGCGTTTGACATCTTCTGCCCCCATATAAACATCACAGCCCAAACCAAATCGTGCCGCAACAGCAGCCGTCGCAACCCCATGTTGACCAGCACCAGTTTCTGCAATCACTCGAGTTTTCCCCATTCTTTTTGCCAACAAAATTTGCCCCAGCACATTGTTTAACTTATGAGAGCCTAAGTGATTCAAATCTTCCCGTTTGAGATAGATTTTCGCTCCACCAAGCTCCTTGCTCAATGATTCCGCAAAATACAATGGCGTTTCACGACCAGCATAATCTTTCAGATAAGCTTGGTATTCCGCCAAAAATTCTGGATCATTGCGGTACTGTTCAAACGTTTCCTCCAACTGATCCAACAAAACCTGAATTTGCTCTGGTACAAAACTACCACCAAACTGTCCAAAATAACCTTTTTCTGTCATATAATTCCCTCTTTCAACATTCGCTACAAGAGACCAATAAGGTCAAGAGTTTAATCCTTCTTTACTTATCCTTAATTGCTACGCCATCGTTTCATATTGCTTACCTCGTAATATCTATCATCATCGAAATAGATTGCTTTTTTGATAAGAGTCCAAGACCAGACATAAGTCAAGTTAGACAAGCTGATCGTGATAAAATATAAAAGCAATCTACAAAGACAATGAAAAAGCCCACGCAGGAAAAAACATCCTGCGAGGGCGTCAATGGACACGGTGCCACCTCACTTATGGACTCGACTAGAAAAGTCCATAACTTTTTCTCCTCTAACAAGGAGGCGCACGATAAGGGGTGCGGACCGAATTCTCATTGTTTCGAATTCATCGAACCAAACTCGCTTTACTAAACCAGACAATCCATAAAATGGATACGAATGCTTGTTTGGCATCAGCCCATTTCATAAACCTCTATCATCTATTCACACCAACCATAGACTCTCTAAAGACAAAGTGTTTATTACTTTTTCTGATTACTTGTAATTATACGTTACAAAATCGAAATGGTCAAGTAATTTTTAGAAATTTTCTAAACAATTCGAAAATTCAGTTTCCATTCAGTTTCCATTGTCTGAATCCATTAAAAACTAACAAAAAGCCACTCTGCTTAAGTGACTTTCTAAAAAAACTGTACTCACAAGCGAAGCGCTTATATCAAAGATAGTTTTAACTAGTCAAGGTCATTTTTAAGGGAATACTGACTGTATTTCAAAAAATTAACGATGTGTAGCTTAAACAATAGCCTTAGATGGACATTCTGAACCTGTGACGATAGGTTCTAAGACTCCTTTTTGGAAAGGATTATCCCTCTCTTTATCAATGAATAGGTAAAATAGGCTAGTATTCCCCCCATTGTATTGGTCCATAAATCATCGATTTCAAAGACGCGTTGGGCATCAATCAGCAAATCCAGTAGTAATTGTGTGCATTCAATAAAAAGGCTGATACAAAAACTATAACGAATCACCGCTCGAAGGCTCCGCCATTCTTCCCTAAGAAACAAAAGAAGAAAAACCAGAGGGAAAAGTAGAAAAATATTAGTGATGTTTTGCAAGAAAATCCATCCTAGGTCCGCCAAACTATCTACCTTGTCCCCGTTGACGATGCTGTTGAAAGGCGTTGGTAAAAGATAGAGACGGCCGATTTGAATAATTCCTGGGGTCGAGAAATCCTTATACTGTGGGTACCAAGTCTGAGGTAGAAAACAAAGTAAAACAATAGCCAGAGCATAGGCTCCAGCTAAGGTCTTACAAATCTGTCTTCCTAGCTTGGTCAAGTTTCCATCTGCTTGGAAGAATTTTCTCATGCTCGAATACCTGCCTTTGCTTTTGCGGCTGCAATACGAGCACGTGCTTTTTCACGGTCCTTTTTGAGGGTATTGGAACGCAATTGACCACAAGCCGCATCGATATCTGTACCATGTTCCTGGCGAACAACGCAGTTGACCCCGTTTTTCTTCAAGACATCAAAGAAAGCCAAGGTCCGTTCTCTAGTTGAACGGCTGTACTGGTCATGCTCACTTACAGGGTTGTAGGGAATCAAGTTGATATAAGACAATTTTCGGATGTTCTTGGTCAAATCAGCCAATTCCTGCGCCTGTTCCACTCCATCATTGACCTCATTGAGCATGATATACTCAAAAGTCACACGGCGGTTGGTCACCTTGATATAGTCCTCAATCGCTTCAAACAAGACTTCGATTGGATAGCGACGGTTGATGCGCATGATGCTGGAACGAAGGTCGTTATTTGGCGCGTGAAGAGATACTGCCAAGTTAACCTGAACTCCCTCGCGGGCAAAATCACGGATTTTCGGTGCCAAACCAGATGTTGACACTGTGATATGACGAGCACCAATTGCCAAGCCCTTATCGTCATTGACCACACGCAAGAAGGTCATAACATTGTCATAGTTATCAAGCGGCTCACCAATCCCCATGACAACGATATGGCTAACACGCTCATTCTGGTTGCGCTCATCTAGGTATTTTTGCACCAACATAATCTGAGCTACAATCTCACCGCTGGTCAAGTCCCGTTGCTTCGGAATCAATCCAGATGCACAGAAGGTACAACCGATATTACAGCCAACTTGTGTCGTTACACAGACAGAAAGACCATAATGCTGGTGCATGAGAACTGTCTCAATCAACATGCCATCTGGCAGTTCAAAGAGGTATTTGATAGTACCGTCCTTAGACTCCTGTACAATCCGTTGTTTGAGCGGGTTAACTACAAAATTCTCTTCCAACTTTTCAATCAAAGATTTTGGCAAGTTGGTCATTTCCGCAAAGGATTGAACACGAGAACGGTAAAGCCATTCCCAAATTTGAGTGGCACGGAACTTCTTCTCTCCGTTTTCTAAAATCCAATCAACCAGATTGGCTTGACTAAATGCATAAATTGATGGTTTCATATTTCTCCCTATTTCTGGCGGATAACAAAGTTACGCTTCACTTCATTCATCTCACGCTTGCTCTGCTTACGCTCACGTTTTTGAGAACGCTCCGTTTGACTCGCCTTAACACCAGCATTCTTCATAGTAAAATGACGTTGTTCCGACTGTTTGTTCTGCTGCTTCCCTTTTTTCTGACGGTCATTGCGATTATTTTTGTTTTCTTTTGGCGCAATAGGCTCCGTCCGCTGTTGATTTCTGTTACGATTGCGAGAACGACTCCGCTTCCGACGAGGTTTATCCTCCTCCTCAGCAGGCAAGTCTTGTGGATTCGGATTGGCTAGGACGAAATAAGCACAACCAAAATTACAATACTCCGTCAAATAGTCGTCCAAGCGGCTGATTTTTAAGTCTGATTTAACATTTTTATCGTCTGTATAGAATCCCCTTAATCTCAGCTGCTCATTGCCCCAATCTCCCACGATATAATCAAACTTGAGCATGAGTTGTGAAAAACGTTGACCAAAAATCGTCTGGTCAAAAGCATTCTTGTAATCTTCCAAAAGGTCCAATTCAATATTTTCAGATACAACCTTATCTCCGACACGAGCAAAACTCGGACCAGGGTATTTATTATAGTTATACATTTCAGGTGAAATTTCTTTTTTCATTTGTCCTCCTATCTTATAAAATCTTCATACGTAAAAATTATTTGATTAATAATCTATCTGGTCAGAATCTAAATTCTCACACTTAACCTTATCATTATAACACGATTTATCTGGAAATTCTTCTACTTTACCATTTAGGAGAAATTTCTGACAATTATAATATTATTCTCTAACAAAAAAGGACGATTTACTCGCCCTTTGTTTTCTTCAAATAATCAATAGCCTCTTGAACCGTTTTCACAGGAACTACCTCAATATCCAATCCTGCTTTCTCCGCAGCTTCCTTAGCTTCTTCATAGTTAGTTTTAGCCTTTGGATCTTCCTTCAAAACTTCCACATCAACTGGATTGTTTGGTACGAAAAAGATACTTGCACCTGACTTAGCTGCCGAAATAACCTTCTTATCAGCCCCACCAATGTCACCTACTTTTCCATCCTGCTCGATAGTCCCCGTACCAGCAATAATTCGACCATCACGTAAGTCAGGCTCTGCGAGTTGAGTATAGATGGCAAGTGTAAACATCAGACCAGCACTTGGACCACCAATATCTCCCGTTTGAAAATCAATCGGAATCGAACTTTGAACCTCTGTATGATCTACGAGAGTGATGCCGATTCCGTTTTTGCCATTAGACAATTTGATAATCTTACCGTCCGCAGATTTCTCCTGGCCAGCGCTAATATAACCAACTGTTACATCACTTCCTAGTTCCAAGCCACTCACATATTTAATCAAATCAGGAGAAGACTCAAATGTTTTTCCATTGATACTCACAACAGTATCGGCAATATTAAGAACTTTTTTAAAGGTCGAATCATCCGCCAAGGCAAGTACATAGACACCAAAGAAATCAAGATTGACTTCTTTTCCTGCCAAGGTCAAACCTTGATACTTTGCCATATTTTGCGATGTCTCCATGTAAAACTGTGCTATACGGAAATACTCTTCATTGTCGGCTCCTCCTGTCATCTCTTCAGAGGAGCGAACTGTCGTATAGGGATCAAACTGAGCAGCGAATAGTTGTAAAGCTGTAGCTTGTTGGACTGATACATAGGTGAAGTTGTAAGAGCCATCCTCTTGGTCTATTTGATTGTTCACCGTTAGTACCTGACGAATATCGGCAGCTCCACCTGGACTTTCCAGATAATAAGGCAGACGAACAAAAACGGCAAACCAAATCAAAAGAGTTCCTAAAACAATAGACGCAATTAGGGTTAACTTCCTATTTTTCTTCATTCTTTCTAATCTCCTCACTAACAATTTCTGGAACATAAGGGCCTATGTCCTGTTTGAAATACAGCAATTCTCGAACCTGGCTGGATGATACGAACTTAAGCTCTGGCTTGGCGATTAAATAAATAGTTTCCAAATCTGGCGCCAACTGACGATTGTAAAAATCAAAACTTGACTCGTATTCCAAATCGGTCGCATTACGCAATCCTCGGACCAAATGTGTTACTCCATAGCGCTTAGCTACATCGACTACCAATTCATTTTCAGACAGAACGACCTCGATATTCTCCATTCCTACAAAAAGCTTCTCCAAAATGGCTTTTCTCTCCAAGCCCGTCAAGAGTCCTGCCTTTTTAGGATTGGTAAAAACTCCCACATATAATTTATCAAATAGTCCACTCGCTCGTTCAATTAAGTCCAAGTGTCCATTGGTAATGGGGTCAAATGAGCCCGTAAACAATCCAATCTTATCTGACATATACTGTTACCTTACTAATTCCGTAGAGTTTCTCTTTCCATATCCCCAGCTCTGCTATTTCTTCCGGAAGAGAGACCGCCTTATCCGTTTCGCAGACTACCATAACATCATCTGCTAGTAAGTCACGGCGACAAAGTTCTGTTATCACATCTTCAATTTCCTGCTCTGCATAAGGAGGGTCCAAGAATACCAGGTCGAAAGGACCTTCCACACTGTTCAAAGCCTGTCTAGCTTCCATTGCTAGAAGCTGAAATTTATCTGCTTCCTTAGTCATTGCAATATTTTCACGGATAATGGCTTGTGCTCGTCGATCTCGCTCAACCAGAACTGCTGACTCCATGCCACGAGATATAGCCTCGATAGATAAACCACCACTGCCGGCGTACAAGTCAAGAACTCTACCACCCTCAAAATAGGGACCAATCATATTAAACATGGCTCCACGGACCTTATCCGATGTCGGTCTGGTTGTTTTTCCATCTAACGTTTTCAGTGGTCTTCCACCATAGCTTCCCGATACAATTCTCATAAGGTATATTATAGCAAAAAATGAAGCTCGTTGCTGAAACCAAGTGCACTTCCTGCTTTCCTTTTTGCACCAACTTTTTCAACCTTCCGCCAAATACACTCTCAACCGCTATAGCAGGAAATCATTCTCGCGCTATGCAACAAAATGTTAAAAATAAAAAGCAAGGAAATTCTGTTTTACGCGAAATTCCTCACTCTTATCGTATGTATTTAAACTAGATCGTTACAAGAAAAAATTAGTGTTAAAATACAAATAGCTATTTTTTCCAGTATGCTAATACGCCATAAAGAACCAGTAGCTAAAAAGCCTACGGATTATCTGGTGAACTCTCGTCAGCTGTTGGAACTGTTTCCACTGACTCAACCAGGCTAGTTGTTGAATCTGTCGTTTCCGCCGGTGTTTCAGAAACTGTTGAAGTTTCTACCACAGGTGCTCCTTCACTAGTCGGAGGGACTGAAGTACTTGTACTAGTTGACGCCACGCTGCTTGTATACTGGCTTGTTGAACTCACACTTTGGTTTCCATATATATTTTGATTAGGTACTACATAAGATTCTTGTGAGGTCTCACTAGCTTCAGCAAGGTCCGTTGACTGACTGGTCCCTGTTTCAGATATTTTTTTCTCATCAGCTACTTTTTGGGCTGCTTCCGCCCTGACCAACTCCGCTTTTAGCTTAGCCTGTGTTTGAGCATCTGTCTGCTGTCCTACTTGCTCTTTTACTTGGTCAATCCGTTTCTGTAATGCTGCTTTTTTAGTCGCATCCGTAACCTTGTTTACTGCAGATTGTGCCTCTGCAAGTTTCTCTTCAGTATGTGTTCCTTCTAATACAATGACAGCATTCTCAGCATCCTGAAATACTGTATCAACCGTTTTTTTCTGATTGGGCGCTTGCTGTACTGTCTTTGTATCACTTGTTTCGCTTTGAGCATTTTTATACCAACTAGCGCCTAAGCTAATCAATAAAATAAGTCCCATAAAAGAAATAATGCCAATTTCTGCCAATGACAACTTTTCAAATTTCTTTTCCATATTTTTGCCCTTATCCGTCTTATTGCATAAGAAAATACTCTAGCCTACTGACAATGTTACTTAGTCGTTTTTACCTTACCATTCCATCCATTTAGACCATAGCTTAAAATATAGATTTCGTTAAAGCCCTGTTTCTTCAGATGAAGGGCTGCAGGCGTTACCAACTGACCACGATCATTCTCATAGATCAAGACAGGTCTGTCCTTACGCAAAGCAGCTGTAGACTGGCGTAATTGCTGGTAAGGAATATTTCTCGCACCTAAGATATGCTTACGATTAAACTCACTCGGATCTCGCAGGTCAATCAACTGACCTCCGTGTATCTTTTCTGCAAATTCTACATTATCAATCACCGTCGCCGCACGGCGCAATCTCCAGTAATTAAAACCCATCCAGGCTCCCAATACTGCCAAAAATACTAAAAATACCCAAAATGTTTCCATCACTCATTCTCCCTTGATTTCTGATACTCTAATTCCAAACGATGTTCACGCCTCAAAACAAGCTCTGCTTCCATATATTCCAACCGATCTAAGACACCTGCCTGATAGATTCTATTTAATTCTATCTGCATCATTTCAATATCGTAGAGACGGTTGCCCATATAGACAATTATACCAAACCGTTTGAGTAATTGTTGCACATCATAAAGTCTTTTCATAAAAAAATTGTAGCAGAATTTTAGGTGTTTTTCAATATAAAAAATCAGTTGGAATTTATGAAATGCTTAAAAAGGATTGGATAAATCACCAATATAATCCAATTCTAATATAGGCATTCAGTTTGCTTTTAGTACTCGCTCCAACTATCTGGGAGATAGTTGGAGACTGGGGATAAAGTGAACGATGTTCACGTCAAAAGCTGCAGGCATAACTGAAGTTAGGCAAAGTGAGTTCAAATAATGATAAAATTATTTGAAGTTGGAAATAAGGAAACGAAGTTTCCCCATTCGCCGAGGTAATAAAAGATAAACTGAGTGTCTATATCATAACCAACCCTTTTCCTGTGCCACCTTAACAGCAGCCGTGCGGTTTTCAGCTCCCAGCTTGGCCAAGATAGAGGTCATGTAGTTGCGGACCGTCCCGTCAGACAGATAGAGCTGGCTGGCAATTTCCTTATTGGACAATCCATTCGCCACCAATTTAAGTAGGTGACATTCTTGTTCCGTCAAGGGACTGCGTTGGGTCAGGAGAATATCCATTAGCTCTGGCGAGTACTCCTTCCGCCCCGCCAAGACCGTTTCAATGGTCCGCATAAGGTCCGAAATGGAGCGCTCTTTGAGCACATAGGCATCTACATCAGCCTTGACCGCTCGCTCAAAATAGCCTGGTCGCTTGAAGGTAGTCATGATGACAACCTTGACGGGCAGGGATTTCTCACGCACCCATTCCAGGACATCCAGCCCCGTCTTCTCAGGCATTTCAATATCTAAGAGTAGCACATCTACTGGCTCTTTTTCCAAAAGAACAATGGCCTGACTGCCATTTTCTGCCTGTAAAACAGCCTCAACCGCATCTTGAAAGGCCAAGAGCTGACAGAGGGCGTCCCGCAGCATAGCCTGGTCTTCTGCGACTAAGATTCTCATTCTACCACCTCCTCAAGCGGAATTCGTATGGACAGGCGGGTAGGCTGTGCCAGAGAAAGAAATTCCAAACTCCCCTGCACCGTCACCAGTCTATCCTTTATGGTATGCAATTCTTGACCTGTCAACTGGGCAAAGCCCACACCATTGTCTTCGTAGTACAAGACTAATTCTTGCTGGTCTTCTTCAACTATCAAACGGCACTTACTAGCCTGGCTGTGTTTGAGCAGGTTATTGCCCAACTCTCTCAACACCATGGCCAGTTTGTTCTGGACAGGCAAGCTGAGCTGCTCTGCTATTTCCCCACCCAAAACAACCAAATCCACTCCTGCCAAATCTAACATCTGCTGCAAAATCTGGAGTTCCTCTGCCACGGTGTGCTGCTTGAGGGACTGGACAATCTGGCGGACATCCTGCATGGAGTCCTTGGCTAAGGTCTGGAGCTCCTGCACTTCCTTCTTGGCCTGGTCAATCTGGTCGTGGTCCAAAAGAGTCTTGACCAGCTCCGCCTTGACGGACAGCATAGCAAAGACATGGCCCAGGGTGTCGTGCAAGTCCTGACCGATGCGGTTGCGTTCGTTCTCAGCAAGCAGGAGGTTAATGGAAGCATTTTGCTCCTGAATCCGTTGCTGGAGGGCTTCCCGCTTGGTTTCAATCCAGCTGAAAATCAGCAAGGCCAGGCCGAAAAAGTGAATGATGAGTGCAAAGGCCCGCATCTCAAAGGGGACTGGTCCAAAGAGAGCCCAGAGGATAATGACCAGCAACAAAATCCCATAGGACACCGTTCGATAGGTCGGCCGAGTTTCCTTATAATACCAGCTCAGCATATTGGATAGGTTGAAGATGAAGAGTGAAAATTGCAGATTGCACCAAAAACTCATGACGGCGATATAGCCAATCAGGTAAAACCAGCCCAGCATGGAATAGAGCTTGTGGTCCGTGTAAAAGAGAGAACAATAGACCAAGGCAAAGAGAATGGTTGCTAGAATAACCGCCGTCGGATTTGGACTATACTGGGCGTAATAAAGTGGAAAATAGAGAAAGACCATGCCCACGAAGAACATGAGTGGTATCTTTCTTTTCTCAAAAATCATGGGTCACCTCACTGCTGTTCAGATTTTCTATGAATAGCCAGAGCAATTCCTAAGAAAATTATGGCATATCCTAGGACAATTAGCAAGGATTTCCAGAGAAAAACTCCCTCTTGGGCATAGGTGGTCACCAGCTGATTAACATGGTAGCTGGGCATAAGTTTGCAAATTCGCTGTACCCAGTCAGGAAAGAGGGAGACAGGCATCCAAGAGCCACCCATGATAGCCAGAACAAAGTAGAGCAAGTTGGCCACCACCGACATGGTTTGTTCCGACTGGATTTGCACCAAAAGTAAGCCAATGGCTAGAAATACGATAGAAGTTACTAAAAGCAAGAGAGCCGAAATTCCCCATTCTTGAGCTGTCATCTCAACTCCCTTGACTAAGCCACCCACCGCAAAGACAATGGCAATGGAAGACACAAAGCAGAGCAAGACCCGCACGAGTTTGGACAGATAATATTGCCAGATTGGTAGGGGAGAATGCTGGATAAAGGTTAACCAACTATTGTTTCTATCTTCCGCCAACATCATGGGAAAGGTAAAGAGGGCAAAGCCCGACATGGAAAAACCTGTCATGGTCAGCATATAGGACTGGATAAAGGCTTTTTGCGTGGTCGCATCATCAAACTGAACCGTTGATGAAAAAATCAGGAAAAAGATAAGAGGCATCCCGATTGACAGGAGAAAAACTCCCAAACTTCTAGATAATTTGACAGCTTCTACTTTCACCAATGCTTTCATGATTCTCCCTCCCTTGTCTTGTCAAATAGACTGTTGAGCAGGGTCTTGTTCTGCACCTCTAAGTCTGAAATCCGACAGCCTGCTTCCTGCAAATTCGCCCAAACCTGCTCAATAGCTCGGGTCTTGAAGCTGACCGTGTCCTGCTTATAGCTGATGTCGTCAATCGCATCTAAGCCCTCCACCACCGTCGCAAAGCGGATTGGCAGTGCTACTTCTTTTTCCTGCTCCTCACTCCGCATGGCAAATGGCGTCGTATCCCGCAAGAGCCTACCCTGGTGCAAGACCAAAATCCGCTCCGCCGTATGCTCCACTTCCTCGATGTAGTGGCTGGTATAAAAAATGGTCACACCCTTTTCCTTCAAGTCATGTACAATCTCCCAAAAACGCTGACGGGTCGACGTATCCATGCCCGCCGTTGGCTCGTCCAAAAAGAGCAACTTGGGCTTGCCAATCAGGCAAATGACAAAGGCCAAGAGCCGCTTCTGACCACCCGATAGCTTGCCTGCCAGCTGATTTTTTTGCTCTGGGGAAAAGCGGAGCAGGCTGTCGATTTCCACATCTGTCAGACTGTCCTTGTAGATAGCTTGAAAAAAGCGGAGCAATTCCTTGACCTTCAAGTCCGTTGGAATAGCATTTTCTTGAGGTAAAACTGCTACTGTTTCTTTATTGGGCCGAGCCTGCGGAGCCAGACCGTCCAACAAAACCTTCCCTTTCGTCGCCTTTCTATCGCCCAACAAACAGGACATGAGCGTTGTCTTCCCAGCCCCGTTGGGACCAATCAAGGCCACACATTCCCCAGACTGTATCTCAAAGGAAATATCAGACAAAATGGTCCGTCCTTTGATGATTTTTTCTAGTGCTTCTACTTCTATCATCTTGCTACCTCCTACTTCTTGAACATCTTACATAGACAGTATATCTCGAAAAAGGAAGTCACACTAGAAGCCTTTGTCATGGACTGATATGACAAATGTCATATTATACTCAATGAAAATCAAAAGCAGCCTAGGAAACGAAGTTGAAGATAGAACTCTGTTACTATCTTGTTTCAAGGTAACAGGCTGAAAAGCTCCACCGGAGCTTTTCACTCATCAAGGCTCTTGACAACGGATAATGTTGATTTTCGAAGAGTATTAAATAATACAGCAAAAAAGAGTCCTACTGGGGACCCTTCATCTATTTACAACTTAGGCGCTTGACCAAGTTCTGCCTGCAACATCCAAATATGTTTTTCAATACTAGCCTTAGCCACATTGAAAATGTCGTTGGTTACGCT
Source organism: Streptococcus sp. 2022WUSS083 (assembly GCF_044427155.1). Lineage (NCBI taxonomy): Bacteria > Bacillati > Bacillota > Bacilli > Lactobacillales > Streptococcaceae > Streptococcus > Streptococcus sp. 2022WUSS083. The sequence continues at coordinate 367,497 of NZ_JAOTGK010000001.1, read as the reverse complement.
GTCACCTTCTTCATCACTGACATCAAATCCCTTTTGGAAAAGAGCAGCCAGATAGCGGAACACCTCTACCACACGCGCCAATTGCTCTTCAATCGTTACAGTGTAATCACCAGGAACTTCCTTGAGCTGACTATTTTCACTAAACTCTTTAAGGGTAGAAAATGGTGCCCCACCTAAGGTGATTAAACGCTCACTCATCTCATCCAAATAGCCATCAATTTCTTCCATATATTCATCCATCTTTGGATGCCAAATCATAAAGCCACGACCACGCATATACCAATGAACTTGATGGAGGATAGAATGGGCTACTGATAAATCGGCCACCGCTTGATTCAAAACAGCCTTAGAATCAGCCAGTGATGGACGCGGGCTGAAAGACGCAATTTCTGCTGGAGATTGATAATATTTTTGTTTCATCATATATCACCCTTTCTTTTATTTATAATTATTATAAATAAAAGAAGAAAAAATTGCAAGAATTATCCCTCATCCTCCTCTGACCTATTGATAAACAAATCCCTTGCTATATTAACTTATATACGTTAGACTAGTAAGTAAGAATAGTATGTGATTTTCTTTTTAGAAAATCATCGCCCCATATGTGTATATCAAGGAGGGATTTTATGTCAGAAGAAAAATTTGACGCAAAACTAGAACAGCTATCTGGCTCTGCAAAAGAGGTAATTGGTAAGCTGACCGGCGACAAGGAAATCGAAGTTGAAGGACTTGTTGAGAAAGGAATTGGCAAAGCAAAAGAGCTAGTCGAAGATGCAAAAGATGGGCTTGAAGGTGCCATTAACGGCATCAGAAATGCTTTCGACAAAGAAGAGAAATAAACAAAGAGTTCAATATAGGTAGGATTGCTCGTGCACTGTTTGATAATGAACATTACACTCAATTTGGTCTTTTACCTGTAGCCCGAACAAAAATATGCAGAGAGGGGAACTCAGACATTTACCTGTCGAGTCTGCCTTCTCTTTTCTTATGCCACGAAGGGAGAATCTATGAAAAAAATCGTTTTTGTCTGTCTTGGAAATATTTGTCGTAGCCCTATGGCTGAATTTGTCATGAAAGATTTGACAAATCAATTTCATATTGAAAGCCGTGCTACTTCAAACTGGGAACATGGTAATCCTATCTACCCTGGAACTCAGAAAATTTTCCAAAAGCACAATATTCCCTATGACCAAAATAAATCATCACAGCAAATGAGCCAGACAGATTTCGAAACATTTGATGTCATCATTGGTATGGACAGCAATAATGTCCGAGATTTACAGAAAATGGCACCAGCACATGCCCAAAATAAGATTTTTCAATTCGCAGAAAAATCCGTACCAGACCCTTGGTATACTGGAGATTTTGACGAAACCTACGAAATGGTAAAGAAAGGTTGCCAAGACTGGTTGGACAGGTTACAGTCATTTGACCAAGAATAAGATTTTTTATGTAATATTTTTGTAATATTTGTAAAAAAATGGTAAACTATTTCTGACTGAACTGATAATTTCTTACTGTATCCTAGAAAGAACTGATTAGCATCGGTCAAATCCTATGAAAGAGTAAAACGATGAAAGAGTTCAAATTACCTAGTATAAAATGGCATAATATAACAAGTCATTTCACCCGTCCAAAACTTGAAATCCTCTCCCTTATTATCATCCTCATCTGTGCCCTCTCTGTATTTACAGGGCGAATTGCCAGCAAGCAAGCCATGACTTTCAATAATGGCGCCCTGCAGTACAACGGTTATGTGGTTGCAAATAAAATGAATGGTCAAGGAAAATTGACATTTGATAATGGAGATGTCTACGAAGGACAATTTACAAATGGAATTTTCCACGGTCAAGGAACCTACACATCTGCAAGTGGGTGGGTTTATACCGGGCAATTTAAAAACGGCTATGCCGATGGAAAAGGAAAATTGACCACCGAAGGACAAGCTACCTACGAAGGAACTTTTAAACAGGGGATTTATCAATATGAAAATTAAATGGTTATCCGTTATACGTGTGATTGGATTAGTCTTTGTCCTACTCTATCATTTCTTTATCAAATATTTCCCAGGTGGCTTTGTAGGGGTTGACCTCTTCTTTACCCTGTCTGGATATTTGACAACCGCCCTTTTGATTGATGAGTTTGCAAAACATAAAAAAATAGATATTGTCAGCTTTTTCAGAAGAAGGTTCTATCGGATTATCCCCCCTCTGGTTTTAACGATTCTTTTGGTTCTTCCACTTGCTCTGCTTGTCCGCAATGATTTCATTGCCAATATCGGCAATCAGATAGCCGCTGCGCTCGGATTCATGACAAACTTCTTTGAAATTCTATCTGGTGGTAGTTACGAGAATCAATTTTCACCTCATCTATTTGTTCATACTTGGACCCTAGCCATAGAAGTTCAGTATTACCTTGTCTGGGCTGGTTTAGTTTGGTATCTGACTCGCATCTCAAAAAGTGTGGGGCAACTACGTGGATCAATTTTTCTAACATCTATAAGCCTCTTCTCGCTAAGTTTTTTAGCAATGTCTATCTCAAGTTTCTTTGTGGATAATTTCTCAACCATTTACTACTCGAGCTTTACCCATACCTTCCCATTCTTCCTCGGAAGCATTCTCGCAACCATCGCTGGTATCGGAAATACAACAACTGCCTTCCAGCAACAAGTGAATACATTGAGTATCAAACAAGCTATAGGTCTGTTTCTTGGAGGACTAGGAGTAGAACTTCTTCTTCTCTTTACTCTTCAATTCAGTTCCATCTGGACCTATCTAATTGGTTTTCTTCTATCCAGTTTAGCTACAGTAACTATGATTTTTGCTGCTCGGGTACTTCACGAGAAAACCGAAGATATCAAAGAACCTGCAATTATCCTCTTCTTTGCAAGTATTTCTTATGGTATCTACCTCTTCCATTGGCCCTTGCTCATTATCTTTACACAATTGACAAATGCCTCTATCGCTGCGGGATTATCCTTTGTTTTTTCTACTATCCTATCAACTATTTCCTTCTATATTCTAGAACCATATATTGCTGGCAAAGTAGGAAGCTTGTTTGGATTAGCAACGGACTTAAAACCATATAAAAAATGGCTTCTTGGTAGCTTTGCTTGCTTGACCATAGTTGGCTTAGGTATCTGTCTGTTTGCACCAAAATTAGGAAGTTTTGAACAAGAGAGCATGGTTAGCAATCTTTATCAAGCTCAGACCCAACTAAATACAACACGATCTGCTGCTGAAAATGCTAAAGCTACTAGTTTTGAAATTCAAAAAGGAGTTATCATCTTTGGCGATTCTGTTACTGTTCGCGCTAGTTCTGCCATACAGACCGCGCTACCAGATGCACAGATCGATGGAACTGTCAGTCGAAATCTCTCTGAAATTGCTAAATTGATAAATCTTTATAAGCAAAATAATAGCTTGAAAGAGACTGTAGTTGTAGCCCTAGGTACAAATACTACGGATAATTATCAGGAACTACTAGACCAACTAGTCAAAGATTTTCCAAAAGGACGTCGCCTTATTTTTGTCACTCCTTACGATGGAAACTTCACTCCGAGCGAATCCATTTCTTATCAAACTGGTCAATACGAGAAAGAATTGGCTGAAAAATATGATTACATTTCCATTGCAGACTGGTATCAAGTTGCAAAGGATAATCCACCAATTTGGTACAATACCGACCTTGTTCATTTCAATCTTGAAAGTAATGGAGGCGAAGTCTTCGCCCAAACGATAAAAAATGCTGTTGAAGCCGTTGCTGATGGTCCAATCAAAAACTAGATTTATACATCATCATCCTCTGAGAATTTCTCGGAGGATTTTTGCACGATTTTCCGATAAGTCCAGTGCGAACTCTAAGAAATGGCGCTGTGCCTGAGCTCAGTCTCAATAAATCTTGTGAAATAAGCCACTTCTACAAAGGACGGCAAAGCGAAGTAACGATAATCGAAAGATGACAAGTTAAAACTCCTACCTTTTACAGTAGGAGTTGGTGTCAAATTGACTATTTTTGCTTACTTTGGAAACGCCATTCAAAACGTTTCTGATCGTAAAATGGATACATCATTTGTAAAAGAGTGACGGCAAGTAGCCAACCGCCGATAATATCTGTCGGATAGTGAACCCCAATATAGATACGGGATACAGCTACCAGGATAGCAAGTAGAATCAACACGGCTTGTAGCACCAATCTAGCTATGCCTTTCTTCATCCTCTGGTGAACAATAATAACAACTGCTCCTGCAATCATCATAGTTGATGCAGTATGCCAGCTAGGAAATGAGTAACCGATGGTATCAATCAACCATTCAATACTTGGACGCGGACGTTGGTAGACATATTTCAGGGCTGTGGATGCCACACCCATCGCCGCAAAACTAGCAAGTAGGAAATAAGCTTCTATCTTCCATTTTTTATAGTAGTAAAAGATAGCAGCTAGAACCAAGGTAATAGCTAAAATAATAACTGTATTTCCTAAAACAGTAATAGAGGTCCAAAATTGACTGGCTCCACTTGGTAAATTTCCACGAATGGCAGACTGGACAGTCGAGTCAAAACCTGCTAGGGTAGTAGGATAAAATTTTACTACATAGCCCAATATCACAAAGGCCAGAGCAAAAAAAGATGCGTTTCGTAAATGGATTTGTTTATTCTTCATACAATATAGTTTACCTTATAAAGGTTAAACTTTCTTTAAAATAGGTTGGGCTGCTTTGTAACAGATATAAAATATTGCTGAAAGCACAATCCCTTGTAAAAGATTAAAAGGAAGCACCATCATCAAAAGATAGTTAGTCAGACCCAAGATTTCTTTAATATCAAAGTTTGCAAAGGCTGCATAGACAGGCACCGCATAAACGTAATTTAATACCAGCATCACTGCTGTCGAACCAATTGTTGCAACAGCGGCTGCTTTTAAATAATTTTTTATCGCTTGGTCATTTTTCCAGAAATAAGCTACTGCTAAAATGAAAACTGACATAGCTGCAATATTCATCGGTAAGCCAATAATTGTCGATGGTCCCTGATTATTTAAAATCAGTTTGAGAAAAGTTCGTACCAAAAGGATAGCAAAACTAGACTTCATATCTAGAATAAGCAGACCAAATAAAATCGGTACGAGAGAAAAATCCACTTCCAAGAAACTGGCTGTTGGAATCAGCGGAAATTTCAAGTACATGAGCAGAAAGGATACTGCTGAGAGAATGGCGATAATCGTCATTTTGCGTGTGTTTGTCATAAGGTTCCTCCAATTTTTGAAAATTGAAGAAGCGTGGAAGAGTAGGCAAAAAGCCTCCACTTCGTCTTCTCCCATCCAGACTTTACTGTCGGTTGTGGAATTGCACCACATCAGCTTTCGCTCGCAGACTACCAACGGACTATTTTGTTCTAATACTGCGTTAGCTCATCTCGACATACATTCAGTATAGTCTTCGATTCGCTGCCTAGTCTTAAAATAAGATAGCCACGTTTTACACTGCCGGTCGGGAATTGCACCCTGCCCTGAAGACTATTTCATCATACCAAAAAAGCCTTGCATTTGCAAGAGCTTGGTAAGTTTTCACTATTTTAACTTGTCCCCCTCATAGGTGTGAACCAAATCTAGACCAGCAAACTGTTGCTGCCGAAGAGCCTCATATACAATCATACACGCTGTATTAGAGACATTAAGACTACGCACATGTTCATCGTTCATTGGAATACGGATAGCTTTCTCTGGATGTTCACGCATAAAATCTTCTGGCAAGCCCTTATCTTCACGGCCAAATAAGAAATAATGAATGTTCCCATCATCATAGTCTTCATCCGAATAGGTTTTATCAGCAAATTTAGATACTAAGTGAACACGTCCTTGTTTGCTGGCATAATCCATAAATTCTGCTAAATTGTCATAAAAGCGAACATCTAACTTATCCCAATAATCTAGTCCTGCACGTTTCATCTTACGGTCATCAATTGGAAATCCCATAGGCTTAATGATATGGAGAGGACTATTGGTTGCAGCACAAGTTCGAGCAATATTGCCTGTATTCTGTGGAATCTGTGGTTCAAATAAGACAATGTGGTTTTTGGCTGTTTCTTCTATATACTCTAATGTTTCAATATTCATAAGGACCTCTCTGGTGACATTTCACTAAATACGAATACCCTTCGAAAATCAAATCCAAACCATGTCAGCTTCATTTTGCCGTATACCATGCTTGTTTTCTAGTTTCTTTTTTTGATTTTCATTGAGTAAAAAGACTCGATTGTCTCCTATGGCAAGAAAGACAAAAAAATAGCCACACTGCCCGGAGTCAAGCTCAGCAAACAGCATGGTGAATGATGATTCATTCACTTAACTCACAACAGGTTTGAGTTAAATCAATGAAATCGTGATACTATTGTAGCTTAAAGAAGGCTGAAAATCAAGAGTTTTGCCCCATTTTTTTCAAATTTTCATAGAAAATGAAAAAGGAGAGCAAATAAACTCCCCTTTCTTACATTTATTCTGCTGCAATCCCTTTTTCCGCAGTCAACTCAAGATTTTCATGGCCTGATTTACTGTCCGAACCGATATAAACGTCGTAATATTTAACGCGTTTGTTAACGGCAGTAATACTTTCACGTTCAAAGGTTGGTATTGCAAAGGCTTGCTCGAAGGCATATTCTTGCCAAGCTTTGTAGTTTTCAATATTTTTCTGTTCGTCAAATGACTCAGCAGAGGTAATTTTATTTAAAAGTGCTGTGTTTTCATCTGAAACGAAGCGAGTATAGTTGTACATAGCTTCCGGTCCCCACAATGATGTCGGGTCTGGATCTAGGCCGGCAATCCAAGCAGCAAGATAGACATCAATCCCCTCATCATTGGCAGCAATTGATTCATAGAAAGTATTGTACTCAATAGTTCTTCCTGTATAGAGTTCCACATTCAAACCAATTTCTTTCCACCATGTAAGGTATTGCTGTACCATGGTTTCTTGCGTTTCGGTTGATTTCTGTGCTGCAACACTGATGGTAAGTGGTTTTCCATCAGCATCTTCACGCATACCGTCTCCATCAACATCTTTATATCCTGCCTCATCGAGAAGTTTCTTAGCCTTTTCAGGATCATAACTATAGCCAGCTAGTTCTGAATCGTGAACATCTCCAAAGAAAGAGATAATTAGTGAGTTTGTCGGGTGATACAAGCCGTTATATAATTTCTCTCCAATCACCGCATTGTCCAACGCATATCCCATTGCTTGACGCAATTTAACATTATTCATCTTAGCATTAGGATTGGTCACATTTTTACCGCTGGTCTCATCGTACTTACCAAGATTGAAGCCAATATAATTGTAAATACCATCCAGACTACCTAGCAAAGTAATATTTGATAAGTCCTTATAAGATTCGTACTGGTCTGTTGGCATATCAGCAATATCATAATTGCCTGCTCTCATTTCTGCAACAATCGTATCTGGTGAAACAATATCAATCCTGTAACTATCTAGCTTAACTTTCCCTTTAAAGTAGTACTCATTTGGTACATAGGTCACCGACTCGCCATTGACAATTTCCTTGACCTTATAAGGGCCCATACCGACAACTTTTGCCGTACGAGAATACTCACTTGATTCCCAATCTTTGACTGCAATGTCTTTAAAAATGTGTTTCGGCATGACTAAATAAGGTACTCCCCCACCAGCATACATCATGGATGGAGACATGTCTTTCACTGAGAGAACTACCGTATAGTCATCAACCTTCTTAACGCCTGAAATTTCACTTGCTGTTCCAGCCTGAAATTCTTCAAAACCAATGATATTTGTATAGGTAGTGTCTGCACGAACCCCTGTATAGTCTGGACTAGCTAGTTGTTCGATTGTGAAAATATAATCATCGATGGTGAAGCCTTGCCCATCGGACCACTTATAGTCCTTGCCTGTCAAACTAACGGTAACTGTCTTTGCGTCTACATCAAACTCTGCCTTAGCAAGACCTGAATCGTCTAACTTACGAGCTGAATCATATCCAAACATAGAAATATCAACCATGTCTGCAAAGGTTGAGTCTACCGCCGTTTGCGATAATTCATCAATTAAGATACCGGTCGAAGGTGCCGAAGCTACCAAGGCATATTTGAGACTCCCGCCTTCGATAGTTTGTCCTTCGTTTGTCACTTCTGAGTTAAATGTCAGAGCAACATCGCTCGTCTTTTCTTTAGTTTGACAAGCTGTTAACGCTGCAATAGAAAGCAGACCGATACCAGTTAAAGCGATGTTTTTCATTCTTTTCATATCTCTACCCCATTTATTTATTTTGAATAGTATAGCACGATTTAGCATAAATATGCAACTATCTGACCAACAATATTCGCCTTTGAGTACTCTCACTTTCTTCCATTCTAACTAAAAATGATCAGGTATGAAGGTCAAGGCAAACTCCCCTCATACCTACTGCTTCTTAGTTTTTAATGATAATCCACTAAGCCCAAGACTCAATGAACTCGGATAAGTATAGTATAGTCTTGTCGGTAACAAAAAGGAGAGTCATTTGGTTTATCTTTGATTACTTTGTTAAATGGCAGACTGTACTTCACGATTGCTACCTAGTATCGTAAGTACAATGTTCAGCCTTCAGAGGCTCCCAAACCTTTTGAGAGAGTACTAAAGGCAACCTAAAAACCTATATTTATACAGAACAAAAAGTAGGTTGCCCTACTTCTGCCTATTTCTTTTCAGACTAAACCTGTCCGGCACAGGATCTTCCCCACCTTCCACAAAGGGATGACAGCGACCAATTCGAGCCAACCCCATCAAAAAGCCCTTGAGTCCATGTTTTTGTAAGGCCTCGATCATATAAGCCGAACAAGTCGGACGGTAACGACAAGAGGGGGGAAAAAGAGGAGAAATAAATTTCTGATAGAATCGGACCAAGCCGATTAATAGTCTCGTCATTATTTTTTCACAGGCTTGGTAACAGCCAAGGTATGCAGTTTGCTGATGTCTTTCTTATTGAGCTTGCGGTATTCTCCTGGGCGTAAACCAGTCAAGTCCAAATTCCCAAAACGGGTACGAGAGAGTTTGTCCACCTGTAAACCAACTGCTTCAAACATCTTCTTAACCTGGTGATTACGTCCCTCATGGATGGTCAACTCAACCACAGAACGATTTTTAACAGGGTCTACCTTGATGATCTCGTAAACAGCTGGTTTGGTTTTCTTGCCATCAATGACAACACCACGGGTCAAGGGACGCAAAACATCCTTGTTGGCAACCCCTTTGACACGCGCCAAGTACACCTTATCAATCTCATTACGAGGGTGGATCATCTCATCCGTAAAATCACCGTCATTGGTCAAAATCAAGACCCCTGACGTATCCCAGTCCAGACGACCAACAGGATAAATCCGTTCTTTGACGGTCGGCAACAAGTCCACAACAGTCTTTCTGCCCTTGTCATCTGACACACTGGAAATAACTCCACCTGGTTTATTGAGGAGGTAGTAAACCTTCTCTTCATTGTAGATTGGTTGCCCTTCTACTTCTACAATATCTCCAGACTTTATCAAAGTTCCTAGCTCACGAACCACTTGACCATTGACAGTTACTAGGCCTTGCTTAATCAATTCTTCTGCCTTACGACGACTGGCTACACCAGCGTGGGCAATGTATTTGTTAATTCTCATCTTCTAACTCATTTCTTTCTAGGAATAGCTCGGTTTCTTGCTCCACCAAGTCAAGTTCTGATACATCAGGCAATTCTTCTAGACTGTTAATCCCCATGTAGTCCAGAAAATAATCCGTTGTGACATAAAGATTTGGTCTGCCAAGTACCTCTTTCTTCCCATTCTCACGAATGAGGTCAAAAGCCTGCAATTTACTGATGGCGCCGCTAGAATTAACTCCGCGAATATCATCGACTTCAATCCGTGTAATTGGTTGCTTGTAGGCTACGATTGACAAGGTTTCTAAAAGGGCTCGTGACATGGTCTGATTGATTGGTGTTTTGGCATAGATACGCAGAAGGTTTGCATATTCTTTTTTGGTGACCAATTTGTAACGATTGGAGGATTCTAAGAGAGCCAGGCCTGATGCCTGGTCGGCCATGTATTTTTCATTGAGTTTCTCTAATTGCTGGCTAACAGCTGTGGGCTGCAATTCCAACATTTCAGCCAAATTGCGCAAACTCAAGCCATCCTCACCTGCTACAAAAAGCAGGACTTCGATTTCAGCTAAGCGATTCATCTTCACTCCTTACTAGATAAATATCTCCAAAAGTCTCTGTCTGTTCCAAGACGATTTCATGAACCTTGACCAATTCCAAAGTCGCAAGGAAGATCGTAATCATTTCATTGACATCTTGACTTTCTTGAAAAAGCTGACGGAGTTCAAGGCGTGGACCAGTCTCGAAACGACTGCGAACAAAGTCCATCATGTCTTCGATTTTATATTCATCACGGGCAATGGTCGTATGAGACTGACGGAGGCTTGCCTGTTTTTCAGCCATTACTTTAGAAAAAGCTAGGAAAATGTCAATGACGGTCTTATCCTTGGCTAATTGTACATCATCATAAATCAAATCTAATTTAGGTTTTGAAAAATAGTTCGCCCGTTCATCATGTTGCTCCCCTAATTTCTCACTAAGAAGCTTGAACTTGCGGTATTCTTCCAACTGGTCCAAGAGGTCCATTTCAGGATCATCTTCGGGATCAATTTGCTCAACAACCTTCGGTAATAACCGACGACTTTTGATGACCATCAATTGACTAGCCATGAGCATATATTCTCCCGCTACCTCTAAACGCATGGCTTGCAAGGTAGCAATGTAGGCCAAATATTGCTCAATAACCTCTGTAATCGGAACCTCGTAAATATCTACTTGATACTTGGACACCAGGTGTAGCAGGAGATCAAGTGGCCCTTCAAAATCTTTTAATTTTATATCCATTATCTAAATTTTTCCAAACTCATGCTTGTTTTCAGTCCCAACTGCTTGGCGATTTGGTCCAAGGATTTTCCTTCGTCTATCTGTTTTAGAATATACTGCTCTCGTAATTTTTGGGCTGTCCAATCAGGCTTGCCGATGGACTGGACAAATTCTGTCAGACGATTAAAAAACCATTGACGAGAATAGGTCTGTCCCTTCTTATCGAAGACATAGCGTCCAGACAGATGAGACTCCATATAGGGTATCAATTCCTTGGGCAGAGTGAGCACCCGCTTGGTTGCTCCCTTCTCAACTGTCAGGACTTGAAAATCCAGATTGACCTGCTGACTAGTCAGCTCTGCTATTTCACTAGGAGTCAGCCCTAGTATGGCAATCAAAAGAGCAATCAGTTGCCCATCAAGCCAAGGACTTTCTTGAAAGAGGAGAGTTAAATCCTCACGCTCCAGTTTCTTTTTGACGCTTGCTGGACCTGACATCGTTTGCAATTTATAAAAACGATCCAGGAGATTATTTTCATAAAGAAAGTAGAGAAATTGATTGACCGCTGACATTTTTCTTTTCTGAGCAGCAAGTTTCAAGTCTAGAAGAGACTGCTGATAGACCAATAGAGACTGTTGGCTAATCTCCCCCTTTGTTACTGTCACAAACTGCTGCAGGTCATAGGTATAGGACTTTTGGCTGTTGACACTGACCTTTTTGCTCTGGATAAAAGATTCAATCGCCTGCTTCATTTCTTGCCTTCTTTTGATGCTAGGGGGAAATTATGCAAGAGAGCATTGATTGCCTTTAAGATGGATTTTCGTGTAATGATTCCCATAAATTCTCTATTTTCCCCAAGGACGGGTAAGAAAGATTGATCTACTAGCTTGCGCATCACTTCTGTCAAATCATAATCCAGACCAACCGTCTCTTCATCTGTCTTTACAATCACAGAAATATCTCTGTTCAACTCATCATCCGATAGTTCATTTTCAGCTTGATATTTAATGATTTCCGTCAAGCCGATGGTTCCAAAAAAGCGGCCATCTTCTGTTACCACAGGTACGCGTGAATAGGTCATGTGACTGAGTAGCAGTTTTGCGTGGTCAATGTTATGCGTATCAATAATTACTGCCAATTTATCCGCCGGTGTCAAGAAAGTTTCTTCCTGGTCCAATAAAAAGGCTTCAAATTCTCTTGCAATCATCTTGAAATATCCTTTGTCAATGCTGGGTAAAGTTGGTGCTGTCGATTGTAGTAATCCACATGGAAGTGATCATCATAGATGGTCACAAGAGCATAGAGACATTCTCTGACCAAACCACGAGGTTGACTAACGGAGCCAGGATTGAGGAAGAGGGTCTTGCCACGCACTTCGGCATCAGGCACATGCAGATGCCCATACAAACAAATATCCGCATCAACTTCCTGTGCCCAATAATCCAAGCGTTGCCAGCCGTAGTTAATACCATAGAGGTGTCCATGGGTTTGGGCAATAGTCACACCATCCAATTGAGTAATGAGCTGGTCAGGGTAACCACCAAAATAGTCGCAGTTCCCATTGACCACTTGAATGCCGTCCCAAAGACTATCTTGACTATCCAGCTCCGAATCCCCATTGTGAAAGATGGCATCGACCTTGCCAAGATAGTGGTTTTTAATCTCTTCTACAATCTGTCTGTCCCCATGAGAGTCGCTCATGACTAGGATTGTTTTGCTTGCTCCTGCCATACTGGAAATGCCTCCACTAATTTTTCTAGTGCTTGTGCACGGTGGGAAATCTTATTTTTTTCTTCTAGGGTCAATTCTGCCGAGGTCTTACCTGTTTCACCTACGAGGAAAAGCGGATCATATCCAAAACCATTTTCCCCACGGAGGTCCATACCGATAAAGCCTTCCCAGTCCGCTTCGACAACCAAACTATCACGATTTGGAGCAGCCATGACCAGAGTACAATGGAATTGTGCCGAACGATCTTTCAGTTCAAAGACCATGGCCAATTCGTGCAAGAGTTTTGCATTATTGAGCTCATCTGTAGCATCTGGGCCTGAAAAACGAGCAGACCAAACTCCTGGCAAACCACCTAAAGCATCAACCTTCAAACCAGAATCATCTGCCAAGACCATCTTGCCTGTCAGCTCTGCAATGGTTTCAGCCTTGAGCCGTGCATTTTCCTCAAAAGTCATCCCTGTTTCTGCCACATCTGGCAGGTCAGGATAGTTGTTGAGGTTCTCGACCTGGTAGCCAAAACGCTCAAAAAACTTACGGAATTCCTTGGTCTTACCTTCATTTTTTGTAGCAATCAAGATGCTATCTCCTACGCTTGCCAATCCCTTGTCTTGACCGAAGAAATCTGCCGTGCTAACTCCTGATTGGGGCAGATGGACTAAGAGAAGTTTGTCATTCTCTGTTACCAGAATAGCTCCTTGGTGTTGGAGAACCTTGAACTGACGATTGTTTAACTCATTCAAAGTATCACAGGCAAATTGAAAGAGGGCAAATTCAGACTGAAGTTTGATCACTTCAATGTTGACACACTGGTTAAAGTTCTCGTCTTCATAATTGCCAGCAATGAGCTTGTCAAACAATTGACCAATCTGGTAAATTTCCTGCTCTCTCCCATTTTCACCAAATGAACCAAATAGATTGGCAAAGCTGGCTTTTCCGATAAACCAATTGTGTTCATCTCTGTATTCGTATATCTTGTCTGTCATAGTTCTACATGCTCCACATGAATATCAATGCCCATCCAGCTTTCAGCTATTTCTTTAAAAGCTGCCGGACTAGCTGTTGTGTAAAATCTGTGCTGAATATCCTTTTCGGTACGGCTGCGGTTGATTTGAAAATAATTTAATAAAACAGAAATATCCCGCGCGCACTCTGCCCCACTGTCAATCAACTTGACATCCTTGCCCATGGCATTCTGTATGATGGGGCGAAGTAGGGGATAATGGGTGCAGCCCAAAACCAAGGTGTCCACTTTCCCAACGAGTGGCCGAAGTGTCTCGTAAACAACCTTTTTGGCAAGACTGGATTGGTGGCTATTGGACTCAACCAGTGGTGCGAATTTGGGACAGGCTAGGCTGTCTACCTGCGTTTCCGGAGAAAGGGCCTGAATTTTTTCACGATAGATATCGGATTGAATGGTCATAGCCGTTCCTAAGACACCAACCTTACCAGTTTGCGTTGCCTTAATAGCTGCCGAAGCACCTGGTAAAATAACACCCAAAACAGGAATATCCAACTTTTCCTTGACTTCTTCCCAGGCTACCGCTGTTGCCGTATTGCAGGCAAAGACAATCATTTTTACATTTTTTGTCACAAGGAAATTAACCAACTGCCAAGTATATTCTCTGATTTGTTCTGCTGGACGAGGTCCATAAGGTGCCCGTGCCGAGTCCCCGATATAAACGATTTCTTCATGGGGAAGTTGGCGCATTAACTCACGCGCAACCGTTAATCCCCCCACACCTGAATCTAAAAAACCTATTGGTCGATTATCCATAATACTGAGAATAGCCAGAAAATCTGACTAGCCTTTCTTTTCTACTCAAAAAATGGGATCTGGGAATGAATATCCCAGTCCCAGTTTGATTATTTTTTCTTGCTTGCCACTTTTTGTTGGCTCTTGATTTGGCGAAGTACTTGTTGTACTTTTGCTTCGCTTGGTTTTTGACCCATTTGGCTCATCATCAAGCGCAAGGCATTTTCATCCAAAACTGGCTTGTCAGCAATGTAGTTTTCCACTTGTTTGCGTGACAAGTAAATCCCCAAGGCTACACCACCTGCAAGTGCCACAAGCACCAAAACAATTACTAAACCGATACCTAATTGCATATCAATCTCCTGATTTTCTAAAAAATAATTCATCTGGTATTGCATCGCGCAATCTCATACTGACACTATTATACCAAATTCCTCAGGCTTTTCCAAGACTTACCTGTCAAATTCAAAACCGTAAATGGTCGCGAAATAATCCTCAGGTGTTTCAGCACGACGAATCATACGCGCTGTGCCATCTTCTTGTAAAAGAATTTCAGAGGAACGCAGACGACCATTGTAGTTGTAGCCCATGGAGAAGCCGTGGGCACCACTGTCATGAATGACCAAGGTGTCACCTACTTCTGCCCGTGGTAATTCACGATTAACTGCAAACTTGTCGTTGTTCTCGCAGAGAGAACCTGCCACATCCACCACTTCGATTGGGGCATCTGGGCGCGTGATGTTGGTGATATGGTGGTAGGCACCATAGAAAGCAGGACGCATGAGGTTGGCAGCTGATGCATCGACACCAATATAAGTCCGATAGGTTTCCTTACGATGAAGGACCTTGGTAATCAAGTGACCGTGTGGAGCCAACATAAAGCGTCCCAATTCCGTAAAAATTTTCACATGTCCCATACCTGCTGGCGTGAGAATTTCCTCATAGGCTTTACGAACCCCCTCACCAATGACAGCAATGTCATTCGGCTCTTGTTCAGGACGATAGTTGACCCCAATCCCACCTGACAGGTTGATGAAGTCCAAGGTCACACCTGTTTCCTCACGGATTTCCAAGGCCAATTCAAAGAGTTGGCGAGCTAAGACAGGATAGTAATCATTGGTCACAGTATTTGAAGCCAGAAAGGCATGAATCCCAAACTCCTTGACACCAAGCTCTTTCAATTCCTTGTAGCCCTTCATGAGCTGGTCCTTGGTCATCCCAAATTTAGATTCTTCTGGATGGTCCATAATGTCCGTTCCCAGCGAGAAGACCCCACCTGGATTGTAACGCAGGCAGACCGTTTCTGGGATCCCAGCAACATTTTTTAAAAATTCAATATGCTCATAGGCATCAAGGTTAATGGTCGCCCCAACTTTTCTGGCATAGACAAATTCTTGCGCCTGGGTATCATTGGATGTGAACATGATGTCCTTAAAGCCCAATTTTTCACTCATCAGCACTTCTACATCTGTTGCACAGTCCACTCCACAGCCTTCTTCTTGAAGAATTTTTAAAATAGCTGGAGTTGGAGTCGCCTTGACCGCAAAATATTCCTTAAAGCCCTTGTTCCATGAAAAAGCTGCATTGAGGGCACGGGCCTTCTCACGAATGCCTTTTTCATCATACAAATGAAAAGGAGTCGGAAATTGCTCCGTAATGGTATCCAAAATTTCTTTACTAACAAATGGTGTCTTGGTCATGTCGCTACCTCATCAAATATTTTTCCTATTATATCACAAATATGTGAGGAACTGTAGCTTTCAACTCCACCAAATACTTGCAAAATAAATTATGAGCGCTATAATGTGATTATCATTAAAAAAGGAGTAATATATGTCAACATTAGATTTTGATTTTACAGAACGCTTGTATGCCAACTATCTAGCTAATCCAAGCCTACAGGCAACCGAAAATGCCGTTAGCCATAACGGACTTTTGAAATCCTTAGAAACACGCCAAAGCGCCATTGACAATGACTATGTCTTTTCAATCGATTTGACCAAGGACGCTGTTTCAAACCAAAAGGCTTCTGGACGTTGCTGGATGTTTGCTGCATTAAACACCTTCCGCCACAAGCTCATCTCTGACTTCAAACTGGAGAATTTTGAGCTATCACAGGCCCATACCTTCTTTTGGGATAAATATGAAAAATCCAACTGGTTCCTCGAACAAATCATTGCCACAGCTGACCAAGAAATTGGTAGCCGTAAGGTAAAATTCTTATTGGATACCCCGCAACAAGATGGCGGTCAATGGGATATGGTTGTTGCCCTATTTGAAAAATATGGTGTGGTACCGAAATCCGTCTATCCAGAATCTATCTCATCCAGTGCCAGCCGTGAGCTCAATCAGTACCTTAACAAATTGCTCCGTCAAGATGCACAAATCTTGCGAGACCTCCTTACCAAAGGAGCATCTCCGGAAGAGATTCAAACACAAAAAGAAAACTTACTTCAAGAAATCTTTAACTTCCTAGCCGTCAACCTTGGCCTCCCTCCACGCAGCTTTGATTTTGCATATAGAGATAAAGACAATGTCTATCACCGTGATACAAATGTAACACCTCAGGCATTCTACGAGAAATACGTTGGTTTGAAACTATCTGACTATGTCTCCATTATCAACGCTCCTACAACTGACAAACCCTACAATAAATCTTATACAGTCGAATTATTGGGGAACGTCGTTGGCGCGCCTGCTGTCCGTTATCTCAATGTAGAAATGAACCGGTTTAAAGAACTGGCTATTGCCCAACTCAAAGCTGGTGAGTCCGTTTGGTTTGGTTCCGATGTCGGTCAAAGTAGCAACCGTCAAACTGGTATTATGGCAACCAACACCTACGACTTCTCTTCAGGTCTGGGTATCCATTTCCATCAAGACAAGGCTGGAAGATTAGACTACTCCGAGAGCTTGATGACCCACGCTATGGTCTTAACTGGTGTTGATTTAGACGATAATGAGCAACCTCTCAAATGGAAAGTAGAAAACTCTTGGGGTGACAAGGTTGGTGACAAGGGATACTTCGTCGCATCAGATAGCTGGATGGACGAGTATACTTATCAGATTGTTGTCCGAAAAGAATTCCTCACACCAGAAGAACTAGCAGCTTATCAAGCTCAACCACAAGTCCTTTCCCCATGGGATCCAATGGGAGCTCTAGCATAACAAACGACATATAAAAAAAAGAGGACAACCCTCTTTTTTATATGTCATAATTAGTCTCTACTCAAACCACCAAAGATACGGAGTAAGTTGAGGAAGAGGTTGATGAAGTCAAGATAGAGCTGAAGCGCCATGGATACGACCCAACCTTGGCCAACATTACCACCAGTTTGTTCGAAAACATTGCGGATACGTTGGTTGTCATAAGCAATCAAACCTGAGAATACCAAAACAGAAATGATAGACATCATAAAGCTTAGACCTGAGCTACGAAGGAAGATATTAATAACACTTGCAATAATAATTCCCCATAGAGCTGCACGCAATGCCTGAGCCATACCAGAAAGATCCTTCTTCGTTGTCATCCCAATTACAGCCATGATAGCAAACATGAGAGCCGCTGACACAAAGGCAAGAACAACTGTTTCGCTGGTATAAAACATCAAGATCATGCTGATGGTAATCCCATTTGTTACTGAGTAGGCAAGAAACATTGGTAGAGCCATTGGGCTATTTTTAGCTGCCATTGCTGAAGCAGAAACAACCAAGGCAATCTGACCAATCATAATCAGCATCATGATGATGGAACCTGCACTCAGCAGACTAAGCAATAAAGATTGAAAGACGGTCACAGCCAAGAAAGAAACTAGAGCTGACAGACCAATTCCCATGGCAACCACACCATAAATTTTACCGAAGAAACGGTTGAGGGCGGTATTATCCACCTGATTAATAATAAATGAATCGTTATTCATACTATTCTCCTTTAAATCATCTTATTGAAAACGGAAGACCTTACGATTTTTCCACTTGTGTTGTAAGGGCAGACTCCACTCTCTCACAGCCCAATACTTATCCACACACGTCACAATCCAGGATTCCTTGTAGCGAGGAGGAGCGATTGTCGCACCAAACATATGCTTCACAATGATGTCTTCTTCTAGTTTATTGAGTTGAATGAGTTTCTGAGCATTGCGTTTAGCAATTCGTGGATGAACCCAAGCATGGCTCTTGTTGAATTTGGTATCTCTCCAGTCATAGAAGAATAAATCATGCAATAGACCACCACGAGCTGTTGACTTGGCATCCCAACCAAATTTTTTCGCAATCTTATAGCTTGTATAAGAGACATTGATGGAATGTTCCAAGCGCGTGGAGTGATAATGATGAGGAATCTTCCCCAATTTTTGCACCTTGGGTGTGGCAATCAAGTGCCCCACGTAATGCATGTATTCTTTATCTTGTTTATATGCAACCATTCGTTAACCTCGTTGGAATATTATACCACACTATAGTACACTTGGCTTAAATAAAGCTAAACAATAGAATGCCCGCCGCAATTGCTACATTGAGGCTTTCCGCCTGCCCTGGCATGGTAATATGGACAAGTTGATCCGCCTCATCGGCTACAAAAGTTGAAATTCCTTGACCTTCATTTCCCATGACCAAGGCAAAACTCGGATTTGGCGTAACTTCCTTATAGTCAACCGACTGACTAGAGAGGGTTGTTGCCAAGATTTCTATCTGATTGCTTTTTAAAGCAGAAAAAATAGCGGTCATCGGCATCCGATAAACTGGCAAGTGGAAATGACTCCCTTGCATGGAACGCAGAACTTTCATATTGTAAATATCTGCCGACTTATCCGATAGGAATACTCCATCAAAACCAGCTGCATCAGCTGTACGAATCATGGTACCAACATTTCCAGGGTCCTGCACATCCTCCAGAACCAAAAATTTCCCTGTTAAGACATCGGGTAAGGTCTGATTTGGTAAGGACAGTTGAGCTACTACCCCTTGCGGTGTCCGTGAGTCTGCCAAATCCTGCATAATATCTGAACTGACAACTGTTACATTGGATAAGCCAGCAACCCGATGAACATGTTCTTCTGATACCAAAATATGTTCAATAGGTACTTTGGCTGCCAAAGCCTCCTCCAACAAATGCCAACCTTCAATCAAATAAGAAGAAGTACGGTATTTTTTCTGTTGTAATTTCTTAACCTGCTTGACCAAATGATTGGCCTTTGAGCGAATGATCTCCATGAATGCCCCTTTTTCTTTTACTGCTCAGCAACTTCAATTTTCCAACGGCTAAATCAATTATCTTGATTTTTGAACAGTCTTACCCAACCATGATATAATAAAGTAAATGTCTTGTCAAAAGGAGAAACTTATGCGAAAGGTAAAAATGATTGCATCTGGTCGTGTGCAAGGAGTCGGCTTTCGTTGGTCTGTTCAATTTTTAGCTGTGGAAATAGGCGACATCTACGGCAGAGTTTGGAATAATGATGATGGAACTGTCACCATTTTAGCTCAGTCAGATAATGCTGAGAAACTTAGCCATTTTATCCATGAAATTCGGAAAGGGCCTTCTCGTATGGCCAAAGTCACCTATCTAGATGTCACCCTAGCCAACTTCGAAGACTATAAGGATTTTCAGGTGGCGTATAGATAAAACTTGTATATTTTGAACAAAAAAAGTAAAATAGAATGTATCTTGTAAAAAAAGGAATGTATCATTTTGAAAAAGAATAAACGAATTTTATTAACAGGTCTAGCCCTGTCTACGCTAGTATTTCTATCAGGATGTGTGCAGACAAAGAACGGTGTTCCTACTGGTGAAGGTTGGGTCTACAACTTCCTTGTTGCCCCAATGGGAAACCTGATTAAATTCTTCGCGGAAAACCAAGGACTCGGTTTCGGTGTTGCTATCATTATCGTGACATTGATTGTTCGTCTCTTCATCATGCCACTAGGTATTTACCAATCTTGGAAATCAACCTATCAGTCTGAGAAAATGAATTACCTCAAACCAATTTTAGGTCCAATCCAAGAACGCATGAAAAATGCAAGTTCCCAAGAAGAGCAATTGGCTGCCCAACAGGAATACTTTGCTGCTCAAAAACAATATGGTGTCAGCGTATTTGGTGGAATGGGCTGCCTTCCTATCTTGATTCAAATGCCATTCTTTACGGCACTCTTCTATGCAGCTCGTTACACGGAAGGAATCTCAGAAGCAACCTTCCTTGGCATTGATCTCGGTTCTGCAAGTCTCATTCTAACAGCTATTGCTGGTATCCTCTACTACGCTCAATCACTTCTGATGCAAGTCGGTATGGACGAAGAACAGAAGAAACAAATGAGAGCTGTGGCAATCATGAACCCATTGATGATTGTTATGTTCTCTTGGTCTTCACCTGCTGGTGTTACCCTCTACTGGGTAGTCGGTGGATTTATCGGTCTTATTCAACAAGCTCTTACAAACCTCATCTTGAAACCACGTATCCGTGCTAAGGTTGAAGAAGAATTTAAAAATAATCCTCCAAAACCATATAAATCAACTATCAAGGATGTAACTCCTAAAGCATCCGCTATCATCGAAGAAAAAACGTCGAAGAAATCAAACCGTAACGCCGGTAAACAACGTTCTAGATAAAAAATCGCAACCATCTGTTTCAGATGGTTGTTTTCTTATATAGTATGTTTAGTTTACTTGCTCCAACTATCTGGGAAATAGTTGGAGGTTGGAAATAGGGAGTGGGAAAGAGCTCAACCATTCATAGAAGAGTTCGTCAACAATTTTTCGTTTTAAGTTGTTGAGCTGAATCGAACTCTGTTCGCCTCAGTGCTCGTCGAAGAAATCAAAGATATACTAAAAGACTATACAAAAAAAAGAGAATCTTTCGACTCTCTCCACACCTTATTTCGTTTTTTCAACCTTCAAGATTTTTACATCATAGCTACCAGCAGGGGTTTCAATTGTTGCAATATCTCCTGTTTTTTTACCAATCAAAGCATGACCAATTGGGCTTTCATTTGAAATCTTGTTTGCAAAGGCATCTGCACCTGCAGCACCAACGATATGATAGACTTCTTCCTCGGTCTCACCAACTTCTTGAACAGTCACAGTCTTACCAATTGCCACTTCATCCGCAGCAACTGCATCACTGTTTACGATTTCAGCATAGCGAATTTTTGTTTCGATTGTTGAGATTTGACCTTCAACAAAAGCCTGTTCATCTTTAGCTGCTTCGTACTCAGAGTTTTCTGAAAGGTCTCCGTAAGAACGAGCAATTTTAATACGTTCAACAATTTCTGGTCGACGAACTAGCTTTAGTTCCTCTAGTTCTTTTTCTAGTTTTTCCTTTTCTTCCAAGGTCATTGGATATGTTTTTTCTGCCATTTGTCTTTCCTTTTCTTTTATTTTTCATGAAAACAAAATTATGTGGAAAACCACATAATTTTGTTGTAAGAATTTACTCATTATTAAGATGTGCATTTACATACTTAGCAACGTTTTGGTTATGTTCATCAATATTATTTGTAAAGTAAACATTTCCAGTTGTAACATCTGCTACAAAGTAAAGATAGTCTGTCGTGTTGGCATTAATCACTGCCTCGATAGCCGAAAGGCTTGGACTATCCACTGGTCCAGGCATCAATCCTGGTGTCCAATAAATGTTGTATGGTGACTCAATTGATGTATCAATCGCTGCATCTTCTGCCAAAGTTGTTTCTTGACCAAGTTTACCCTGAGCATACAAGATGGCAATATTGGATTGTAGAGGCATTGCTGCATTCAAGCGGTTAAAGAAGACACTTGCAATGTTTCGACGATCTTCATCAGTAGAACCTTCTTTTTCAACCAAAGATGCCAAGGTAAGAACTTCATTTACAGTCAAATTCTTAGCAGCAATCGTTTCATAATATGGTTGTAAACGATTATCCATCGCGGCAATCATTTGCTCAACGAGCTCTTCGATAGTTGTTTCATCGCTGTATTCATAAACCGCTGGGAAGAGGTAACCTTCCAACTGATAAATAACTCCACTATCAGCAGCTGGTAAGCTGGCAAACAATTTTGGATAAGTAGCAACCATTCGATTAATAAAATCTTGGTTGGTCACAGTAGCCATAAATTGTTCTGTGGTAAATGGTGTTTTATCATTTTTATCTTCTGTCTTGGTATTATCTGTAATAGCCTGAGCAATTTGTGTCAGTGTATACCCTTCAACAATCAAAATCTTACCTGCGGCTTCTTTTTGAGCTGTCGGAGTGCCACTTTCTTGAAGTGCTTTGGCGATGTCATCCACAGACATATTTTGTTTTAAATTATAAAAACCACTTTGGAAATTATTATAGCTCTTAATTTTAGAGTAGTAATTAAAAATAGTAGCATTCTTAATCAACTTGTTATCAACTAAAATTTTACCAATTTCTAAAGTTGAAGACCCTTCTGGAATCTCTACCTGAATAGCTTCTGTAGCTTTGGTATTGACTGGTTCCAGACTAGATTTTACCCACATATAGCCAGTAAGACCTGTCACTAGAACCGCCACTACAATAATCGACATGATAACAGAGACAATGCGTTTAGCGGCTTTATCCTGTTTTTTACGACGTTGCTTGTTTGCTCTGTGCGACGATGATCGTCTAGACTGTGTTGGTTGCATCTGCTCTTCTGTCGCTACAACTGGAGCTACTGCCTTCGTTGCAACAATTGTTTCTTCCAGTGAGATAACCTCTGTATCACCCGTTACAGCTGATACATCTTCCGTTGGAAATTCCAAAAATGTATCTTCCAAAGAAGACTTCTCTGAAAGGACAGGCTCAACTGGTTCGGAAACCAATGAGCTTGATGGAGCCTCATCAAATTCTACAGTATTAGCAGCTACAAGGTTTCGTAGCTCTTCCAAGTTCCGCTCCACCGTATCTTGAGGAACCGGACTTGAAATGACTTCTTTTTCAATCACAAAAGTCTCTGGAGTAGCCAAAGTTTCTGATGTTGGCTCTTCAATACTTTCCGTCATCACTTCTGATTCTTGCTGTTCTTCTGGCAAGTATGAATCAGGGAAGGCAATACCTTCTACTTTTACAATTTCAGTCTCTCTATGGGGGGCTTTTTCTTCGGCAAGACTAGGCTGGAGCTCGTTGATAATTTCGTTACGCTTATCAACAAGAACATCCGCTGATTGTTCCGCCAAACGTTTCACCTTCAATTCTTCCAAATCTCGTAAAATTTGATCGCGGAAGCTTGAAGACTGCGTGTTTTTTTCATTCGTATCCTTTGTCACGCTGTTACTCCTTTCACACAGTTACTATACATTATATCTTAAAGGCTTATGAATTGCAAGAACTTCCCTTTCTACAAGGCTTTCCAATACATATCACTCCACATTTGTCCTCCAAATTGCGACAAGGAGGGGCCAAAGTCTTCAAACTGGTTCATTTCATAGTAGCCAATCAGATACTCCTTACAGGTCAGGGAAACTCCTTCAAATCCTCCCGCTAAAGCCACTTCTTTTATGGCTGCCAACAAAAGAGTTCCCACTCCCTGCCCCTTATAGGTATCCGCTACGGATAGACTGGCAATCGCTAGGTGACCACCTGTCGGCATGTCACTCTCTGTCAAGTAAAAAATATCGTCTGTCACAGTCTGCGAAACAGAGGGACAGGATAATAAATATCCTGCTATTTCCCCATCGTGTTCCATTATTAAACAGGTTTTACTCAAAGCATTCAGATAAATGGCAAGAACAGACTCAGCTATCCGTTCCTCTTTAGAAAAATTGGCATTTTCAATCAAAACAACTTGTTCTAAATCCGAAGGAGTAGCAAAACGAATTTCCATAATTTTCTCCCTTATATAGCGGAAAAACAGGGACCATAGGCCTCCGTCTTTCTTTTTATTGGACGTTATTTGTGAGATTTGACAAGAGTCTTTCGAAGGAATATTCATAGGACTGAATATCACCAGCTCCCATAAATACATATACTGCATTGTCATGGTCTAAAAGTGGTGAAGTGTTTTCAACTGTAACAAGTCCACCTTTTTTGTTGATTTTAGCCGCCAAATCTTCTACCTTAACCTGACCGTTGTCTGTTTCACGCGCTGAGCCATAAATTTGAGCAAGGTAAACTGCATCTGCTCCATTCAAAGCATCTGCAAACTCATCGAGAAGCGCAATGGTACGAGTGAATGTATGTGGTTGGAAAATGGCTACCAACTCCTTGCTAGGATACTTCTGACGTGCCGCATCAATAGTTGCAATGATTTCCGTTGGATGGTGAGCAAAGTCATCAATGATAACAGTATCATTGACAATTTTCTCCGTAAAGCGACGTTTGACACCTCCAAATGTCTTCAAGTGTTCTGCAACCAGTTGCAAATCAAATCCAGCAATATAGAGATTAGCAATAACAGCTGTTGCATTCATCACATTATGCTTACCAAAGGTTGGAATTTGGAATTCTCCCAACTCTTCTTCACCATGGCGAACTTTGAATTGTGAACCACTTGTAGAAGGCTTCAAGTCATAGGCAACAAAATCGTTGTTTTCCTCAAAACCATAGTAATAAATTGGAGCATTTGCCGTGATACGACGAAGTTGCTCATCTTCACCGAAAACGAAGAGAGCTTTTTTTACTTGCTTCGCATAATCATTGAAAGCATTGAAAACATCCTCTAGACTAGTGAAATAATCTGGATGGTCAAAATCAATATTGGTAATGATGCTGTATTCAGGATGGTATGGGGCAAAGTGACGTTCGTATTCATCGGATTCGAACACAAAATACTGAGCATTTGCCGAACCGCGACCAGTACCATCACCAATCAAGAAGGAAGTATCTGTGATATTGCGCATAACATGTGCCAATAATCCCGTTGTAGAGGTCTTACCATGGGCACCAGCAACACCGAGGCTCGTAAAACCTTTCATAAATTCACCTAGAAATTCATGGTAACGTTTGTAGGTATAGCCCTGGGCATCAGCATAAGCGATTTCCACATTGTTATCTGGACGAAAAGCATTACCAGCAATCAATTCAACATCTGCTGTAATATTTTTCTCATCAAACGGTAAAATCTGAATCCCAGCTTGTTCAAGCCCGCGTTGTGTAAAGTAGTATTTCTCTACATCACTACCTTGAACCTTATGCCCCATTTGATGCAACATAAGAGCAAGTGCGCTCATACCTGATCCCTTAATTCCGATAAAATGATAGGTTTTTGTCATGTTATTCCTCTTCTATATGTGTCAAATTCAATTCTTGTGCCACTTGGCGATCTCGTTGTTGTCTGCGCTCAGGATAATTGTAAACCTGACTCTTTCTTAAAAAGTCATACGAGTTTTTCTTTATAACCTGCTCCTGTTCTCTATCTTCTTTCTTCAAAGAATAGACAGCTGGCATATCAGCGAGAATATAGTCTGTCTGACGTAGGTTGTCCGCCAAACGTGTCAACCGACCTGCCTTAGATTCAGTTGTTGAAACGACAGGAGGTTTCACCACAACTTTAGCTGGTGCTGGTTTTTCATCTCTTAAGTAGGTTGCTGATCGTTTTTTCTTCAAGTCTTCTCTAGCCTGTTCACGAGCCAACTGCCCCTGTGTTTTCACTGGAGAAGGCTTCGTTTTAGTCAGTTGCTGAAGGCGTTCCTTGCGAGAATAATGGCTTGGCTTAGCTTCAAACAGAGGAGGCAGGAGCTCATCTTCCGTTTGTGCTACTGGTTTTGCCGACGCAACTCGCTGTGAATCGGTAGACCAGCTAAATTCCTTTTCTTGATAAGGTCCCCTGATATTGCTAATCAGGTCGCTCTCATCATATAAACTCATAATTGGATTTTCTCCAACTAGTACCTCATCATCTGCGACTAGTGGAAATCTTTTTTCATGTCTAATCATAAGTCATCCTTTCGAACCCTTATTATACCATACTTAGGCCTTATTTCCTAATTCTACGCTGAGTCAACTGATTCCGTATCACTCAATCCCTAAAATCTCGCGAATGTCCTCAACCGTCAAATTCGCTCGGCTTTCATTACCATCAAGGACTGTTTTGACAAGGTTCTTTTTATTTTCTTGCAATTCTTGAATCTTCTCTTCGATTGTCCCTCTAGTAATCAGGCGATAGCATTCAACCTTTTCAGTCTGCCCCATGCGATGAGCCCGACTGATAGCCTGAGCTTCCACGGCAGGATTCCACCAAAGATCGACTAGGATGACTGTGTCTGCACCTGTCAAATTCAAGCCAACGCCACCTGCTTTCAAGGAAATGAGAAAGGCATCTCGACTTCCTGCATTGAAGGCCTGTGTCATTTCTTGGCGTTGGTTAGCAGGGGTTGAACCAGTCAGAGTATAGGATGTCATCCCAATTTCTATCAGCTGTTCTTCTATTTTTTCCAGCATATTTCTGAATTGGGAGAATATCAAGACCCTGTGTTCACCTTCTTTTAGCTGCAAGAGTAATTCTTTCAAACTATTAAGTTTGCCACTTTCACCACTAAACTCTTCCATGAAAAGGCTGGGGGTATCGCAGATTTGACGTAAGCGAGTAATTCCTGATAGGATTTCTATCTTGCTACGATTGATTTGAGCATCATCTGCGCCAGCTATTTGAGTCCGCATTTGTTGAAGCTGGGCCAGGTAGATGGCTTTTTGTTCATCTGTCAGTTCATTAAGTACATTGACTTCTATCAAATCAGGCAATTCCTGAAGAACGTCTTCCTTATGACGTCTGAGAACGAAGGGTTGAATGGTCCGCGCAATGTCCTTGGCTGCTAATTTACCGAAGTCTTGTTTGCCTGGCAATAAACCTGGTAAGACAATTTGGAAAATAGACCAGAGTTCCGTCAAATGGTTTTCAATCGGCGTACCTGAGAGGGCAAAGCAATTCCCAACCTCAAACTCACGCAGGAGCTGTGCAATCTTAGATTGGGCATTTTTCATGACCTGTGCCTCATCCAAAATGAGGTAGTCAAAGCGTTCCTGTCTATAGAGCGCGACATCCTGTCTGAAGGATGGATAGGAGGTAACTAAGACTTGGTGACCATTGGCAATGACCTCTTCACGCTGTTCCTTGTTTCCATGGACAACTGCCACATCTAAACTTGGAGCAAACCGCTTGCACTCATCTAACCAGTTATAAATCAAGCTGGACGGTGCCAATATTAAAACTTTGGAATCTTTTGTCATCCGACTGGACAGAAAGGCGATAGTTTGCAAGGTCTTTCCAAGCCCCATGTCGTCAGCTAAAATTCCACCAAAACCATACGTATCCAGCATAGTCAACCACTTAAGCCCGGTCTGCTGATAATCCCTAAGCGACGTTGTTACTTCCACATCAGGAAGCGGGAACAAATCTGGCTGAGCTAGATAGCTTGCCATTTCCTCAAATTCCTTGGAGAAACTGACTTGGTTGAATTGTGACAAGGATTGAGCCAATTGGTAACCGGCAAGAGCATGGACTTGTACCTGCCCCTCCTTACCATGACGGGCCCGCAGATAGACTAGGGTTTGACTGATTTTCTTGGTTTCCTCATCAAAAACAAATACCTTACCACTCGGGCTAGTATAGTGGTCCTCTTGATTCAGCAAGGCTGTAATCGCCTGATCGATTTCAGATTGTTCAATACCTGATAAGTCAAACGAAATATCCAAAAGTGAGCCGTTACGTACAATTTCTAATTGAGGTTTGGCTTCAATATATAAAGCCTGGAGCCTTTCTGCTAGATAAACCTGCCCCATTTTTTGTAATATAGGCAATTGTTGTTGGAAAAATGGATAGAGCTCCTGCTGACTAAGAGCCGCTCTCTGGGCATGATATGCCCCCCTAAAGCCAGCTAGACGAATAGCCTGATAGACCCTCTCCAAATGTTGGAAATGGCTGGCAAAAGGCAGGAGAGCTAAATCCTCCTCACTCCTTACCTTACGTCCATCAAAATCCAAAACCAATTGGAGTGATAAACTTTCATTTGTCTCCATCTGAATATGAAATTCTGGCTTGAAATCATGAATGATGAAGCGTTTAGGTGCCTTAACAGTCCCAATTGTCTGCAAATCCAACAAGCTTAAAGCCAAACGATTTTGGTCAGGGAAATCTACCTGCACCTTTCTCAAACCTGATTCAGTTGGAACAAGTTCGGAAATTTGGTAAATCAGATGTTCTTGATGGCGATTGACACTATAAACCGTGCCATTTACTAAGAGATAACGCCCATGAAAAAGAGGTCGGACTGGTTTTTCGTGAATAACCATTTCAATCATCTGCGTGTGAACGGTCACCTCAAAATGATAGAGTCCTTCCTCCCCTGTCAACGGAAGAACTATCAAGGAGGAATAGGACTGCTGTTGATAGGAAAAGTTAAAATGTTCTAGCTGATTTAACAGCTCCAACCCCTCCTCAAAATAGGCTTGTGGCAGACGAAAATGTCGTCCAAAATGAGTAAGAATATCCGAATCTATACCAACTTTCTCTGGTACCAAGGCCCAGAGAAAATCCAGGAGAGCCTGACTTGGTTCATCAAAATTTTCATAAGTAACTTGCTCATAATAATTTTTCCCTATTTGATAGTGACCGTTGGCTTTCACAATGCGCAAAAAAGCTCCGATGTCCCGCACAATGTACGAACGTGTATCTGGCAAGCGGGTAATTTTCAAGGTCCAATCTATCTGACGATCATAGGGCAATAAGCTCCCTTCAACTGATAACTGATACTTAAGCCCCAGTTCTGGTTCTGGTCGCAAAATTTCATCTAAAAAGAGACCGCCAAAATAAGTCCGACGGACGGTTTCCTTATGTTGTTCACCATCTTCTTTCAAAGACTGCTTCATATCCTTGCCCGAGGCATCATTTTTTAAAAAATACTCCGTGGCAGCTAGGTGTTGACAGTAGCCCTTACTTTGAAATAACTGGCAACTACACTGTAAATCGCTATCTGCATCGCCGTAAGTGAAGCGCTCACCAGCAATATCCAGCACCATCTTTCCATTCTCACTATGAAGAACAGTCAGTTTCCCAGCCTCGTACAAATCAATTCCTTCTTGGCGAATCCGCCCTGGCATCATGCGACCCATTCTAACTCCTTTATCCTTCAACCAATCATCAGCTCTTCTGTAAAATATATCTAATACTCTTCGAAAATCAAAATTATCCGTTGTCAACTTGCCTTGATGAACTCCAGTTCTATCTTCGACTTCGTTTCCTAGGCTACTTTTGATTTTCATTGAGTATAAAATATTATCTTTTCATTATAGCATATTTTCAATTTGAATTGTTTAAATAGGTATCAAAAAAACACCAGCTGGTAAACTGATGTCTCTAATGAATAGCTAAATAATAAATCGTTGCCTGCCACATTTTCAAGATTGTTTTTCTGCTTTTCCAAAGCCAAAATAGAGCAAATAGCAGGAAAACAACTGCCACTACTACGTTAATCAAGCCTTTTCCACCCAAGAAAAACTTGAAAAAGAAGACGGTCACACAAGTAAGCAAGGCAAGGAGTAAGATATGAATCAGAACTCCCAACCAACCTAGCCAATAGCGAAGGCCAAAAGGAGGGTGTTTCTTTTCATCGAAGTCTGCTAGACCAGTCAAAAACTCAACCAAGATTTCACCGATTATTTCCATATGGTCGGTCCCCCTATTTCATCTGCTGATAATACTTAGTCCGTCGAATTAAGGTTTTGATAGCCCTAGCCAGTAGAATCGTCAACACACTTGCTCCAAATACCAAGAAAAGAAAGATGCCAACCAAGAACCTGTCAAAATGGTTGAAAACCATGATGGATCCAGCTGCGTAGGTTACAAAATAAACCAAAAGAGTCACTAAAAATACCAATATACACGCAAAGACTCCAAACCAGTAACGAAGACCAAAGGGCTTGTACTGCTTATCTTCATAGTCTACTAGTAGAAGAACAGGAACTGTTAGAAATGCAAACAACATTAGAATGACATTGCCCGCTATCATGGAATCACCTCCTTTTTTTCATTGTAGCATTTTTTACATGGTATGCAAAGAAAAAAGAGGTTGCCCTCTTTTCATTTCTTACTTCCGTTTCCGTGCAATCAGATGAATCGGTGTTCCTTCAAAGACAAAGGCCTTGCGGATTTGATTTTCCAAGAAACGCATATAGGAGAAGTGCATGAGCTCTTCTTCGTTGACAAAAACCACAAAGGTCGGTGGCTTGGTCGCAACTTGAGTCGCGTAGAAAATCTTGAGACGTTTACCTTTATCAGTCGGTGTTGGATTGATAGCAATGGCATCCATGATGACATCGTTAAGCACAGCCGATGGAATACGGGTATTCTGGCTTTCACTGATAGCCTTGATCATCTCAGGCAACTTGTGCAAGCGTTGCTTGGTCAAGGCTGACACAAAGATAATCGGTGCATATGACAAATACTGGAATTGATCACGAATATCGTCTTCCCACTGCTTCATGGTGTGGTTGTCTTTTTCAAGCGTGTCCCACTTGTTGACTACGATAATCATTCCCTTACCAGCCTCATGGGCAAAACCGGCGATGCGTTTGTCATACTCACGAATACCCTCTTCAGCATTGATGACCATCAATATGACATCGGAACGTTCAATGGCACGCATGGCACGCATAACAGAGTATTTCTCTGTATTTTCATAGACCTTACCAGATTTGCGCATACCTGCGGTGTCAATCATGGTAAACTCTTGGCCTTCTGGGTCTGTAAAGTGCGTATCAATGGCATCACGAGTCGTTCCAGCAACAGGTGAGGCAATCACACGCTCTTCACCCAAAATGGCATTAATCAAGCTTGATTTACCAACGTTTGGACGACCAATCAAGCTGAACTTGATAATATCTGGATTTTCTTCTGCTTCTTGGACTGGAAGATTTTCAATGATAGCATCCAGGACATCCCCTGTTCCGATACCGTGTACAGAAGATACTGGATAAGGATCGCCAAGACCGAGTGAATAGAAATCGTAGATGTCATTACGCATTTCAGGGTTATCGACTTTATTGACAACCAAAATAACTGGTTTGTTTGTCTTGTAAAGAATGCGCGATACATACTCGTCAGCATCCGTCACACCTTCTTTGCCTGATACGACAAAGACGATAACGTCTGCTTCATCCATAGCAATCTCAGCCTGATGCTTGATTTGCTCCATGAAAGGTGCATCCACATCATCAATACCGCCTGTATCAATCAAGGAAAACTTACGATTCAGCCACTCACCAGTAGCATAAATACGGTCGCGGGTCACACCTTCAACGTCTTCTACGATAGAAATGCGTTCCCCCGCAATACGGTTAAATAAGGTTGATTTACCAACATTGGGACGTCCAACGATGGCGATAGTTGGTAGAGCCATAGCTCCTCCTCTTCTACTTACAATAATTTATTTTTTTCTAATACAGCCCTCGTTTCAGGCTGCTCTGGCTGACCAAACTGGGCAACCATACGCTCCGACCAGGTTTCTGTCTGACGGGCACCTGCATAGTCTGTCTGAACTTGGTCGTAGGCTTGGATTACTTCCACGCCTTGCTCCACATATTCTTCCTGAAAGACAATGGTTTCACTTGCCAAACGTGGTTTGACAGGATGGTTTTGGGCTGGTCGACCCAGGGCAATACAGAAAATTGGATAGGTATAATCTGGCAAGTTGAACAGCTCTGCTATTGCCAAGGCCTTATGGCGAATCATACCGATGAAGACACCACCATAACCCAGGCTTTCAGCTGCTAAAAGGGCATTTTGCCCTGCCAGGCTCGCGTCAACAGAAGAAATCAGGAGATTCTCTGTTCCTTTGGCCTCAAAGTCTGAACCATGGAGTTGAGCCGCCTTGCTGGCACGATTATGGTCGCCCACAAAAACCAGAATGGCCTGAGCTTGTAAAATAGCTGGCTGGGGCACCAAATCATAGAGAGCCTGTTTTTTCTCCTCTGACTGCACCACAATGATGGAATAAGACTGGAAATTCTTCCAGCTAGAGGCCGCTCGCCCAGCTGAAATAATAGCTTGCAGATGTTCCGCCTCAATCGGCTCTTCCGTAAAACGACGGACGGAAGTATGGTTCAGCATCAAATCAATGGTTTCATTCATCGGCGGTTATTTCCTTTCAAATGCAAATCGCGAGCCAGATAGCGAATCCGCTCCATAACCCGTTTGGCCTGCCAGGTCTCATCACCAGACTTCCCAGAGGCGAAATGACGCTCCAAATCATCAAAGGAGAAATTGGACGTAAAGAAGGTCGGTAGATTTTCCTGCATGCGGTATTGAAGAATGACCTGCAGAACATCGTCACGTACCCACGGACTATGTTGTTCCGCTCCAATGTCATCTAGCACCAAGACCTGAGCCATCTTGATTTCATCAATCCGCTCCTTGACAGAACCATCTTTGATGGCATTTTTTATATCGACAACAAAGGTTGGATAGTGGAGCATGGTGGTTGATTGAAGATGAGTTTTGGATAACAAATTGGCTAAATAAGCCATCAAATAACTTTTTCCAATACCGAAGTTACCATAGATGTAAAGACCTTTTGGTTTTTCTTCAAAGCGTTTAACAAAATCCGCAATGGCTAACATGACTTCCACACGATTTTCATCGCTCTTATCAATATCCGCCACGGTTACATTTTTCAAACTTGCCGGCATATTAATGAGCTGGATACGGTTCTTGATGGCTTCCAAACGACGGTATTCGACCAATTCTTCTGTCTCAAGATAAGAAACATCCGCGTAGCCCTCATTCATAACCAAAACTGGTTGATACCCCTTAGCAATATAGGCTTGGTCTTGCTTGACAAAGAGGTCCCGCTGGCTGATATATTCCAAAAACTTAGAAATGGAGAGGGTGATTTCCTGCTGGGTCAAGCCTTCTTTTTTGATAAAAGCAGCGACTTCAGGATCACTCACTATCTCCTGATAGAGTTGCTGATAAGATTTTGGACTTGGATTGGTTGTTTGCGACAACCTGTCTTGAACTGATTTCATCAGCTACCTCCTTTGTTTTCCATTTCTTCTAATTCGCGATAAAGAGCAGCTAATCTAGCTTGACCTTCCGCCGTTTGTCCTTGTTGAACCTCTTCCTTACTCCAGTCAGGTACATTGCTTTTCTGTGGCTGGCTCGGCTTGGTGACAGCTTGACCAGTCTTCAACTCTCTTAGGTAAAGAACAGCTGCCTCCGCACTGCCAATTCCCTTGTAGGAAAAATCATTGCCCAGCTTCATAGCGTATTTTTCATTCAGATTGGCTGAGTCCACCTTGTTAAAGGTATAGAGGACCAAGACATTGATAACTTCATCAAGCAGACCCAAATTTGCCAAATCCGTCAAGCATTTTCGTTCTGTTGCGGTCACTGCTGCCTTCCGTTGCTCCTTGATAAAGGACAAGAAGGTTAGGCTGGATTTTGATTTCGCTTCACGAACAATGGCTTGTTCTTGGGCAGTGAGGTTGGCGCTTTCTGTTGGCAATGACTGACGTGACTGCTGCAAGCGTTTGGTCGAGATCGTCTGTCCAATAGCTGTTGCTTTAGCCTGACGATAGGTTTCCAACCAGGTCCAGCCTGCCTGCTCTGCTATGTAACTAAGCGCAATAATATCCTCAGCTTCATCCTGAAAAAGAAGCTTATCTTTAGCCATTAATGCCTTAAAGGCAGACCAGTCAAAATCATGTTTCGGTTCAAAAACAACTGGAGCCTGCCCATCCATGGTAAAGACCTGAGAAAATGTTTTTGAGATATTCTGTTCCTGATTGGGTAGGTGAACAAGCAGATTCTCCATGCTTGACTCCCCAATCTTCCTCGCCAACAAGTTCTTATACAAGGGTTTCGCTAGAAAACTTCTTACGGTCAGAGGGGCTTGTAGCGCCAAACCTGTTAATTCATCTGCACGATAGAGTTCTAGGAGCCCCATGGCAGTCAGAACATCCAGAGCCTTCTCCAAACGATGCATCCCAAAATCCATGTGATTGAGAATGACAGTCCATTTGTAACGGCCTTGCCCTTGATCGGCAAAACTATAAAAGTAATAATAAAGCGCTAATGCATCAAAACCGATAATCGGCTGGTAGCATTGGCTAAGACTGACAATATCAGGTGTAAACGGGCTGATTTTTATATAGGCAAATAAATCATTTGGTTTCATCTTTTTTTCCCGGTTTTACCTTACTTCCTTTGGAAATCATCTGCTTAAGCAAATTTTCTAGCTCTCCAACATCTTTGAAAGAACGATAAACCGATGCAAAACGCACATAGGTGATTTCATCCAATTCGACCAATTCTTCCATTACCAAATTCCCAATGACATCGGATTCTATTTCACTATCACCTTGTGCTCGCACCTTCTGTTCAATCCGATTCACCACTTCATCAATATCATCGGTTGACACAGGGCGCTTTTGAGCAGAACGAATAATCCCATTGAAAATCTTTTCACGTGAAAACTGCTCTCTAGTCCCGTCTTTTTTCACAACGACTAGAGTTTTCTCTTCAATCCGTTCATAGGTGGTAAAACGTTGACCACATTGGTCGCAGGAACGACGACGACGGATGGTATTGCCATCTTCAGCCTGACGACTATCAATGACACTTGATTTCAAACTCTGACATTTTGGACAACGCATACTCTTTCTCCTACATAAACTTTATCACTTCAGTATAGCATAAAAATGAC
This sequence comes from Streptococcus sp. 2022WUSS083, assembly GCF_044427155.1. Lineage (NCBI taxonomy): Bacteria > Bacillati > Bacillota > Bacilli > Lactobacillales > Streptococcaceae > Streptococcus > Streptococcus sp. 2022WUSS083. The sequence goes on along the minus strand of NZ_JAOTGK010000001.1, from coordinate 332,506 downwards.
AAAAATAAAAGAAAGCGAGAATTACTCACTTTCTACCAATAATTCATCTTGCTTCTTCAATCGACTGGCAACCCATTCACGAACCAGGCGGTAGACAACCGCAAAAATTGGGGTAAAGAAGACCATACCAAGTAGGCCAAACAAATTACCACCAATCAAGGCTGCAGCCAGGGTAAATAGAGTCGGAAGACCAACTGATTGACCAACCACGCGCGGATAGATAACATTTCCTTCTATCAGCTGAATAATCTGGAAAAGGGCGATAGACCAGAGTGCCAAGAGCGGATTTTGCACCGCCACAAAGAGAGCACTAATCAAACATGCTGAAAAGGGACCGATATAAGGTACAAATGATAGGACCCCAGCCAAAATACCAGCCATGCTGGCATAAGGAATTCCTGAGAGCGAATAACTAACAAAGACAAGTATCCCAATGATACACGCTTCAACAATTTGACTCATCAAGAATCGGTCATAGGTATCAACAATAACTTCTCCAATATAGTTCACTACTCTGACAGCCTTCTCCGGCAAGGTAGCCTGCAAGAACTTTCTCGTCATCGCCTGCAAGTGTTCCTTGCTCCCTAAAATCGCTAGAGTGAAGAAGAAAGCCATTATCAACGTCATAGTGTTCGAAAAAATCCCCGTCACATTGGACACCAAGCCAGATAAAATCGGTGTGACCAAACTTGAAATAAGTGTTAAATTCTTCAACTGATCCAAAAAGCTGGCAATCTGGTCTCCGATTTGTCCCGACAAAAGACCATTTGATTCAAGAAAATTAGTTAGGGCATTTACCGATTTTGGAATGGCTGTGCTACTAACCGAAACCAGTTCTGAAACAGTCGTCACCAATGTAGGAAGAACAATCACCACCAGTCCTGTCACAATTAAAGCAAATCCAATTAATACTCCAACAATTGCCAAAGACCGCTTGGATTTCTTTAAAAAAGAAATTTTTTCAAACTGATCTTCTAATTTTTTCATGGGAACATTGAGAATAAAGGCAAAAATAGCTCCAATAAAAAGCGAGTTCATACTGCCTAATAATTGTTGAATAGCCCCATAAATACTAGACCAGTTGAGAACAGCTAACAATGTCGCTCCAGATAAGAGTATCAATATGACTTTTTCTTTAAATGATGTATTCATAACTTTTCCATTCTTACTTATTGGCTATTATTTTATCACACGCTTATAGAAAAAGAAAGAGGGAAAGCTTCCCTCCTCTCTACTCTAAATCAATCGCGCATGGCATATCCGACACCACGAACTGTTTTTATATATGAATCTTGATGTGGCAAATCCAGTTTACCACGTAGATAGCGAATATATACATCGACGACATTGGTCTCAGAAGCCGCTTCATATTTCCAAACACGCTCAAGAAGTTGTTCTCGACTAACAGGCTCTGGGCTATTCATTAAGGTCGCCAACAGATCATACTCTCGGCGGGTCAAATTAATCAATTCATCACCTCGTGTCACTGTTCGATTTTGAAAATCAACCTTCAAATCACGATAGGCCGCATGCATGTGAACCTGTTTACAGTTATTGTCAATAAAATCACGACCACGAAAAATCGCAGAGATTTGCTCCACTAAATCACTGATGACAAAGGGCTTCACTACATAGGAAACAGCATAAGAGAGGACTTCTTCCCCATATTGACTAACTTCTGTCGGCTCAACTACCACAATCATGACCGTGGCTGGTTTTATCGCTAATAGTTCTGCAGCCAATTCCTTGCTGGACATGTCTGAAAGCTGAAAACTCATCAGAATCAAGTCAAAATCCGTTTCATGTGCCAAGGACATAGCCTCTTTCCCTGTCGATGCATAATCAACAAGATAGTCTTTTTTCTGCAATTCCATGGAAACAAAATGCGAGAGATTGCGTTCTTTACCAGCAATCAAAATTTTCTTAGCCATTGTCCATCCTTTTCTATTCTTTCAAATGGTGTAGGAATCGTATTATGACTAGAAAGAAGGGCGCTTCCACGCCCATCTTTTCTATTTTGATTCGCTATACCAGTCGTAATGGAAGATTCCTTCTTTATCTTTACGGTTATAAGTGTGAGCACCAAAGTAGTCACGTTGTGCTTGAATCAAGTTCGCTGGCAAGTTTTCAGCACGGTAGCTATCGAAGTAGGTAATAGCTGCTGAGAATGTTGGTACAGGAACTCCTGCTTGAACTGCCAAGGCAACAACATCACGAACTGCCTGTTGATACTTAGCTGTTACATCAAGGAAGTACTCATCCAAGAGCAAGTTCGCCAAGTCTTCATCACGTCCGTAGGCATCTGTGATTTTTTGCAAGAAGCGAGCGCGGATGATACAACCTGCACGCCAGATTTTTGCGATTTCACCAAATGGCAAGTTCCAGTTGTTTTCTTTTGATGCTACGCGCAACTGTGCAAAACCTTGTGCATAAGACATGATTTTTGAGAAGTACAATGCTTGACGGATTTTTTCTACCAATTCAGCCTTGTCGCCTTCGTATGCAAACGGAGCTGGTTTTGGAAGGACCTTGCTTGCTGTCACACGCTCATCTTTATAAGTTGAGATATAACGAGCAAATACAGATTCTGTAATCAATGACAGTGGCACACCCAAGTCAAGTGATGATTGGCTTGTCCATTTACCAGTTCCCTTATTACCAGCCGCATCCAAAATGTAGTCAACGATTGGTCCATCTTGACCTTGGTCGTCTTTACGTTTCAAAATATCTGCTGTGATTTCAATCAAGTAGCTATCCAATTCGCCTTTGTTCCACTCGGTAAAGATGTCAGCCATTTCATCCACTGACAAACCGAGCAAGTGTTGCATGAGGTCATAAGACTCCGCAATCAATTGCATGTCGCCATACTCGATACCGTTGTGTACCATTTTTACGTAGTGACCAGCTCCATCTGGACCGATATAAGTCACACATGGTGCTCCATCTTCTGGTGCTTTTGCTGAAATTTCTTCCAAGACATCTGCCACCAATTCGTAAGCTTCTTTTTGACCACCAGGCATGATAGATGGACCTTCAAGGGCTCCTTTTTCACCACCAGATACACCTGTACCGATGAAGTTAATACCTGAGTTTGCCAATTCTTTTGAACGACGGATAGTGTCTTCGTAGAAAGTATTACCACCATCGATCAAGATGTCGCCTTCATCCAAGTGTGGCAAGAGCGCTTGAATGGTTGCATCTGTACCAGGACCAGCTTGAACCATAAGCATAATGCGACGTGGTTTTTCGATTGATGCCACAAAGCTTTCCACATCGTAACTTGGTACCAAGTTTTTACCTGGGTTGCTTGCAACAACATCTTCTGTTTTATCAGCAGAGCGGTTGTAAATGGCTACTGAATAGCCACGTGATTCAACGTTAAGCGCAAGGTTGCGGCCCATAACGGCCATCCCTACAACACCAAAATTTGCTTTAGTCATTTGTTTACTCCTCTAATTTGTATCTCTTTTATTATACACCGAAAGCTTAAAATTGACAAGAATTTTCAGATAATTTAACTATCTTGCCAATCTGAGTTAGTCCTCATCGCCAAATAACCCTTGTAATTGGGCAAAAGGACTATTGGCTTCTTTTTTCTCTTGAGCTTTTTGTTGAAAATCTTCCTCAGTCATTAAAGCCCAAGCTTGACCAGATGGTAGTTCCTGTCCAGCTTCTTCTTCAGGTGTCAAGACTTTGATTGGTATAGCCAATAAAATATTATCTGCTACACTCTCATCAAGAACAATGTGGTCATCTTCTACTACCAGTACCATATCCTCATCAATCAAATCTTGTTCTTTAAGAACTGCTTCATTGGCAACAAAGAGTTCATTGACGTTTTGGACCTCATGCAAAACAACTGGTTGCAGAGAACGACTGGATGCCAAGGTAATATCATAAGTCATCTGATAGTCCAAGAAAAAGAAACCTGATTCAAAACGGATATTTCCAGTGACTTGGACTGGCGACAAGCCTAGAACTTCACCATTTCGAGCTTGCAATTCTTCCTGTAAATCCAAGGTTTTATCAAAGGAGATTCCATCTGGATTTTTCTGAATATCGTAAATATGAAACATTGTATTCCCCTATTCAGCTAGTTCTGTAATGTAGTTATAGACTTCTTGTCCAGCAACTGCACCATTTCCAACTGCCGTTGCAATCTGACGAAGTTGATTTTGACGAATATCACCGATGGCATAGATGCCTGATTGAGTCGTCTCCATCTTTTCATTAGTGATAACCCAACCAGCTTCGTCTGTAATTCCTAGGTCTGCAACTGTATCAGTCATCGGATCCAGACCGACATAGATAAAGACACCACCGAAATCAAGTTCACTGACTTCTTCAGTTTTCACATTTTTGATAACCACGCTTTGTACACGTAAGTCATCCCCCTTGATTTCTTCGACTACGCTATCCCAGATGAAGTTAATTTTTTCATTGGCAAAGGCGCGATCTTGGATAACTTTTTGAGCACGAAGTTGGTCACGTCGATGAACAATCGTCACAGATTCCGCAAATTGTGTCAAGAAGAGCGCTTCTTCAACGGCAGAATCTCCACCACCGACAACCAAGAGTTTTTGTCCACGGAAGAAGGCACCGTCACAGACTGCACAATATGAGACACCACGGCTATTGTAAGTATCCTCACCTGGAATACCTAACAAACGGTGTTTTGCCCCCATGGCTAGAACGACTGTCTTTGTCTCCAAAACACCATCCTCAGTAATCACTTTCTTAATTTGTCCTTCTTCTTCAATACGGACTAGGGTGCCAAAAATATGGTCCACACCGAATTTTTCCAAGGGTTCAAACATTTTTTCAGCCAAGGCTGGACCTGAAATATGGTCATAGCCTGGATAGTTTTCAATTTCCGCGGTATTGTTCATCTGACCACCATAAATACCACGTTCCAAAAGAGCTACCTTTAAATTGCTACGCCCTGCATAAAGAGCTGCAGTCATCCCCGCAGGACCCGCACCAATTACAACTGTATCGTACATATACTTTTTCCTTCTACGCTTTAAACATTAATAAGATTCCCACTACTCCAAAGGCCGCAATGGGGATTGTCATCACATTAATCATCAACAAATCAAACAAGAAATCTTGTCGTTCTTGCAAGGTTTTATCTACACCCTTTGTCGCACGCCAGATAAACCAGACCAGACTAGAAGTGATAATCAACAAGGAAGCTATTAGCAATCCTTGTAAATAAAAACTTAGAATGTTTTGTAACATCTTTTTCCTCGATTACTTTAAAAGGTTTGACGCTTGGCTTTACGTTCTGCACGACCTTTTGCACGCGCTTCAACTCGCTTGGTCTTGCGACGTTTTTCATCAACAGCCCATTGAATTTTCTTCTTGTAGCCTGGTTTGACTTTTTTCTTTTTCTTCTTGACCAAGCCAATCATTTCCAAATCTAGTTTTTCACGAGATTTTTCACGGTTAGCACGGCGGTCACGGTCGTAGGTATCGACAAATTCGCCATTTTTCATTTCTTTTGGCAAGAATTTGATATTGAGCTTTTCTAGCTCTCGAATATCTGCATCATCGCTTGGCTGATAAAGGGTAATGGCAATGCCTGATAAACCATTACGGCCTGTGCGCCCTACACGGTGAACAAAGAAGGAAAGGTCTTGTGGAATAGCATCATTGATGACATGGCTGACACCTTCAATGTCAATACCACGTGCTGCCAAGTCTGTCGCTACAATGTACTGATAATCCAAGTTCTTCACCTGGTTCATAATCCGCTTGCGTTCACGTGGAGGAATATCCCCATGAATCTTTGCAACGCGTAGACCATTCGCCGTCAAATAGCTATGCAATTCATCTGCACGTGTCTTTGTATTGACAAAAATCATGGCCAAGTAAGGTTGCATGAGCTTGGTTACTTCCAAGATTTGAGCATTACGGTCACGCCCCTTGGTTGAAATCAGCCAGTTTTCAATGGTATCTGAAATAACCGTATGGGTCTTGATTTGTTCCATGACTGGATTGGATAAGTATTTTTTCAAAAACGGTTGGAGTTTCTGCGGAATGGTCGCTGAAAAGACCATAAATTGCAAGTCTTTTGGCAGGCTGCCAGCAATCTTATCAACTGTTTCTAAAAAGCCCATGTCCAAGGTCATATCTGCCTCATCAACCACAAAGGTTTTAGCCTTATGGATAGCAAGGTCACCTGATTTGACCAAATCATAGATACGCCCTGGTGTCCCAACAACAATGTGAGGCTGCCCAGCTTGAAGCTTGTCAATTTGACGGTTCTTATCCGTACCGCCAACATAATTGGTCACACGAACTTCATTGTCCGAATGACTAGCCAACTGGCGTGCCGCTTGATAAATCTGAGTAGCCAGTTCACGAGATGGGGCTGTAATAACAGCCTGAACTTGGTCCAATTCCTCATTTAATTTTTGGAAAATCGGAATCAAGAAGGTATGGGTCTTACCCGAACCTGTTTTTGATTCCCCTATCAAGTCTCGCCCTGACAAAACAACAGGAATCAATTTCTCCTGAACTTCTGTCGGCTGGACAAAGTTAATTTCTTTCAAAGCCTCCTGAATATAAGGCTTGAGTTTCATATCTGTAAATTTCATAGTTCCCTCTTTGGAAGCTGTATTCACAAGCAAAGTGCTTATATAAGAAATCATTTTCGCTAATAAAGTCGTTTTACCGATTGTACTTTGAAAAAACTAACGATGAGTAGTTTGAAAACTAGTCCTATATGGAAACCTTGAACTGTGAATACAGGTTCTTAATTATACTGCCTTCTATTATAGCACAAAAACAGCATTTCTGCTGTTTCTGACATTTTATAGATAAAGAATAGCTAGGGTAATCAAGCTCATGATGAGACCGACTGACCAGAGGAAAAAGTCAACTTTCCACTCGCTCCATTTTTCAGCTTTTCCGGTCAAACCTCCGAGCTCCAAATGGTGATGGAAAGGAGTCATACGGAAGATACGACGACCTTCTCCAAAGCGTTTTTTGGTGTATTTAAAATATGAAACCTGCAACATAACAGAGGACGTTTCAATGACATAGACCAGGCCGATAAGGAGGAGGGTCCATTCCTGACGGAGGGCAATTGAAATTGTTGCCAACATACCACCGAGAGCCAAGCTTCCCACATCCCCCATGAAAATCTTCGCTGGTTTACGGTTATAAACAAAGAAACCGAGCAAGCCACCAATCATGGTCACACAAACTAGAAGAATATCAAATTTTTGCTCATTGAAGGCGATGACAGAGTAAGCTAGAAGGCTGATAACAACTGAGATAGAAGCCAGTCCATCAATACCATCTGTCAAATTAACTGCATTTGAAAAACCGACCAGCCAGAACAGAACAAATGGGAAATAGAGAACTCCCAAATGTATCATGTGACCAAATACATTCAATTCTCCGCCACCTGCTCCTCTTACGTGAACAAAGTAGAAGACAATCCCTCCTAAAATTTGTAGAGCAAGCTTTTGTTTAGGATTAAGACCTTCATTTATCTTACGGAAAATTTTTAAAAAGTCATCCAAAAATCCTACTACACCATAAAGGGCAAGGATAAAGAGGATGGCGAGAACACCACCCGTCAACAGTTGAAAGGCCGTTGCAAACAACAAGCTGACAAGAATCGCAACAACGAGAAAAACGGTTCCCCCCATTGTTGGTGTGCCTGCCTTAAACTGATGTTGTTTCACATCTTCGTGCATCTGTTGCCCCTCGATGCGTTTGGCTTGATAAAATGTAATAAATCGTGGGATTAAGAGAACGGTTGCTAGAAAAGCGACCAATCCCGACATAAGTGCGAATTGCATGTTAGTCTCCTAAGGTTATTGTTATTTTCTTTGTTTTATTCAAAGCGGTACCGACCTCTACACTTTGGTCGACCACTTTTGAACCCGTTCCTTTATAGGTCACTTCGATACCAGTCCATTCAGCAAATATATCCATATTCTCTTTGGTGATTGCGTACAGGTCTGGCATTTCTTCGAATTTATTTGTCAAGAGTAGAACCTGTTGGTTGGCGATTACGTTACTTCCCTTTTCGACTGAAACTTTTTTAATTTCAGCACCGTTTCCAAGGATAACTGGTTGAACTAATTGACGGCGAAGTTCCTCAGCCGACTCGCCTGGTGCCTTACCAATGAGGTCTGGCAATCGATACTCTGTCTCATTAGCGACCTGTGCCAATGCTGGTGCAGGTGAATCCAGATTCAAATTGTCTTTCAACAGCATCGCTTCTTTCAATGTAGGACTGACAATATCACGCCAAGACAGGACATTCAATACTTCCGGTTGGCGAATGGTCACATACATGATAAACTCAGGATTCTCAGCAGGGATCATGGCTACTACAGAGTTGATGTAGGCACCTTTAATATACCCTTGACCATCTTCACTGGCAATTTCGGCAGATCCTGATTTCATGGCTATATCATACCCGTCCACTTGTATTGCCGGTCCTTGTAAATCATGTGAGTAAAGTGTTCCAAAAATAGGGTCCGTACCAACATTGATCATGTAACCTAATGTCTCATCTGCCGCCTGTTCAGAAACTGGATTCCCGACTTCTTCTTTAGATGAAAGCCTTGCAGTATCAGTATTCGGATTGTATAGTGCTGAAATAAATTTTGGTTCCAACATTATTCCATTATTTGCAATCGCAGAGAAACTTCGAAGCATTTGCACTTGGTTAGCTGAAATACCCTGACCAAATGTAGACATGGCAATCGTTACAATATTATCCTCAGGAACAAGACCTGGTGCCTCATCCCCCATACCAAATCGTGTTGGGTAACCATAGCGAAATTTAGCAAGATAATTTAGCCATTTTTCATCCCCCATTTCTTGTTGTAACAAAGTCATTCCGACGTTACTTGAGAGTGAAAAACCCTGAGCAAAATTTAACGTAACAGCTGATTGGCCAGCGTTTAAAGTCCAGTCATTGATTTTTGCGTCTGCAATTACGTATTCATTATTTGTGTAATATGCATTTGGATCAAATGTACCATTATCAATTGCAGAAGCTACTGTCAAAACCTTCATGGTTGATCCCGGCTCAAAGGCTTCTTGGTAAAGTAACGAACGCTCTAGCAAACCTTCCTCACCAAGACCTTCTTTGGTATCCGAATCATAACTTGGACGTTGTGTGGTCGCTAAAATTTCTCCTGTCTTGGCAGAAACAAGTGTTGCGTTTGCATACTTACCTTTTGCCGTATCAAAGAATGTATTCATATTGGTTTCTAAGGAACGTTGTAAATCTGCCGAAATTGTTGTATATACATCTTGGCCATTAACCGTTTCTTGTTCGACAGATTCCGTACCAGGCAGTACCCTACCTTGACTATCTTTTTCATAGATAACCTTACCATCTTGACCTGCAAGGATGTCATTCAAATAATATTCCATCCCACTCATACCTTGAAGACTATGACTACCATCCTTGTTTTCAACCGGGTTAGCCAACCCCACGAAAATTGAAGCAAAATTTCCATTTGGATACATTCGTCCTGGACTGGCATTAAAGGCAATCCCCTTTATACCCGCGGTCTTCATCTCCTCTTGGATACTAGACATTGTACTGTAAGAAATATTCTTCCCTAGTGTACCAAAATAGACTTGTTTTAATTCTGGTTGATTTAATTGCTGATTGACATAGTCTGTCTCCATACCAAGGTACTTATTTAGTATTTCTGCAACCTTGCTAAATTGTGTTGCTTCAACATACAAGACTTCTTTAAATTCTGAAACATAATCTGTGTCTATAATTGCATAGATTGTGTAGGTGGTAGAATCTTCTGCAATAGGAATTCCTGTACGGTCGTATATCGTCCCCCGTTTAGCTTGAACGGTAACTTCACGCTGGTGTACCGCATCAGCTCTCTCTGACAAGTCCACCCCAAATTTACTATCAGTGCCGATAATATAGGCAAAGTTGATTAAAAAGAGAAAAAAGACGAAAACCGTCAAAAGAAGTAGGCTCTGTCCTACTCTTCGACGATTTTTTGACGGAACATATCGTTTTTTCAAGACATACCGCAAGAGTTTATTATTTCTTCTGGGCATTATTCGGCTACTCCAATATTGTCATTATTAAAAGTTAATCCAGCTTTTTCAGCAATTTCCATCAAGCGAGCTGAACGTGTCAATTCATTGACAGCTTGCTTAGCATCGTTGATTTCAATCTGTTTTTGGCTAATGTCTTGATTGACTTTGGCCATGCCAGATTGAAGTTGCAAAAGCCGCGTTTGCATAAAGATAATTCCTATCGCAAGGGCTAATCCAGATAATACGATGCTTGAATAGAAGGCTTTTTCTACACGTGTGAAGGTTCTAATTTTATCACCGATAACTCGCATAGTGGCTTCTCTACGTTTTTCTTGCAACATAGACTCTCTCCTATTTATGTACTTTCTTAGCTACACGCAGTTTGGCTGAATGCGCGCGATTATTTGCCTCTAATTCTTCTTGACTAGGTAAGATAGGCTTACGATTGACCAATTCAAGTGGCGCCTTCAAGTCGTCTGGAATAAATGGCAAACCTTTTGGAACATCAATCGTACTTGCTTCTTTGAAGAGTTGTTTGGTCAAACGATCTTCTAAAGAATGGAAAGTAATCACAGAAATCCGGCCATCCAAAGCCAATAAGTCAATGGCCTGCTGGATAGATTCGTCTGCTGCTCCCAACTCATCGTTGACCTCAATCCGAATAGCTTGGAAAATCTGCTTAGCAGGATGCCCCTTCTTCTTAAGCTCCTTGGCTGGCTTGGCAGATTTGATCAGCTCTGCCAACTCAGTCGTTGTTTCAATCGGCTTGACCGCACGCGCCTGTTCAATCTTACGAGCAATCTGCTTGGAAAATTTATCCTCACCGTATTTAAAGAAAATCCGTACCAAGTCGTGATAGTCATAGTTATTGACCACATCATAAGCCGTCAAATGTCCCTCACGATTCATCCGCATATCAAGCGGAGCATCTTGTTTGTAAGAAAAGCCACGCTCCCGCTCATCCAACTGTGGACTAGATACTCCTAAATCATAACAAATCCCATCAATCTCTGTTACACCTAGCTCCGCCAAGCGAGTCTTGAGATTGCGGAAGTTGTCCCTGATAAAAGTGACTTGTCCCTTTTCAATGTAGGCTGCCAAGCGGATTTGGGCATGGTCAATGGCCGTCTGATCCTGGTCAAAGGCATAGAGATGCCCACCATCTGTCAACTGACTGAGCAGGTATTCGCTATGCCCTGCTCCACCCAGCGTTGCATCTACATAAATTCCATTTGGTTTGATGTCTAACATATCGACTGTCTCATGCAAGAGAACAGTTGTGTGATTAAATTCCTTGGTCATATCTTTTCTATTGTACCACAAATTAAAATAAAAAGTTGTTGCAAACTTTTTACAAAAAAACTGTCAAATATAGTTGACAACTTATATGAACAGGTATATACTAACAGTAAAGAAACATGTCACATATAGTTGACATCAACAGGGAGGTCTCCCACATTTTTTTACAACCAACTGTCGCATATAATTGACATCGTGCCTAAGGATAGCTAGTCTATCCTCTCTCTTTACAATAGAGTGTCGCATATATTTTACACGAAAGGAGAACCCATGAACCGTGTCAAAGATTACCGCCTACTGCTAGGGATTTCCCAGCTGGATCTGGCCAAGGCCATCGGCGTATCCAGGCAGACCATCAACATGATTGAAAACAACAAATACAACCCCTCGCTAGACCTCTGTATCAACCTAGCCAAAGCTTTACAGACCGATCTCAACAGCCTCTTTTGGAATGAATAGAAAGGAAAATATCATGAAAAAGAATATACGCAAAAACCTGATCTCTACCCTTATTTTTATCCTCCTCTTTGTCCTCTTTCAGCTTTGGGGCAATAGCAGAGCAGACATCTTGCACACCATCAGCCAAGCAACATTCTGGGTGAAAGTGCTGATTGCTGGAACAGTCTACTTCCTTGGACTAGCTTACCTACCACTCATTTTCCGTCGTAAGTAAATAGGAGTATCGTATGAAAAAGGAAACCTTTCAAGATAAATTAATCAAACGATTTTACGGTATCGCTGGTCCCCTAGATGAATACCGCAAACAAGAAGCCTTCCGACTAGGCAATACCTGCTTTATCCTGCTCTTTTGGGGCACCATGGCTCTTACCCTACTGGCACTTGCCCTATCCAAACGCTACCCAGAAGTCGTTGCCTACGGCTACCCAACTGCTCTACTCCTATCCACTCTTTCCTCAAGTATGTATATGACATCCAAGATGCGCCACAGCCAAGTGGACAGTCTAGATGTAGAAGAACTGACTAGTAAGGAACAGAAGCAGCTCAAGGGAGCAAGTTTCAAATTCGCCCTCTATTTCACTGCCGTTATGTACATTTGGGTGGTTGTTTTCGGTGCCTGGATGGAGGGGCTCAACCCTCTCAACCATTTATTTGACCTCCGAAAATTCCTGTCAGCCTGTCTAGGTGGTGTTTTCACAGGCATTGCTATCGAAATCACGCTTCGCAAGCGCATGAAAAAGGCAGAAAAACTAACTGTCAGCTCTGCTATTTCAAAAGAAGAACCCAAGTGGATCAAAAATATGATTAAACGTTTTTACGGTATCCGCGGTCCTTTAGACGAATACCGGCGCAGCCAGGCAGATGCTATCGGCGGACAGGCCTTTATCTACTACTTCTACTTCCTAGCTCTTGGAAATGCCATCGCCTACTTCCTAGCCTACCGCTATCCTCTGGAGGTGGCTGCCTACTATCCAATGATCATTGCCTTCTTCAGTATTATCCTAATTGGTATCGTTAATATGCGTACTCTCCATGCTGACCTGCCTCAATATGACGTGGACGAACTGAGCCCTGAGGAAAGACAAGCCCGACCCCTTAACCCACTTCTCTGGGGACTGGGAGTTGCCCTGCTATCTAGCCTCTTTGCTGGGCTGGCAGACCTCTTTAGCCTCCAGCTTCCCCTACTGGATTCCATCTTCCACGTAAAATCCCTCTTCTTCGGTGGCATGATGGGCCTCTTTGCCAGTCTAGCCCTGTCTGCCATTGCCTATCTGCAAAAACTGGAAGCAGAAACTGCTAAGAAAAAATAAGGAGCTAACACCATGAATAAACCTTTTACACCAAAACAAACCTGTCGATTTTTCGTTCTCTTTTATAGTTTACTTTCTGCCCTCTTCATCTACTCTTACATGGTCAATGAGCCAATTAGCGGTTCATTCTTGCTCATGCTACCGACCATTCAAATTATCAAACCCTATAAAACAGAAGAAGAAAAACGCTACTATATCATCCAAGCCATCTTTGCCCTGTTTACCATGACCTTGACCTATTCCGTGGGCATTTGGCTAGGACATGTCAAACCACTTGTCCTCATCCTTCCTGCTGGATTTGCTCTGGCTATTCTTTATCGGATTTATTTCAAAAAGGAGAAAACAGGTGAGCGTTGACAAACCGAAACTCATACTCACTTTGATTGTCCTCTCCTATACAGCAATTTGCAGCCTGTTTATACATAGCTACCTGACTAAGACAATCCACCAATTTTTATATTATACTCAACGAAAATCAAAAACAGACTAGCTCCAAAGGTTTGGAGAACCTTTGGAGGTTGGAGATAGGCGAACGTAGTTCGTTTCTACTTATGCAGATAGAACCCCGTTAGTATTTTGTTTCAAGGTAACAGATTGAAAAAGTAGTCTGCATCCAACATTTTACAAAGTAGGATTTTTTCTATAAAATAGATTGTATATGACATTCAAATCCATTCTCAAACAACTCAAACTATTTGATTATATCTTAATCGGATTCACCCTAGTTTTATCCTTTCTTCCAGCAATTTTTACCTACACACATCTGACTACAGATACTAATGAGGCAAAAACAATTGCCTATGTCCGCATCAATGGTGAGGTGGTCGACCAATTTGAATTATCAAAGGACACACCCCATCAAGAAAAGACCTACTATCCCAATGAAGGGCAATACAATATCATTGAAGTTGATGGCGAACGCATTCGTGTCAAGGAAGACAATAGCCCAGACCAAATTGCCGTTATGACCAGCTGGATAAGCCAGCCGGGTCAGCTCTCCGTCTGCCTGCCACATAATCTCTTGATTGAAATCAAATCCGTCGGCGGAGAAAGCACTGATGAAGAAGAACTCATTTTACCACTATAGTCTTTTAGTTTACTTTTAGTACTAGCTCCAAAGGTTTGGGAAATCTTTGGAGGTTGGAGATAAAGCGAACAAAGTTCGCATCAAAAGCCGCAGGCATAACTCAATGCTTTCTTATTTCTAGGCATCAACTTGAAACAGTCCCCCAGACTGTTTCAATCAGGCAAGGCGAGTTCAAATACTCCAGTGGAGTGTTTGAAGTTGGAAATTAGGAAACGATGTTTCCTCGCTCGTCAAAGTAATAAAAGAAAAACTAAATGATGATATAACAAAGAAGACACAGCCTGATGAATGACTGTGTCTTTCCTTTTTAGAAAATAAGGGCTAAAGCAAGTATCACCACATATAGCAGCGCAAAGAGTACAAAACTCTTTACTGCCTCGATAAAGGTTTCCCGTTTGACTTGCTTTTTCAAAAATGTTTCTAGACTCTTATAAGCAGGCCAAACTCCGATTAAACCGGCCAGTGCCCAAATTGGTAAGAATCCAGTCAGACAGTAGATTATCCACAGCAACCATGGTAAACTTGCCAAGACAAAATACAATTTAAGAGCATTTTTCTTTCCAATATAGTAAACCAGAGTATAGCGATGGTTGCGAATATCTTCTTCTAAATCACAGGTATTGTTGGCTAACATGATATTGGCAATCAAGGTTACCAGAGGAATGGACATGAAAATAATTTCAATTATTTTTATCCAAGAGAATTGCAAGGTCATCCACTGGCCGCTCACTTGGCTGGTCAGTAGCAAATCTGGTTGCTGAATAAATACAGCAAGAAAGAAGATGCCAAATCCCATGGTTACTCCAGAGAAAACTTCACCCAGTGGCATTCTCGAAAGCGGAATAGGTCCAAAGGTATAGAAGATACCAATGAGGAAACAGAGAGCTCCCATCGGTAGGAGGAGCCAACTGGTCCGCCATACAAGGAGTAATGAAACCAATAGAGAAAAAACAAGTAGGGCAAGGACGATTCCAATCATCTGACGGAAATCTAGGGAGAATTTTCCAATCACATTGCTTTCCTGACGATAGGTTTCGTCCTTGGCCTTGTGGTAGTCCATGCTATTGTTGATGGCAGTTGTACACATGTCAAAGCTAAGGACGGCAATAATGAAGAGGAGAGTATTGAGCCAATTGAAAGCTTGATAGCGATACAGGCTCCATAAAATCCCCAGGGTCATCGGAAAAACACTGGCAACTTTAGTTTTAAGTTCAACAAATTCTAGAAATACAGGCAAACTAAGCCCTTTAGTTGATTTATTCATTGACAAGATGATACTCCTCATTCGTTAATTCAAAGCTTTCTTTCAAGCCATCACTCAGATGAACACCCTGCTCCTTATCGATGAAAACAGCTTCTACACCGTCAATCCGATTGATAAAGTCAAGACCTTTTTCCACACCTAATAAGAAGAGAGTTGTGGATAAGGCATCTCCTTGAATAGAAGTTTTGGAAAAGACTGTCACACCTGAAATATCGTTTTCCACAGGATATCCAGTTTTGGGATCAAGAATATGGTGATATTTGACACCGTCCACCTCTAAGTAACGCTCATAAATACCTGAGGTAACAACCGAATCATGTGTCCCAGGAACAGAACCAACCGTTGCACCACGCACTTGGTCTGGGTCTTGAACTCCAACATTCCAACCATTTTGTGTCGTTGGCGAATCCCCCATAACCACTACATTCCCACCTAGATTGATGATAGCAGTCGTTATCCCTTTGCTGGCAAACAATTCTCTAACCTTATCTGCAATGTAACCTTTGGAAATGGCTCCTAATTCTAAGGTCATTCCTTCTTTGATAAAGACAGTCTTCTTCTCCTTATCTAAAGTAATGTCTTTATAATTGATAAATGGCAGAGCAGCTTTGATTTCTTCATCACTCGGCTTACGTGCATCCTCATCTCCAATTTTCCACAGATTGCTCACAGCTCCAATGGAAATGTCAAATAGCCCCTGACTTTCTTTACTCATGTCAATAGCTGTTTCAATCACTTCAAAGGTACGTTCATCAACCTTGACAGCTTCTTTTCCTGCTGCCTGATTGATACGGTAGACATCTGCCCCTTCCAAGTTTGTGGACAACAGACTTTCCATCTCCTTAATATAGGAGACAGCTTCATCCATCGCTTCTTCCTGATTTTCATGATAAATACTCAACTGCACTACTGTGTGAAGTAAGCTTTCACTACGAGTCAACGGAGTTTTCACAACAGATAAACCTTCGTTTTGTTTACCACCACAGGCAACAAGCAAAACCATCAGTAGGCCCACGAACAATAGACTTGCAATTTTTTTCACTGATTTTACCTTCCCCAAAAAATAAGAAGACACAGTAGCCAAACAAGTGCGACTGTGTCTTTTCTGTATAGACTTAATTAGTCAAGTTTTACAGTTTCTGTTTTTCCTTCAGCAGCTGCTGCAAGAAGGGCTTCTGTACTCTTCTTGAAGTCTTCAGAAGTATGAGTTGCACCTGATACAACTTCAACAGCTGAGAGATCTTGTTTCTCAACCAAAGCTGCATTGAGTTGTTCGATTGCTTCACCAGCAGAAACTCCAGCTTTATCTTTCATGTTTTTGTTGTACTCTTCATTTGCTGATTTAAGGCTTCCATCTTCAGCTTCATAGTCAAATTTTGACTCACTGATTTTTCCATCTTTAACAGTCAATGTGTGAACAATTTTGTAGCCATAATCGTCTTTGCCTGACTCAGCTTTGTAAGTACCATCTTTCAATACTACTGTTTCTGTAGTTGAAGATGAAGTTGAAGTAGATTCTTGTTTAGAACCACAAGCAGCAAGTGCAAATACCGCACCAAGAACTACCAAACTTTTCAACACAACTTTAGTTGTTTTCATAACAATACTCCTTTTGTTAAGTAAATAGTTTTATACTTATAATGATATACCTAATTAGAGAAAATGTCTAGTTATTTTTTAAAAATAATGACTAAAAACTATTGCCACCAAATTTTGCATAGACGCAGTCGATAACTGTGGTATTCTATCTACAAAATTCATCATTTTTTCCAAATAGCTAACAATCAGTTTCTCTGTTTTGGCAATAGCATGCGTTGCAAAAATCCTATCTGTAAGGATTTCCAGCCCTTCTGCCGTAGGGGATTGAATATAGGCCTGCAATTGCTGCTGGATAGACTTGTCTTCTCGCATGGCAAAAAGTAGCGGTGCAGTATAGATACCGTTTTGAATATCTTGCAATCTAGGTTTTCCTGATTCTGCTACATCCAACTGATAGTCAATTAAGTCATCTCGTAGCTGAAATGCCATGCCAAGTGCTTGCCCAGACCGAAAAGCCATGCTACTGTCTTTCCTAGATTGGCCTGGTACAAAACTCCCCAACTGACAGGCAAGTCCAAATAGAAAAGCTGTTTTTCCTTGAATTTGCTTGAGATAGGCTTTCATAGTCATATTTGCATCAAATTGATTGAGTAGCTGAGATAATTCTCCTCGAAGAATTGTTTCCATCAGCTTATCATTGTCCAAATCCAAATCATCACGTGATACTTCTAGCAAACGAAGCCCTTTTCCAAGCAAGCGACCTGAGTAGGCCAGAAGATAATCACCCGTGTAGATAGCGATTCGATTCGAAAATTGTTGATGAGCCGCCGTGACTCCCCGCCGTTTATCCGCGCCATCAATCACATCGTCGTGAATAAGAGTCGCTAGATGCAGGACTTCTAAATGGGCAGCAAAATATAGCTTTGAACGGCTAATCTTTCCTTCCGTCATTTGTGCAAAGAGCAGACAGAGGCCAGCACGCAGGTATTTCCCTGGCGCCTCTACATATTCAACAATCTTCGCTGTAACTGCTGGATGCAGGACCATCATCTCAGATAAGATGATGGATTTTACCTCTTCAAGTCCCCTCTCAATCTCAGGATAGGTATTCCAAATTTGATGTACCACTAACTTTCTATATTTCCTTTATTTTTTATCCTTGATACGGTAAATATGCTTCGGCTTTCCATAAATCTTCTTGTCTAGGAAACGACCCAACCATGGCATAATCCAGTAGTCTAGACCGAAGGCTCTACCCGCACCATTCATAAGAGAAATAGCTGCTGGGATGAACCAAATATTTACCCAGTAGAACATGCCTGACAGGCTGAACATAACTACCAAAGCAACGGTTGCAGCAGATACAATCCATACAAAGGCGCCAGCAATCAAAGCCAGACCAATACCGATTTCTGCTACTGTCATAAATTTTTGCATAAAGAGTGCTACTTCTTGGTTTGGCATCATAAATTCCATGATAGTAGCAAACCAATCAGGCATTTTATCCAAAACAGCCATCGGTGCTTCACCATAGGCATAGCTCAAACCAAAAATTGGTTCAGCTGCTTCTGCCGCAGCAGTTGCCGCTTGTGAGGCACTTGAAACCGCCTCAGCAGCAGATGCACCAGATACTGGATCAGCTAACCAAGGGAATGGGAAGACAACTTGATCCCCAAACCATGATGTTGTTCCAAATAGACCAAAGGCTTTCTTGATACCTTCGTAGAGCCATACTGAACCATAAAGGACACGCATTGGCACAGACCAGAGAAGATTTCCTTTGCCTGAAGTATGACCGCCAAAAATGTTTCGCTTATTCTGAATGTCAAAGAATTCATGACGAACATAAGACCCCATGTAGAAGAAACTACGGATGGTAAAGAAGTAGAGTAGGTTTACCATGTGTTTGACAGCCATTGCCATAAAGCCTGACATGTGGTATTTGTCCATCAAGAAGGCTACACCGTAGCGTGCTCCAATAGATACCATAAACCCATCATATTTACCTTTGTAGCTATGTTTTTCGCCACCTTTGATTGCTGCAATAATATTACTTGCCGCAGTATGACCTGTCTGTTCAGCTGCTTGTACAATCTGTGGAGTTGTTTTTCCTTCTGATTCTTCAAAGTAAACCAAGTCGCCAGCTACATAGACATTTTCCTTGCCTTTCGCTTCCATGAACTCATTGGCTACCAAACGACCTGCACGTGCTTTTTCAATACCAAATTCACTTGCGTCTGTATTGGCTTGAACACCAGCTGTCCAAATAGAGGTATAGGTAGGAATTTGACGACCTGATGAAAGTGTCAAGCTATCTTCTTGAACACTTGCTACACCATCGCCAAGAACCAATTCAACACCTTTTTTCTCAAGGTATTTGCGAGCCTTGACTTGCTCTTTTTCAGTAACCATAGCCAAGATATTTGGCGTTGCCTCAACAACCTTAAGTGAGAATTCTTTTGGATCCAACTTGAACTCACGTGCCAAAATTGGTACCCAGTCAATCAACTCACCGATCATCTCAATACCTGTGAAGCCAGCACCGATAACGGTAAAGGTTAAAAGAGCGCGACGTTTGGCTTCATCATGCTCACGCATGGCACGATAGCAAGCGTCAATCATGTGGTCATGCAAACGTTCTGCTGCTTCGATAGACCAAAGTGTAAAACCGTGTTCTTTAACACCTTTCACACCAAAGTCATTAGCCTCACCACCCATTGCAAGGAGCAGGTAATCAAAATCCAGAGTTTGGTGTTCCGCAACTACTTGTTTCTTATCGTAGTCAATCTCAACAACCTTGTCTGTTACCAATTGAACCTTTGGATATTTTTTGAAGATACGTTGAAGGTCATACTTGATTGCATTGGCTTCTACACGCCCAGCCGCAACTTCATGCAACTCTGTCATATAGGTATGGAAAGAGTTCTTATCAATCAAGGTAACTGTTACATCTTGATCCTTTTTAAAAGTTTTTCCTAGCAATCGAGCTGCTGCAATCCCCGCATAACCAGCACCGACAATCACAATATTTTTCGTCACAATGTTTCCTCCTTGTGAAAATCAAAACAAATTACATGTTTCCATTATACCGTATTCCAAGATAGTTGACAAGCAAATTTCAATAATTAGTAATATACACAAACAAAACTTGCCATAGTGAACAAAAACAAGTATGATAGTAAAATAGATAATCGACTAGAAAGAGTTTTTTCTCTACACATATGAATTCTAAACGTCAAACACTTAACTTTATTACGATGCTGGCAGCTCAGGCAGTTGTCATTTCTTTGATTGAACGACTCATCACCCCCCCATTTGCTTTTGCTCCAGGTGCCAAGCTAGGACTGGGAAATTTGATTAGCTTAATTGCTATTTTTACCCTCCCTACAAAGGATAGCCTAAAGGTTGTCGCACTACGCTTGCTCATCTCAACCTTTCTGGGAGGCACCTTTTCAACCTTCCTCTATGGCTTTGCCGGAACTACTTTGAGTTATGTAGGAATGCTCTCTGCCAAGCAGCTCGGTCCAAACCGTGTCAGTCCTATTGGAATTTCTATTCTGGGCGGAATGTTGCACAATCTTGGTCAGCTTCTTGTTTTTGCTACCATCGCCCGTTCTTTCTATGTACTGAACTACCTGCCAATCCTCGCTTTTACAGGAATTTTATCAGGCTTATTGGTCGGACTGGCTGCTACCTACCTCCTCCAAAAGGTCGGACCTTTACGTCACTATCATCAACAAGTCTTAGCAGAATGGAAATAAATCTCCCTAGGTCAACTAAGGAGATTCTTTTTATGGTCCGCACCACTTTTTCATTATCCATAATAATTTCCCCATAATCCTGGTGTCACAAATAAAATGAGCCACCTCATATAAACACCACTTATAAAATCCATGGTAATAAAAAATAATGAAGCTTTCAAGAAGAGAAAAAATCAGGTTCTTTGCGTGTTTTAGTCGTACATTTTCTTTCTTTTGTGCTACAATATCTTCATCTTTTATTTTTTTGAGAAAGGTAGAATTATGTCACCATTTAGGATCAAACTTTCTCCCAGTCAGCGAATCATTATCAGTTTCTTATTCGTGATTCTGACTGGATCAATTTTACTAAGTCTTCCCATCTCACAAATTAGTACCTCTACAGCAAGTTATTGGGATCATCTCTTCACATCTGTCTCCATGGTTTGTGTGACAGGGCTATTTACCAAAGCCGTTGCTGAAACCTATTCCACTTTTGGACAGATTATCTGTATGATGCTAATCCAAATTGGTGGTTTGAGCTTGATAGGATTCATCGGTCTCTTCGCTTTACGCGGTGGTCGTAAAATGAACTTCATCAATATGGCGACCTTACAAGAGGCTCTAAACCGATCTGACACAAAATATTTTCGTAACTTCCTCAAATCAGCTTTTGGTTTTACCTTGGCGGTCGAAGCCTTTGGAGCCCTCTTACTGTCCTTTCATTTTGTACCTGAATTTGGATGGGCGAGAGGTTTATTTACCTCGATTTTCGTAGCTATATCAGCCTTTTGTAATGCTGGTTTTGATAATTTTGGCGCAACTAGCATCATGCGCTATGTGGATAATCCTCTAATCAACATAACATTAGCCAGTCTCATTATTATGGGTGGTCTTGGATTCTCGGTTTGGTTTGACCTTCAGACACAAATCGGGCAAAAACGTAGCCTACGAAAACTAGGGTTCCATACAAAGATTGTTCTAGGCCTAACAGCCATTATACTAACCCTCGGAACTCTGACTACCTTACTCACCGAATGGAATAACCCTTCTACTATCGGGCAACTATCATTTGGTCATAAATTATTAGCCAGCTTTTTCCAGACGGTCACCATGCGAACCGCTGGTTTTGCCAGTATCGACTACACGAAGGCTGAACCAATCACCCTCTTGCTCTATATCTTTCAGATGATGCTTGGCGGAGCCCCAGGTGGAACAGCCGGCGGTATTAAAATAACCGCCTTCCTAACCTTAGTGCTCTATGCTCGTAGCGAGATTCTCGGTCTCCCTCATACCAACTTTATGGGACGAACTATTGATAACCTCAGCATCCGCAAAGCTTTTGCGACATTCTCCGTCTTCCTGCTTATGTTTATCATAGGACTCTTCGCACTTGCCTTAACAGATGACCGACAACCACTTCTATTTTTAATGTTCGAGGTCATGTCAGCATTAGCCACTGTGGGTGTTACAGCAAATCTGACTCCAAGTCTAACCATGGCCGGTCAAGCAGTCATTATGGCGCTCATGTTCTTCGGCCGTATCGGTCCACTTTCTATTCTCGCAAGCCTTTCTGTTCGAAAATTATCTAAAACCGAAAGTCTTCAATACGCAAAATCATCTATGCTTGTTTAAAAGGAGAAATCATGCCAAACTATACTATCGGAATTCTCGGCCTGGGAGTTTTTGGTACTACCATTGCAAAAACATTACACAATTACGATTGCAATATCATTGCTATTGATAATCATGAGCAACGTATCAATCATCTAGAACCTATTCTCACGCGCGGTATTGTTGGAGACATCACCGATCGCTCGCTCCTACGTGCAGCAGGAATCGGTAACTGCGATGCTGTTGTTGTAGCTACTGGCGAAAACTTGGAATCCAGTGTCCTTGCTGTTATGCATAGCAAGGTCCTAGGCGTTCCTATGGTCATTGCCAAAGTCAAAGGAACAACTGCGAAAGAAGTCCTTCTCCGTGTTGGTGCTGACAAGGTTATTTCTCCCGAACGCGAAACTGGTATTTCCCTAGCCAAACAATTACTCCACCGCGATACAACCAGCCTCTTTGAGCTCGAAGGCAATGTTTCCATTGTTGAGTTTCACCCGCCAGTAAAATGGATTGGCAAAACACTCGGCGAATTAAAACTCCGCCAACACTATAAACTCAATATTATCGGTTACCGAAGTGGCGAAAATCAGGAATTAAACATCCAACTGACTCCTGACTATGTCTTCAAATCTGACGAACTCATCTTAGCAGTAACAGACCATAATACTGTCGATCATTTTGAAGAACTGACAAATTAATACTCAATGAAAATCAAAAACAGACTAGCTCCAAAGGTTTGGGGAACCTTTGGAGGTTGGAGATAGGGCGAACGTAGTTCGTTACTACTTACGCAGATAGAACCCTGTTACTATTTTGTTTCAAGGGAACAGGCTGAAAGGCTCCACTGGAGCCTTTCACTCATCAAATCAAGTCAACAACGTCTGATTTTGATTTTCGAAGAGTATAAATAACAAATTTACGCCCTATACTCCGTTTTCAGGAGAAATATTTTATCCCTAGAAAGCCTACTAGACTATCATTTATCTAGTGGGCTTATCATCTGTCAAAAGGAGACGTTATGAATGATTTAACCAAAGGAAAGCCGATTGCGGTCATCTTACAATTCGCTATTCCCTTGTTGATTGGCTCTTTTTTTCAACTGGCCTATAATTTTGCTGATTCCATGATTGTGGGACATACTTTGGGAAAGGACGCCTTTGCAAGTGTCGGTTCGACAGCCAGCCTAATTTTTTTAATCATCGGTTTTGCCCAAGGTGTTACCAATGGATTAACCATTATTTCTGCCCAACGCTTTGGAGCTGGCGACTTAGAGGGACTTAAAAAATCTTTTGTCCACGGACTCTTCTACGCTTCCCTCATCAGCCTTTTACTAACAGTCTCAGCCTTAGCTTTTTTGAAACCTATCTTGGTCTTAATGCAAACGCCTGTGAGTATCATCGACCACTCCCATGCCTTTCTAACGGCCATGTTTGGAGGATTGACCTTTACTATTTTTTATAATTTCCTGTCCTCAGCCCTACGCAGTCTCGGAAACTCTAAAACACCTCTACTGGCTCTAGTTATCGCTTGTTTTATCAATATCGGTCTGGATTTTTTCTTTATCTTAGTTATGAACTGGGGCGTTTTCGGAGCTGGCTTTGCAACTATCCTTGCTCAAGCCTGTTCGGTCCTCTTTCTTATTTTTTACATTATCCACAAGGTACCTTACTATCATATCGGACTAGCTGATTTAAAATTGGATAGAGGTAATCTCAAGAAACATGCCCAGCTTGCTTTTCCAATGGGATTTCAAGCCAGTATTATCGCCATCGGAGCCATGACCTTGCAGTTTATGGTCAACCAACTAGGAACAGACGCCATCGCCGCCCAGGCCATTGCCCTTCGTACTGACCAGTTGGCTATGCTGCCCATGGTCAATCTGGGCTTGGCTATCGCAACCTTTACTGCTCAGAACTATGGCGCCAAGCTCTATGACCGTATTCGAGAAGGGGTGCGCCACTCATTACTCCTCAGCATTGCTTGGGCTATTGTATTTGCGGTCATTCTCATCTTGGGTAATCGCTTCTTCTCTGGTCTCTTTCTACCAAATGCCAGTCAAACAGTTCTGGACTTGGCTCTTGTTTACTACATCATTAACGGCTCTTGTTACTGGATTGTTGCTTCCCTCTTTATTCTTCGTAGCTTTATTCAGGGACTTGGCAAAGGCTTTATCCCAACACTAGCAGGCTTTGGAGAATTGATTTTCCGAGCAGCAGTCGCCATCATCGGTATGCAGTATTTCGGTTTTTATGGGACCGCCGCCGCCAACCCTGCTGCCTGGATCGGAAGCATCATCGTCCTGATTCCAAGTTCCATCATCTTTATGAAAAAATTAAAAGCTGGACAAAGCATATAAAGAAAACGCTGGGCTCAAGCCCAGCACACTTCTCAGAGTTCGTGTCAACATCTCAGCGCAGTGGTTGATTGGCAGATTTGTTCGTGTTTCACACTCCAAATCTGACCTAATCAACTGTGCGGGGGTGTGAAGACGAACTCTTTTTTAGACTAGTCGAGTTCTTTCCCACTCCCAAAATAATATTTTCGTAGGAATTGGATATGAAGGACATTCCAAAGCATAGCATAGCTGATCGCCACTACAAAAGCTAAGCCATATTGCCAATTAAATTCCAACACAAGGCTAACAAAAAGGAATATTCCCAGAAGGACCAATAAAAAACTACTTGCCTTTTTCTTATCCCTCTTAAAATAAGCCAATAAGGCCTTATCAGGAAAAGCTTTCACTTCCTTGAACTGTTTGAAACTAGCACCAAGACTTGCTCCTGCCGCTCCTATAATTGCACCAAAATAATAGTGTGGAAGGACATAGACCGACAAATAAGCGACCGTAACATAGGCAAGCACCAACAAGGTATACATCAGTTTTTTCATGACCAACCTCCCTATCTATTTGTCTCCGTACCTATTTTAACATAAATTTTATCGCAAACACAAGTCAAAATAATCTACTATGGCAATTGACTTTCTAACTCAACTTCTGTCAAGAGCTTGCTATAATAATCCTGTTCATCAGCCAAAAGCGGGCTGTTGGGCAGCATTTTTTTAGCCTGAGCCAGAGATTTTTCAAGGCTTTGCTATAGAGCTTTCAGACAAGGAACTGAGGTGCAGGCAGCTAGAACAGCCTCTAGGCTGTTCTAGCTTGGAAATAAGACTTGCGAAACAAGTCACTTTCGTAGAGTACGGCAAGCTGAAAGTGACAATGTTTCAAAGCTAATTCAAATGATTATATCTCGAGTAATTCGTTATTGTACGTAGGCTGCAAGCACAAAAAAAGACTAGAAAACCTAGTCTTTCCTTGTTTTTTTAGCAATCTTATTCTTAGGAATTAGGGTCGTCCAAACTGCGACCATGCAAGCCTTTTTCACGTTGGACTTGACGAAGTTTCTCAGGTGTCACATCATTGCCGTCTTCATCGACGACCTTGATACCTTCGATGTGGGCACGCACACTACGGCGGTAGCCCTCGATGTACTCCTCACGAAGAGCCGCCTGTTCCTGCAACTCCTCCTCTGTCAAGCCTTCTGCTTTTTTCTTGCGGGCCAGTTCATTGATCCGATCGATTTTTGCTTGTTCCATGAATGCCTCCTACTTACTATTCAAGAGATTGAAGACTGCCACAGCACTTGCCTTATCCGCCAAGGCTTTCAAGAGAGCCAAGCGGTTGGCTTTGACTGCTGCATCCTCTGCCATGACCATGGTGTTGTCGAAGAAGGCCGCGATGACTGGGCTGAGAGCAAAGAGCTTGTCCAAGTTGCCTGCCATGTCTTCCGTCAATTCCAAGCTAGATACTGCTGCAGCAAGGGCTTTCTCCTGTTCATTTTCAAAGAGTGCCTCGTCAATCGCAGTTGCCTCCGCCTTTTCAGCCAAGTTGAAGACCCGTGACAAGTTTTCCACGGCTTCCTTGTAGTCAGCCTCTTTTGATTTTTGGAAAATAGCAGAGCTGGCTGCCAGTTGAAGTCTGACCACAAAGGTTGAGCTGGCAAGCACAGCCTCACGGATGTCTTTCGGAATCACCTTATCCATCATCTTCTCTACACGGGCACGGATAAAGTCCATAACAGCTGGCTGGTTGTCGTAAATCAAACTAGCAAAGTTCAAGCTGTAGAGCTCCGCAATCAACTCATCCAATGGAATTTCCCAACCAAAGTCTTCCAAGATTCGAACGATACCTTGCGTCGCACGACGAAGAGCGTAAGGATCGTTTGAGCCAGAAGGAATCAAGCCAACTGAGAAGAAGGATAGGAGGGTATCAAATTTATCAGCCAGTGCCAAGACCGCACCGACCTTGCTTTCAGGCAATTCGCCTTCTGCTGAGTTTGGTAAGTAGTGCTCACGGATTGCTGCTGCCACCGCAGGTTTTTCCCCTGCAAGAAGGGCATACTTCTCACCCATAATCCCTTGCAATTCATCAAACTCGCCGACCATACCTGTCAAGAGGTCAAACTTGTAGATGTCCGCTGCACGTGCCACATCTGCTTTTTCATCCGCAGACAAGCCTGCCAAGTCAGCCAGTTTTTCTGCGATAACCTTGGTACGTTCCATATGCTCATAGAGTGATCCGATTTTTTCATGGAAGGTCACGACTTTGAGGCGTTCCACCAAGTCAGCAATCTTGAGTTTTTGGTCTTCACGCCAGAAGAATTCGCCGTCTTCCAAACGAGCCACCAAGACTTTTTCATTCCCTTTGATGACATTGTCAAGGTACTGGTCATTCCCGTTACGGACGGAGATGAAGTTTGGCAAGAGTTTGCCAGCCTTATCACGCACCACGAAGTAACGTTGGTGATTTTTCATAGAAGTGACCAAAACTTCCTCTGGCACTTCCAGGTATTTGGTGTCAAAGGAACCCATGAAGGCAGTTGGGTACTCGACCAAGTTGAGAACTTCATTGAGTAGGTCTTCATCAATCTCAACTGTCACATTGTGTTTGTCCTCGATAGCCTTGATTTGCTCGACAATCATATTTTGACGCTCTGCGGGATCAGTGATAACAAACTGTGCACGCAAGTCAGCCTCGTAAGAATCTGCACTTGCAATTTCAGTTTCATTTCCAAGGAAACGATGACCACGGCTGATACGACCAGATGTAATGTCCAAGAAGTCCATATTCAATGTTTCATCGTCCAAGAGAACGGTCAAGGTGTGGACAGGACGGATGTAGGCGAATTTGTTGGAAGCCCAGTTCATGCTGACTGGGAAGGTCATAGCTTTCAAGACCTCTGGAATGCCCGCCAAGACTGCCTTGGCTGGCTGACCCGCTTCATGCTTGGTAACATAGACATACTCTTCTCCCTTGATCTCGCGGAATTCGATGTCAGCGGTCGTCAAGCCTTTACCACGGACAAAGCCTTCAGCAGCTTTAGTGAAGTTTCCGTCTGCGTCCAAGGCAATCTTCTTAGCAGGACCCTTGAAATCTTCTGTAAGATCAGTCTGCTGGTCTGCCAAACCACGGACACGAACAGCCAAACGGCGTGGCGTTGAAAAGACATCAATGCTGTCAAAAGCCAAGCGATTGTCTGTCAAAAAGGTCGCCATGCGGTCACGCAACTGGTACATGGCTGGGGTTACGATGTAGGCAGGAATTTCTTCCAAGCCAAGTTCAACAAGTAAATTCTTTGTCATTATTCTGCGTCCTCCTTCAACAATTCTGCTCGTGTGGCTTCATCTAAAAGTGGGAAGCCCAGTTTCTTGCGCTCTGCCACAAAGGTCTTGGCAACGACACGGGCAAGGTTACGGATACGGGCAATGTAGCCAGCACGCTCGGTTACAGACACAGCTCCACGGGCATCCAACAGGTTAAAGGTATGAGAGCATTTGAGTACATAGTCAAAGGCTGGATGAACCAAGCCCTCTTCCAAAGCCCGCTCTGCTTCTTTTTCAAACTTAGTAAAGTTTTCAAGAAGCATATCTTGGTCGGATACTTCAAAGGAATATTTTGAATGCTCATACTCTGGCTGGATAAAGATTTCACCGTATTTGACACCGTCTGCCCACTCGATGTCGTAAACTGAGTCAACCTCTTGGATATAGGAAGCCAAACGCTCCAAACCATAAGTTACTTCAGCTGTGACTGGACCAGTCGCCAAGCCACCAACCTGTTGGAAATAGGTAAACTGCGTGATTTCCATGCCGTCCAACCAAACTTCCCAGCCCAAACCAGCTGATCCTGTTGACGGATTTTCCCAGTTGTCCTCAACGAAACGAATATCGTGTTCCAAAGGATTGATGCCCAAACGCTCCAAAGACTCCAAGTAAAGTTCTTGGATGTTAGAAGGCGACGGCTTCATCACCACTTGGAATTGGTGGTGCTGATACAAGCGGTTTGGGTTTTCCCCGTAACGACCGTCAGCAGGACGACGGGATGGCTCCACATAAGCCGCATTCCATGGCTCAGGACCGATAGCACGCAAGAAAGTGTAAGGGCTCATGGTACCCGCACCCTTCTCCGTATCATAAGCCTGCATGAGCAAGCACCCCTGCTCATTCCAAAATTGTTGTAGGGTCAGGATAATTTCCTGAAAAGTAAGTTTTGTACTCAATTTTAATTCCTCACTTATCTCTCTTTCAAATATTTCAGTTTTTTTCAAATAGCCGTCTAGCTCTTCTCTAAAACTTTTCTTCATCAAATACTCTAAAACACTCTTTCTTCTATGAAATTGTCCGTTAATCTCTTCATTAAACCTGCTTAGCAGTATTTTATTAAATATGGTTATTATTTCAATAAGCTTTTCACAAAACGATCTACAATCAAATTCTTTTGTACTCAAGAAATCATCGCTTACAAAAATCAGTTCATCTGTAATCACATCTCCACCATGAACATATGCACATGATTCTTTGTACTCACTTTTAATTTTTGAATAATCATTCTGGGTTAGCACCTTCCGACCACTAGGACCATATTCAATTAAAAATTGTTCAAAAACTTGACTAGTAATATGATTTTGTTCAACTGTTGTACTCATTAATAATCTAAGGTAGTTTTCAATTAATGAGCGCTCATTGAAATAGAGATATCTTTTTTGTTTCTTTAACAAACTATCTATAATACAATATAAATCTGAGATCAGAT
Source organism: Streptococcus sp. 2022WUSS083 (assembly GCF_044427155.1). NCBI lineage: Bacteria > Bacillati > Bacillota > Bacilli > Lactobacillales > Streptococcaceae > Streptococcus > Streptococcus sp. 2022WUSS083. Next base: position 303,057 of record NZ_JAOTGK010000001.1, on the reverse strand, counting down.
TAAGGAAAAAATTTTTTTCTGTTTTAAGAATAAAACCCGATGTTATTTTAAAGAAAACAATAAATTTAGATAATTTAGTAATATGTCCTCTCACTACTTCATCTTCGATATCTAGATATTCTATATAGTTAGCGATAGAGTTCTTAACAAACTGCAAATCTTTTTGTGATAAAACATTTAAAGCCATTATATCCATCCATTTAATTGATTCTTACTATCATTGTTATGAAATTCAATTTTATGTTCAATAAAATCATAAATTAATCTAGTCTGTTTCGAACTTAATTCTTGCTTTAAGATTTCTCTAGTTAATCTGGCAACTAATAAAGTCCGTGATTTATACAAGTAGTCTTTTAATTCAAGGTTGAACACTTCTTTTATAAATTTTCTAATTTCATCATTTTTCTGAAAAATGACTTTCGATAAAATCAACTCACTAACTATCCCAATTACTTTATAAGAAGGTACTCTCGAATTCTTTAATTCATTACGAAAAATAAGAAACTTCTTATCCATTTAATGACTCCTCCAGTTCCGCACAAATTGCTTGAATGTCTTCTTTCGGTAGTTTATATTTCGTTGGTAATGTTCCTGATTTACCATTCTGAATATTATTAGCAATATTCAAAACAGAGTTGAACAAGTACAGATCTTGAACTTCTCTCTTACTCTCAAAATCATTTTTTAAATCTTGTTGCTTAGCCAGTTGGCTATCAAACATTGTATATATAAGACCCAAACATTTTAAATCAGTCTTTTTTTCTTCTTCAATAAGATTTTGGACAGCTGTCTGTAAAGAAGAAATGCCAACAATAGAATATCTATCAATCCTATTAGGAATCAGGTAATAATCCGATGCAATCAATGCACTATCTGTATAGATTGTTAAAGTTGGTGGACAATCTATAATGATTAAATCATAGATAGTTTTTAATGAATTTTCATCAATAAAATTGCTAAGTCTATTTACAAAAGTATGATTACTTGATCTGTTTACTAATACTAGATTTAAATCTCCACATATTAAATCCAGATTTTCTTTCAAATCTACTTTCAAATCTCCAATAGAGGGAATTGTATATTTTGAGCGCATATCAATTTGTGGAGTAAATAATTTATAAATAGTTTTATCTGCCTCTAATATGTCTTTATAAAAGTTATCTGTTTTATATTCATCTAAAAATGCCTGAGTAGCATTAAATTGAGGATCTGCATCAATAAATAGAATTTTTTTACCTGTATCTGCAAGATAATCAGCAACCCCTATACTAAGTGTTGTTTTACCAACACCGCCTTTCATATTAATAAATGATAGTACTTTGCCCATAGTATCCTCCTTTTATAGTTCTAATTTAATGAGCCGCTGGCACGGCTTCAACAAAGACAACTTGGTCAGCCAAATCTAAGTAGCTGCAAGTCATTTCTTCTAGGTCAGTTACCCATCTGTAAATACCAGCCTGGGCGGTTTCTTCACAGAAGGTTGGAAAATTGGTTCGTCCTTCCTGATGATTTCTCAGAATACTGACAAATTGCTCCTGGTCAGGCTGTTCAGCAACTGGACTGCTAACTTGATAGCCTGGACTGGTCAGAACTTGTCCGTCTGCATTCTCATAAGTAACCTGACCTGTTTGGACATTGACGGTATTGTTGACCATCCCCAGGTCTTTGAAATAAGCAATCAACTTGGGAAAGTCTGGCCCTGTAAACTGCTCGTGGCCTTTTTGAATGGTTTCTAAGGTAAACATTGTGATATTAAAACTCCTTTTCTAATATACCCTGAGCAATGAACCAGTCAAGCAGGGGCTGGTCTGTCTCACTGCTCTGCCATTTCCCATAAACCTCAAAAACCGCTTCAACACTGCCTAGAGTCTCGACCAGGCGATCAATGGTCAAAAAACTGCGCCAGTAATCATAGAAAATACTAGCGATCGAGCCTTCATAGGTCGCCTGCCCAAAGTCATTGAGGGAATGCCAGCCGTACTTGGCTTGAAAGAGTTTGACCAAAAGCTGATTAGCCTCTTTCTCGGCTTCAAATTCAGGCTCTGTCAGAAAGTAGCGTCGACTGATGTACTCGACCATGCCCTCTTCAAACCAAATGTAGCGGTCATAATCGTCAAAATCGTCCATAAACAACTCCGACCAGTGAGCGAGCTCGTGCGCAATAATCTGAAGGAGATGATTTTCTGTTAGGTTTTGGTAATGGCTGAGCAGCTCTGCTATTTCCCCAAAGCCCTCATAAGGAGCCAACTGCGCCACATACAGGTCTTGCCAAACCTGCAGGTCAGGTGTCATGACCAGGCGAATGTCATTGGTGTAGGCTGGTATGGGGATTTGGCGGATAATCTCTGTCGCACTCCGTCGGTTAGCCAGAATCATGACCCGGGGCAAGTCCTGCACAGCATAACGGTCTCGTAAAAAGGCAATGTAGTCGTTGAGACCTTGTTGGTGGCGTTCTAAAAAGGCTTGATAAGCTGTCAACTCATCGTCATTAGCAACCAAATAATTAACGTCCACGTCTTCCCTCCTCTCCAAATGTAAAAAGAACCCCATCCCACACACTCCTAGCTGACGCATAGGGGCGTTGAGAACGCGGTTCCACCCTAATTTATTACTTCATTTGTATGATTCTAATTGAGTCGGACATGGTCACGACTGGGAAAGCGCCAATTATTTCAAGACTGGCTTGGCTTTCACTCTCCCAAGCTCGCTAGACAGGCTTTTGAAACAACCTTCTTTCATGCTTAGTATTGTAGCAGAAAAATCAGCATTTGTCTAGAAAGACCACTATTTATCCGAACACAATCCCACTGACAAATCCTACAAGGCTATTGCTGGCCTATCGCAATCTAGTAGATATTTTTCTGGTACTACTCCCAAGAATTTTTCTGCGTGTTGACTGATAAAATCTAGGGCATTTTCCAAATCTTCTACTCTATCAGAATTGACCAACTCCATGACCAAGAAAGCATTCTTTGTCTCATCCGTAATCATAGTTCGCTCACCATCGCGCCAATTGAAACAGCGACAAACGGCACCTTTATCATCCTTATAGCAAACTTCACCTGGTAAAGTTGGATTATTGGTTTCATCACCAATGAGATAGAATTCATCCCCACCCTCAGTGACCGTTAGTTGGAGATTGCCTACAAATGTATCTAAATCTTCAGCACCACATGGAAGACCAAAACGTAAACTCGCCGCATTATAAATGTCCACTAATGGAGAAATTGTTGTGACTGGACGGTCACTAGTTGAACGTTTCAAAAGGGCTTCGATACTAGAACGCGCGCCTTTTTTTGTTTTAAATTTTTGATAGGCTTGACGATATGTACGAATGACCTCATTCTCACTAAAGGTATCTTCCGTAAGAAATTTCTGGGCAATTCCGTTGCTTTCTTCCAGTAATTTCACTAACTCATCAGGTGATTGTGCCGGCGTTTTATAATCTTTCAATAATAGAACTCCAATTTTTGCATCTGGAAATAGACTCCAAAAAGATGAATCAACAACAAATTGTGACATAGTCTCACTCCTTTTATAGAAAAATCAGCACCCTATGAACATCTTCTAAGACCTAACGACGTTCATAAAATGCTGTTGCATGACTACCCGGTGGCAGTGTTTATTTAATTAAATTTATTGTATAAAAATGCTTTAAATAAGTCAAGGACTATCTAAAATTTGAAAAAACACAGCTAAATAACTATCTATGACTAATCTTTCTCGTCAAGAAATCTCCAATAAACTGGATTACGAAGATGATAACTAAAATCAAAAGAGTTGCTAAAAAGGTCACATCATTATTATACCGTAGGTAGCCGTATGATAGCGCAACCTGTCCCAAACCACCTGCTCCGATAGCTCCTGCCATGGCTGTATAGCCGACCAAGGAAACCAGGGCAAAAGTCGTCACACGAATCAAGTCAGGCAGACCCTCACGCAGATAGACAAGGACAATATCCCAGAAAGTCGCACCTGATGCCTGAGCAGCCTCAATGACACCACGGTCCAATTCTGACAAGACCACTTCAACCTGACGTGCAAAGAAAGGAAAGACTGAAAGGGCGAGCGGCACCAAAGCCGCCTCTGTACCAATGGTTTTTCCAACAATAATTTTTGTCAAAGGAGCAATGGCCGCCAACAAAATAATGAAAGGAATGGCACGGAAGATAGAAGCTACCTTATCCAAAATCCAATAAACCGTCTTATTGGCAATAACCCCACGTGGACCTGTCAAAACCAAGAATAAACCAGACACCAAGCCCATAAATCCACCAAAAGTAAAGGAAACAAAGGTCATATAGAGGGTCAAATTAAAATGTGTTAACCAACCTGTCTGACCATCCCAGCCCAATTTATAAATATCTGGAAAATTCGTTTGAATCCATTCTAACATCTAGTTTGCTCCTTTCAAAATCGTCACTTCCACACGCGCCTCCGTCACTGCCTCAATCGCACGGTGCAACTGACCTGGTTCACCTGATAAGATCACCACCATCTCACCGACTGGCGTATGGTCCAAAATTTCAATATTGCCATAAAGAATATTGGCAGACACTTGATAGAATTTATATAAGTCATTCACAATTGCCGTATCCGTGTTGGAACCAGCATACTTAAGTTGCACCAAAATACTATTCTCAGGCAAATTCTGAACAATATCCTGCTGGTAAATTTTCACCAGGGCCTCATCAATTCCTGTTGCTGTTTTGATGAAATCCTGTGTCAATTCTTCTTTTGGATGAGAGAAGATTTCTAAAACTGAACCTTCTTCGATCAGGCGACCATCCTGCATGACCGCCACACGGTTACAAATGTCTTTTACAATCTGCATCTCGTGGGTAATCATAACAATAGTCAAGCCCAATTTTTCATTCAATTCCTGCAAAAGTGCCAAAATCTGCTTGGTCGTTTTCGGATCCAAGGCAGAAGTTGACTCATCTGAAATCAAGATTTTTGGGTCATTGGCCAAGGCACGCGCAATGGCAACACGTTGCTTTTGACCACCGGACAACTGAGCTGGATAGTTTTCAGCACGGTCGGAAAGCCCAACCAAGTCTAATAACTTAGCAACCTTTTCCTTTTTCTCTTCCTTGCTCAAACCCGAATGCTTAAGGGCAAAGGCGACGTTTTCTTCTGCCGTCATCTGAGCCATCAGATTGAAATGCTGGAAAATCATGCCAATCTCACGGCGTTTGCTTCGCAATTGAGCTGGGGTAAGTGTGACCTTTTCTCCCTCGTAAATTACATCCTCATCGATAGTAATTTTACCCGCAGACGGAACCTGCAATAAATTAATCACTCGAACAAGGGTAGATTTCCCTGCTCCAGAATAACCTACGATACCGTAAATATCCCCTTGATTGATATGGATGGTTACATCCTTAACCGCTTCGATTGTACGTTTTTTCTGCTGGAAAGTTACATCAATATTATCTAGCTTAATCATTTCCTTACTCATAACTTGCAATTAACTCCTCTACTAATTCAACATGGCTATAGTAGTCAGCGATGCTGACATTTTCATCACCTGCATGGTCGCGACTGTTGGCATTTCCTAGACCAAATCCTGCAATCGGCACACCTAGAGCATGAAAGACTGTGTGCATGGGTCCTGTCCCCGGTGACGTCGGCAAGACAGCAACTCCTTCTGGCGTCAACTTTTTAGCCAACTCAATCACATTGACAATGGCAGGGTGCGACATATCACTTCGGTAGCTCATCTCTCCTAGAGTGAAGACAACCTCAACTTTGTCAAAACCATGTTTGTCCAAATGCTGTCGAATCTTATCTAATACATCATGCGGCTCCAACCCAGGTACCAGACGGACTTCCATCTTAGCAGAAGCCTGAGCTGGTATGATGGTCTTGACACCTTGACCAAGATAGCCAGTTGACAAGCCTTCAATGGTAATCGATGGTTCAAAATACAAACGCTTCAGAAACTCACGACGATCTTCTACCAAGGTTGGAAGGGTTAGACCATAAATATCCGTCATAGACTGACTGGTAGCCAGTGCAAATTCTTCCACCAAGGCCAATTCACGCTCATTTGGCTCTTGCACTTGCTCGTAAATGCCATCTACCAGAATTTGCCCATCTGCAGCCCGCATGGATTGAAGTGCTGATAATAAATACCAGCTTGCCGAATCAATGACACCACCATAGGAAGAATGAATATCCAAGTCAGCTGATTTGACCTGAAGATCGAAGGTCACAATTCCTTTATTTCCCCCAGCAATTTCTAGCTGATGTAAGCTATTGCGATGCCCCTGCTCCCAGACCAGCAAATCAGCACCAATCAAGTGTTCCTTGTATTTTGAAAGGTATTTGTCCAAGTCGACAGAGGCTGACTCTTCTGCCCCCTCCATAATAAAGATGATATTAACAGGGAGCTGACCATCTTGTCTAGCCTGATATTTTTTCAGGGCAGATAAACGGGCTGTGATATGGCCCTTGTCATCGTCCACCCCACGACCATAGATATAGCCATCGGAAATGGTCAATTCGAAGGGGTTGCCCTTCTCCCAGACCTGATCAGCATCTGCAGGTACTGTATCATAATGATTGTAGAAAATCAATGTTTTCGCATCTGGAACCGATGCCTCAAACCTAGCCATGACAAAGGGTGCTGCATAACTATCATCCAAAACAACCTCTGCCCCAGCCTCTTCAAACATATCTTTCAAATAAGTCGCCACATCCAACAAACCAATCTGCTGAGCAAAAATAGATTTCTTTGAAATCAAGACCTTCAACTTTTCAAAATAGGTTTGAATAATCGCATCATTTTCAAATGTTTGAACTTTACTATCTACCATACTTTCTCCTCATACTCAATGAAATCAATCAAATCTACTAACCAAAATCAAATATTCTCCCACATTTCTGACTTTGGTTAAGAGATTTTTTCTTATCTCTATAAAAACAGATAGAGGGCTGAACAATTCTGCCCAGTCCTCAACCTATTTACATTTTACCAAACTGGCTCATCCATACCGTCTGAAGTCTCTTCAATAACTTTTTTCACTTCATCCGTGTGGTAGGCTTCGATAATTTTCTTAATCGCTGCTGCTTGCTCTGATTTTTCCCAATCGCTACGAGCTGCAATCAAGTTGTACCACTGTTTTGAATTTTCATCTTTTTGCTCTTTATAAAGGGCATTTTTGTAATCCAAACCAGCTTCCAACACAAATGTGTTGTTTACAACTGCTGCATCAACTGAGCTAAGTGAGCTTGCTGTTTGGCTTGCATCCAACTCAGTGATCTTCAAGTTTTTCTTGTTTTCAGTAATGTCAGCAATAGTTGCCAATTCTGTACCAGATACACCAACCTTGATCAAACCAGCTGCTTGAAGAAGGTAAAGAGCACGACTTTCGTTTGTTGGGTCGTTTGGAACCGCAATTTCTGCACCATCTGGAATTTCTTCCACTTTAGTGTACTTGTTTTTTCCATCAGCTGTACCTGAGTAAAGACGGATTGGTGCGATATAAGTATCCGCAATAGCAACCAAGTCTTCACCATTTTCTTGATTCCAGTTGTTCAAGAAGTTGTAGTGCTGGAATGCGTTGATGTCTACTTCATTTTCAGCAACTGCCTTGTTTGGTTGTGAGTAATCTGTAAATTGAGTGAACTCCAATTTCACTTCATCACCAAGAATTTTTTGAACTTTATCCCAACGAGCTTGCTCAGAATCGCTCAAACTCATCACACCCACACGAACAGTTGTTGCTGAAGAATCAGATGAAGAGCTAGAAGACGAGCTACCACATGCAGCAAGTACACCTACTGATAAAGCAGCTGTTGCCAAACTAAACAATTTTTTTAATTTCATAAAATGATCTCCTTAAATTAGAACTGTATCTATCTTAACACAGAATTTTCTTTCTGACTAATTGACTTTTTTTATAGAAAGTTATAACTTTTCGTTATAACAAATACCCTTGCAATTATAAGTATTGATAATAAAAAGAGGGATACCCCTCTTAAAATATATCTACTAAATACTGAAATAGGTCTCGATGTTGCTTACAATCATTGTATAAAAATTCTGGATGCCATTGGATACCAAACAAAGCTTGGTTCCCTCTACTTTCATAAGCTTCTATCGTGCCATCTCTAGGATCCAAACCTGTCGCCACCAGTCCTGGAGCCAATTCTTTGATTCGTTGCTGATGGAAGGAATTAATAGAGCTCCCTTGGGCAAACAGTTGACCGATTCGGCTTTTAGGTTTCACTTGTAAACGATGGGATGTCCCCGCAATACCATCTTGCCAATGATGAGCCACTTCCTGCTCTAAACTACCACCTAGAGCAACATTGAGCAACTGCATACCACGGCAAACGGCAAAAATAGGTTTTCCCTGACGAAGGGCTTCCTCAATCAAAGCCAGTTCAAATTCATCCCGTTCCAAGAGGTAATCATTACTATCAATCAAGCGTTCTTGACCATATAGACTGGGGTCTACATGCTGACCGCCTGATAAAATCAACTTATCAATCATGTTGATATAGTCCTTGGCTAAGTCAGGAGTTCCCATAGGAATAACCATTGGTACACCACCTGCCTGACGCACACCATCTGCCAATTCACTCGCAACGGTTACATAAGTTCTACCAGATTTAGTTGGAAATTCTTGCTTGTTTCCTGAAATTCCAATGATAACTTTTCCCATAAAAAGCCCCTTTCTTTCATTTTTTCAATTGTAGCATGGCTACCTAGCCCTGTCTAATATAGAAGTTTTATGGCTTGATAAAAAATAACTATCAGAACTACCTATAAACAATTGCTCACAAACAAGAGTTTTCCTTTAGCAGTTTCATAGATAAAATCTATACCATGCTTAAGAAAAAACTATACTGGAGCCAGCATAAAAAAGTCAAGCTTGATAAACAGGCGTTTTTTCAAGCTTTTATATAGAAGAAATATCAAAAAAGTAGCTCTCTTTCAATCTGTTATAGTCAAAAGTTATAACTCCCTCTAATTTTTTACAATTATACAAGAGTCGATTTTTCTGTTAGGATAGGGGCATAGAAATATTTTGGAGGAAAAACCATGACTACTACTATTATCGGCTTCCCACGTATCGGAGAACACCGTGAGTTAAAATTTATCACTGAAAAATACTTTAGAAATGAAATTCCACAAGAAGAGCTTTTGGAAGCAGCTAAAGACCTACGTGCTAAGCACTGGAATATTGTTAAAGAAGCAGGCATTACTGAAATCCCAAGCAACGACTTCTCCCACTATGACAATGTTTTGGATGCAGCTGTTCTCTTCAACATCGTACCTAAAGCAGTACAGAACCTTGACTTGACTGACCTTGAAAAATACTTCGCTCTTGCACGTGGTTATCAAGGAGAAAAAGGGGACGTTCGTGCTAGACCGATGAAAAAATGGTTCAACACCAACTACCACTATATCGTTCCAGCTATTGAAAAAGATACAGAAATCAAACTAGCCGGTCATAAGATTTTCGATGAATTCCAAGAAGCAAAGAACTTGGGCATCACAACTCGTCCAGTTTTGATTGGTCCATTCACACTCTTACAATTAACTGATTTTGAAGAAGGTTTAACTGCTACTGATTTCGCTGATAGCTTAGTTGCAGCCTACGGACAAGTCTTTGAGAAATTGGCAGAGCTTGGTGCTGAAAAAATCCAGCTGGACGAACCGAGCTTGGTCAAGGATTTGACTGCTGAAGAAAAAGCCCTTTTCCTACGTATCTACCAAACACTCTTGGCAGATAAGAAAGGTTTGCAAATCCTCATCCAAACCTACTTCGGTGATGTTCGTGATATTTACACAGAATTGACCAGCCTACCAGTTGATGCCATCGGTCTTGACTTTGTAGAAGGTAAGGAAACTGCTGCACTTGTTGCAACTGGTTTCCCAGCTGACAAGACCCTCTACGCTGGTATCGTCAACGGTAAAAATATCTGGCGCAACAACTACGAAAAGAGCCTAGCTGTTTTGGATGCTATTCCAGCTGAAAATGTCGTTATAACAACTTCTTGCTCCCTTCTTCATGTGCCTTTCACAACAGCAAATGAAGAATTTGAACCAGCTATCCTCAACCACTTTGCCTTTGCAGTTGAAAAACTGAGCGAATTGCGTGATTTGGATGCCATCCGTAACGGTCAAGGCGAAGTTGCTCTCACAGCTAACAAGGAACTCTTTGCCCTTGAGCGTGTTGGTCGTGATGCAGCCCTTTCAGACCGTCTTGCAGGACTGACAGACGCTGACTATACACGCCTACCAGTCTTTGCAGAGCGTGAAGCCATTCAACGCGAGAAGCTAAACTTACCACTTCTTCCAACAACCACTATCGGTTCCTTCCCTCAAACCAAGGAAGTCCGTAGCACACGCTTGGCCTTCCGCAAAGGAAACATCTCAGAAGAAGAATACGATGCATTTGTCAAAGCTCAAACAGATGAGTGGATCGCATGGCAGGAAGAAGTTGACTTCGACGTACTTGTACACGGTGAATTCGAGCGTAACGACATGGTAGAATACTTCGGTGAAAACCTGTCTGGCTACCTCTTCAGTAAAAACGGTTGGGTACAATCCTACGGTATGCGTGGAGTTAAACCACCAATTATCTGGGGTGATGTAACACGCTTGAACCCAATTACTGTTAAATGGTCTAGCTATGCTCAAAGCCGTACCAACAAACCAGTTAAAGGTATGTTGACAGGTCCTGTAACCATCCTCAACTGGTCCTTCCCACGTGAAGATATTTCTATCAAAGAATCAACCCTTCAAATTGCTCTTGCTATCAAGGAAGAAGTTCTTGACCTTGAAGCAGCAGGTATCAAGATTATCCAAATCGACGAAGCAGCCCTTCGTGAAAAACTACCACTCCGTCGTAGCGACTGGTACAGCGAATATCTTGATTGGGCAATCCCTGCCTTCCGTTTGGTTCACTCAACTGTTGCACCAGATACGCAAATTCACACTCACATGTGCTATAGCGAATTTACAGACATCATTCCTGCCATCGACAACATGGATGCGGATGTTATCTCCTTTGAAGCTAGCCGTTCAAATCTTGTTATTCTAGATGAACTCAAGGCTAAAAACTTCCAAACTCAGGTAGGTCCTGGTGTCTATGACATCCACTCTCCACGTGTCCCTGCCGTTGATGAAATTGCACACACCATTCAAGCCATCCTTGCTAAAGTACCGAAAGAAAAAGTTTGGATTAACCCAGACTGCGGACTCAAGACTCGTGGCGAATCAGAAACAAAAGCTAGTCTTATCCACTTGACTCAAGCAGCTAAGGCAGCCAGAAAGGAACTCTAATTTATGATCGGTCAAACCCCAAGTCTCTCATTTGAAATTTTTCCTCCAAAACCAGCAGTAGGCAATGAAAAGATTATCCAAACTCTCGATGAGATGCAAGGTTTGGCCCCTCATTTTATCAGTGTTACATGCAGCAATAACAATTTGAACGTAGAAGAGACTACTGTCAAGTTAGCTAACCATGTTCGCAATGAATTGCATATTCCAACTATTGCACATTTGCCAGCTGCTTACTTGACAAAAGAAAAGGTCCGATCCGTTCTTCATTCTCTCGATGAAATTGGTGTACATCAGATTTTAGCACTTCGTGGCGATATTATTGAAGGTCTTCCCCCTAAAGAGGACTTCCAGTATGCAACTGACTTGATTTCCTTTATCAAGGAAGAAGCCCCACATTTTGACATTATTGGAGCCTGTTATCCAGAAGTACATCCAGAATCACCAAATTCTGTCTCAGACATCAAAAATTTGAAAAAGAAAGTTGATGCCGGTTGCTCAACCTTGGTAACTCAACTCTTCTTCGATAACGAAGCATTTTATAACTTTCAGGAGAAATGTTCTCTAGCAGACATCGAAGTGCCTATTATCGCAGGTATTATGCCTATCATCAACAGGAATCAGGCACTTCGACTCTTGAAAACTTGTGAGAATATCCGCCTCCCTCGTAAGTTTAAAGCTATTTTAGAAAAATATGAGCACAATCCTGAATCTCTTCGAGCAGCAGGTCTGGCCTATGCTGTAGATCAAATTGTTGACCTAGTGACCAATGATGTGGCTGGTATCCATCTCTACACTATGAACAATGTCGAAACAGCCCGCACCATCCATCAGGCAACTCATTCGCTATTCAAACATTATAGTTAGAAAACTCCCCCTGAGCCCAAGCTCAGGGGTTATTCTATGCCCTGTGACTCCCAAAGACTACATGATAAATTTTTCACCCCATCATGACATTAATCCAGCAGATGTCTAGGTATGTGACATCTTGCTTACAATAACAAACAGCCATTTAAAATACAGTCACAAGGAGTAAAAATGGCACTAAGAGGAGACAGAGAAGCGACGAAATGGAAAAATAAACTCCATCCGTTTTCAAATTACAACGTTCACGACAGTATTTTATTAACTGAAACACAGTGATTTACATAAATTTTGATAGCAAATAAAAAAACTGACCTTCAAATGAAGATCAGTTCAAGGATAATAAACAGATTACAAGATAGCTAGAATGATGAAATTCAGAATAAATAGAGCTGTGGCACCCCAAAGGATTGGATGAATTTCTTTAGCCTTACCTGTCGAAACTTTTACCAAGCAATAGAAGATAAAGGCTGCTGCAATACCGTAAGAGATAGAGAAGCAAAGCGCCATGAAGAAGGCGGCAAAGAAGGCTGGAAGAGCGTCTTCAAACTGGCTCCAATCAACATCAAGGAAGGATGAAACCATCATGACACCGACGATAATCAAGGCTGGAGCTGTTGCAGCATTTGGCACAATTCCAATGAATGGTAAAATCAAAATTGATAGCAAGAAGAGAACGGCTGTTGTAACAGCTGTCAGACCAGTACGACCACCTGCAGAGATACCTGCAGCCGATTCAACATATGTCGTTGTATTTGACGTACCAAATAGTGCACCGATAGAGGTACCAATCGCATCTGCAAAGAGCGCCTTGTCCATCTTAGAGTTAAAACCTGTACCATTTTCGAGAGCTTTTTCATCTTCTTCTGAGAAAATACCAGTCTTACGACCTGTACCGATAAAGGTACCAAGTGTGTCAAAGGTATCTGACAAGCTGAATGCAAAGATAGTCATCAAAACAAGTGGTAGACGGCTTGAGTCAGCAAAGAGCGAAGATAGACCATCAAAAGCCGCTAGGAAAGTTGTACCAAGCTCCGCAAAGGCTGTACCGATATTGTTATTTGCAAAGTCAATTGTAGAAAGGTCTACAACACCTGCTGGAATACCTGCCAAAGTTGTTGCGATGATACCAATCAAAATCGCACCACGCACGTTCTTAATAACCAAAACAGCTGTCAAGAGGAGACCGAACACTGTCAAGAGAACACTTGGATCAGTAAAGGTTGAAATACCAGGTACGACACCACCACCAGCAAAAACTGAGAAAACACCGTTTGAAAATGTTTCTGCTGTTGCATCTGCCGGAGCAACACCATTTACAGTAATAATATCTGAACCAGATGTCAAGAAGGTGATTAAATTAGAGTTTTTAAAACCAAGATAGGCAACGAATACACCGATACCACCACCGATGGCATGTTGTAAACTAACTGGAATCGCCTTGATAATACTCTTACGAACCTTTGTAACTGTGATAAAAACGTTAAACAAACCGCAGAGGAAAACCATTGCCAAAGCTTCTTGCCAAGTAAAACCAAGACCAATAACCACTGTATAAGTAAAGAAGGCATTCAACCCCATACCTGGTGCCAAGGCGTAAGGTACGTTAGCAAATAATCCCATAACAAGCGTTGAAACTGCACTGGCAATTATTGTCGCCAAGAAAACAGCCTGTGTTGGCATTCCAGCAACGCTTAACACACTAGGGTTAACAAACAAGATATATGACATGGCAAAGAAAGTCGTAAGTCCTGCCATAATTTCTGTTGAAACCGTCGTTCCATGTTCTTTCAATTTAAAAAATTGATCCATTTTTTTCATTTCTCCTTTTAATTTACGAACGATAAAAACATTATAATCAAAAAACATTCTAATTTCAAGTTTTTTAATCTTGAAAACGTTATTTTATTGATTTTCAACTTAAAATATTCGCAAATACCGAACATTACAAACTTGCGAAAAAATCCATACAAAATTATTTGCTGCTTTGCTTTTATTATCTCCTTTTGTTATACTGGAAGTTATTAGTTCAAGATGTGGCTACCTACAAGTACTATTCTTTGACGCATAAAACAATTTCTCAGCAATCTAGCTACTAGCTAAACATTATTCACTATTAAAACTAGTATAACAACTCTAGAAAGGAATGCTATTAAATATGAAGAAAAAAATCATAGCTATCGATTTGGACGGCACATTGCTCAATAATGATAGCCAATTATCTGATTATACCATCTCAACTATAAAGAAGGTCCGCCAAGCAGGACACACCGTTCTTATCGCCACAGGTCGCCCCTATCGAATGGCTGAAAAATTTTACCAACAACTAGAACTGGATACTCCCATGATTAATTTCAACGGTTCTTTAGTTCACATCCCTGGAAAGAAATGGCAATGGGAACAAAATATTTTAATCGACAAAAAATACCTACTCGAATTTCTAAAAGAAGAAGAAACATTCGAGGCAGATTTTATTGCTGGTGAATACAAGAATAAATTCTACATCACTCAAAACAACTTAGATAAGATTGATCCTGCTCTGATGGGGGTTGAACAGATTACTCCAGATACACTCATCAAACCTGAATTAATCACTAGTGATCCTCATTCCATCCTTATGCAGACTCGTGCAACTGATAAGTACGAACTTGCAAAAGAAATGAATGCCTATTTCAAAGATGAGTTAGAAATCAATACGTGGGGCGGACCATTAAATATCCTCGAAACTTGTGCAAAAGGCGTCAATAAGGCAACCGCTTTGAGCTATGTTCTTAACCTCTACCAAGCCACTCCTAGCGACTTAATTGCCTTCGGCGATGAGCACAACGATGTTGAGATGCTAGACCTAGCAGGAACAGCCTATGCCATGAAAAATTGTAGCGATACACTTCGTCCACATGCCGACAGATTGACAGCATTTGCTAATTTTGAAGATGGTGTCGCACGTGAACTAGAGAACCTATTTTTATAGACATCAAAAACCTGATAAACTGTCAGGTTTTTGTCATATTCGTTGCATATTTTTATCACTTTTCTGAAACCAACTTATGAAAAATTTCGGAAATATTTTGCACTTTTAACATAATTCCTCTTGACAAAACCACTGAAAACGTTTTATAATGTTACAGTTCGAACATGAAAGCCCATTCAACGGTTTTTACATGAACAAGAAAAATTTAGGAGGATCAATAATGAGTATTGGAATCATTATTGCAAGTCATGGCGAATTTGCTGCTGGTATTCATCAGTCAGGTTCAATGATCTTTGGCGAACAAGAAAAAGTACAAGTTGTTACTTTTATGCCAAGTGAAGGTCCAGATGATTTATACGCTAAGCTAAATGCTGCCGTGGACGCATTCGATGCCGATGATGAAGTTTTGGTTTTGGCTGACCTTTGGAGTGGTTCACCATTCAACCAAGCAAGCCGTGTAGCTGGTGAAAATCCAGATCGTAAGTTTGCTATCATCACCGGTCTAAACTTGCCAATGCTTATCCAAGCTTACACAGAGCGTATGATTAACGCTGCTGCTGGCGTGGAAGAAGTTGCGGCAAACATTATCAAGGAAGCCAAAGATGGTATCAAAGTTCTTCCAGAAGAACTTCAACCAGCTGAAGCTACTCCTGTTGCCGATGCTGCTCCTGTTGCACTACAAGGTGCTATCCCTCCAGGTACTGTTATCGGTGATGGCAAGTTGAAAATCAACTTAGCCCGTATCGACACTCGTCTCTTGCACGGTCAAGTGGCGACTGGTTGGACTCCTGCTTCCAAAGCAGATCGTATCATCGTTGCATCAGATACAGTTGCCAAAGATGAATTGCGTAAACAACTCATCAAACAAGCTGCACCTGGTAACGTAAAAGCGAACGTTGTCCCAATCAAGAAATTGATTGAGGTTTCTAAAGATCCTCGATTCGGTAACACTCACGCCTTGATTCTTTTCGAAACTCCTCAAGAAGCTCTTGAAGCAATTGAAGGTGGTGTTGAAATCAAAGAATTGAACGTTGGTTCTATGGCTCACTCAACTGGTAAAACAATGGTTAACAACGTATTGTCAATGGACAAAGATGACGTTGCAACCTTTGAAAAATTGCGTGACCTTGGCGTTGAATTTGATGTGCGTAAAGTACCAAACGATTCGAAGAAAGACTTGTTTGAACTTATCAACAAGGCAAACGTTCAATAAATCGATCTGTTAGTATAGAAAGGATTACAACATGTCAGATATTACACTTATTTCTGCAATTCTCGTTGTCATCGTTGCCTTCTTCGCTGGTCTTGAAGGTATCCTTGACGAATTCCAATTCCATCAACCATTGGTAGCTTGTACCCTTATCGGTCTTGTGACTGGTAACTTGGCTGCAGGCGTTATGCTTGGTGGTTCTCTACAAATGATTGCACTTGGTTGGGCAAACATTGGTGCAGCTGTTGCTCCTGACGCTGCTCTTGCTTCTGTAGCTGCTGCAATCATCATGATCAAAGGTGGCGACTTCTCAACTGAAGGTATTGCCGTTGCAACAACAACTGCTATCCCTCTTGCCGTAGCTGGTCTTTTCCTTACAATGATCGTTCGTACTATCTCAGTCGGTCTTGTACACGGTGCAGACAATGCTGCTAAAGATGCAAACTTTGCTGCGGTAGAACGTTACCACTTGTTCGCTCTTCTTCTTCAAGGATTGCGTATCGCAATCCCTGCAGCACTTCTACTTGCAATGCCAGCTGAAGCTGTTCAATCTGTTCTTGAAGCAATGCCAGAATGGCTCAAAGGCGGTATGGCTGTCGGCGGTGGTATGGTTGTTGCCGTAGGTTATGCTATGGTTATCAACATGATGGCAACTCGTGAAGTATGGCCATTCTTCGCACTTGGTTTTGCCTTTGCTGCTATCAGCCAATTGACACTTATCGCACTTGGTGTTATCGGTGTTGCAATCGCGCTTATCTACCTCAACTTGTCAAAACAAGGCGGATCAGGTAACGGTGGTGCTTCATCTAACGACCCAATCGGCGACATCCTTGAAGACTACTAAGAGAAGGGAGATTCATCATGTCAGAAAAAATTCAACTTTCCGTAAGCGATCGTAAAAAAGTTTGGTGGCGTTCAACCTTCCTTCAAGGTTCATGGAACTATGAGCGTATGCAAAACTTAGGTTGGGCTTATGCAATGATCCCAGCTATCAAAAAACTTTACACTAAAAAAGAAGATCAAGCTGCTGCTCTTGAGCGCCACTTGGAATTCTTCAACACACACCCATACGTTGCTTCACCAATCCTTGGCGTAACTCTTGCCCTTGAAGAAGAGCGTGCTAATGGTGCTGAAATCGATGACACAGCTATCCAAGGTGTGAAAATCGGTATGATGGGACCTCTTGCTGGTATCGGTGACCCAGTCTTCTGGTTTACTGTTCGTCCAATCCTTGGTGCCCTTGGTGCTTCACTTGCACAATCTGGAAATATCATGGGACCAATCATCTTCTTCCTTGGTTGGAACGCAATCCGTATGGCCTTCCTATGGTACACACAAGAATTTGGTTACAAAGCTGGTAGCGAAATCACTAAAGACATGTCTGGTGGTATCCTTCAAGACATCACTAAAGGTGCTTCAATCCTTGGTATGTTCATCCTTGCCGTTCTTGTTCAACGCTGGGTATCTATTACTTTCGCTGTAAATCTTCCTGCTAAACAATTGTCAGAAGGTGCTTACATCGTCTTCCCAGAAGGTACTGTTACTGGTGCTGAGTTGAAAGGTATTCTTGGTCAAGCTCTTAGCGGACTTAGCCTTGAACCAACTCAAGCTCAAACATTACAAGGTCAGTTGGACAGCTTGATTCCTGGTTTGATGGGACTTCTCCTTACTTTCCTCTGCATGCACTTGCTTAAGAAGAAAGTAACACCAATCACAATGATTATCGGTCTCTTCATCGTAGGTATTCTTGCTCGTTTCTTCAACATTATGTAATCAAGGACCCCGCTCTTGCGGGGTTTTATGATATAATGAATATCTAGGGAGAGAGCACTATGGCACAATCACAAAATACAAGCGTTGAACTACAAACCACAGGGGTTTCTTACATGGGCTTTGGTGGCAAGGTTGGTAAATTTCTAATTGGTGACAAGGCACTTGAATTCTACCCAGATAGCAACGTTGAGCGTTATATCCAGATTCCTTGGTCAGAAATGACTAGCATTGGCGCAAACGTTTCTGGCAAAGCAATCAGCCGTCATTTTGAAATTTATACAGAAAAAAGTCGATTCTTGTTTGCATCTAAAGATTCTGGTAAGATTCTTAAAATTGCTCGTGAGCATATTGGCAATGAAAAAGTTGTGAAATTACCGACTCTTATGCAAACAATCGGCAGAAAAATTTCGAATCTATTTGCCAAAAAATAAAAATTCAAGTATAATAGTAGATACGGATAAGTAGCATCTGGCTCCTTCCAGAAAGTCTGCGGTCGCTGTGAGCAGATAGGAAAAAGTTGTGAAATTCTACCGTTATGAAATTATCAAAATACAATCAAGTGCACAGAATGTGAAGCTGGATGGAACCGCGGTAAATATCGCTCCAGCATCTCTCATTCTGTGTTTTTTATTCTAAAGGAGACATCTATGCTAGATATCAAACGTATTCGTACAGATTTTGACGGAGTGGCTGCCAAATTAGCTACTCGTGGTGTGTCTGCCGAAACCTTGGCAGACATCAAGGAATTGGATGCAAAACGCCGTGAAATCTTGGTTACTGTAGAAGAATTAAAAGCTGAACGTAACACAGTTTCAGCAGAGATTGCCCAAGCAAAACGCAACAAGGAAAATGCTGACGACAAGATTGCTGCCATGCAAAAACTGTCTGCCGATGTAAAAAACTTGGATGCTGAACTCTTGGAAATTGATGAAAAACTAAATGCCCTCCTTGCAGTTCTTCCAAATACACCGCACGACTCTGTCCCTGTTGGTGCAGATGAAGAAGAAAACGTGGAAGTTCGCCGCTGGGGCACACCTCGTGAATTCACTTTCGAGCCAAAAGCTCACTGGGATTTGGGCGAAGACCTAGATATTCTGGACTGGGAACGTGGCGCAAAAGTAACTGGTGCACGCTTCCTCTTCTACAAGAACTTGGGTGCTCGCTTAGAACGTGCCCTCTACAACTTCATGTTGGACGAGCATATCGCAGAAGGCTACCAAGAGATCATCACACCTTACATGGTCAACCACGACTCTATGTTCGGTACAGGTCAATATCCTAAGTTCAAGGAAGATACCTTTGAGTTGGCAGACACCAACTTCGTCCTCATCCCAACTGCGGAAGTGCCGTTGACCAACTACTACCGCAACGAGATTCTGGAAGAAAAAGACCTGCCAATCTACTTCACAGCCATGAGCCCATCTTTCCGTTCTGAAGCTGGTTCTGCCGGTCGTGACACCCGTGGTCTTATCCGCCTTCACCAATTCCACAAGGTTGAAATGGTCAAATTTGCCACACCAGAACAGTCTTACGATGAATTGGAAAAAATGACCGCAAACGCAGAAAATATCCTTCAAAAATTAGGCTTACCATACCGCGTTTTGGCCCTCTGTACAGGCGATATGGGCTTCTCAGCTGCTAAGACCTACGACTTGGAAGTCTGGATTCCTGCCCAAAATGCCTACCGTGAAATTTCAAGCTGTTCCAACACAGAAGATTTCCAAGCTCGTCGCGCCCAAATCCGCTACCGCGATGCTGCTGACGGTAAAGTCAAATTGCTCCACACCCTCAACGGTTCTGGTCTAGCGGTTGGTCGTACAGTGGCTGCCATCCTTGAAAACTACCAAAACGAAGATGGTTCTGTCACCATTCCAGAAGTTCTCCGTCCATACATGGGTGGGGTTGATGTTATTAAGCCTTAGGAGTAGGAAGATGAAAAAGAAATAGTATAAGGACAAAAGTCATGGTGAACTGGCTGGCGTTATCGCAGGTCTTTATGACTACTTTGACCTATATGAAAACTACGGTTGGAAATTAGAGAGTGTTCGTTTGGTGGTCATTATATTAGCTATTGTAACCAACCTACCCTTTCTAACTGCCTACATCATTCTGGCTATACTTTTACCAGACAAGTCTGAACTCAACTAAAGCATAGCAAAAGACGACTCCTTCTAGGAGTCGCTTTTTTATAGATAATAGAAAATAGTGGCAATCAGATTGTTTACCAAGTGCACTGCAATCGGGTAAATCAAATAGCCTGTTTTATGATAGAGAGTTGACAAAATGATACCACTCCCCGCATAAATCAACCATGAACCGATGTCCGTTGGTCCATGAAGCAATCCAAAAAGGAGGCTTGAGGCAATGATTCCTAAAATGGCATGATGACCAAATAATTTTTTGAAAAAGTAGCCGCGTAGCATAACTTCCTCTCCAACGGCTGGTAAAAATGCCGTTGTTAAAATTGCCAACCAAAACGGAACTCCTTTCAAGGATTCCATAATCAGGGTCTCATTGACAGTTGTTTCTGCTCCTTGTAACTCTAGTAGAAACGAGCCAGCCATATCCGTCAACTGCATGATGGCAAAACTCAGAATGACGAGAGCCATTCCATCCCAAGAAAGAATCTTGGAATCCCAAACGGGTAAGCTATTTTTCTCAGCTCGCCACCAGAAGAACCCCACAATTCCCACTGTCACAAGCCCCGTTATCAGCAGAACAGGTTGCGACTTGGACTCTTCTAAAATCAAATCCGGGATGACGAAAATCATTAAAAAACCAAAAACTCTCAATAAAATCCATATCTTCCGACCAAGCCACTCTAAACCTTGACTTAATTTTTCCATACTATTCTCCTTTTGCTCCCTGATTCTTGTCTCTATCTTCCCTTATTTTAAATAATAGAATGCCACTACCGACCAGGCATTGTTGATAAAATGAACAGCGATAGGATAGATGAGGTAGTCCGTCTTATAGTACAAGAACGCTAGTAAAAATCCCGGGCTGGCATAAATAATCCAAGAGCCAAAATCTGTTGGTCCATGCAGGAAAGCAAAAATCAAACCAGATACTACAATTCCTAGAATCTTATGCTTTTCAAAAAACTTTTTGAACAGATAGCCTCTGACAATGATCTCCTCGGTAATGGCTGCCTGACAGGCTATTCTTACAAAGGCTAACCAAAATGGGATTGTTTGTAACAGCTTTTCAATGCCAATCTGATTAGCGGTATCTTCAATCCCCTGAAGTTCCATAATGTAATAGCCAAGGTGTTTAAATAGCTGAGCCACTGTGAAAGTTAAGACAACAAAACCAAGACCTTTCCAAGTTAAAAAACTTCTATCCCAGATGGTAATGCCATTCTTTTCAGCCCTCCAATACATAAAGACCATAACTCCAATGGAAGATAAAGCTATTCCCAAATGAGCTACTGGTGAGGTAGACATTTCTAAAATAGCATCTGGAAAAACAGCAATCAATACCAAACCAAACGCTCTCAGTAGTATCCAAAGCTTGCGACCAAGCCATTTCATCCCTTGACTTACATTCTCCACACCCATCTCCTTTACTGCTACACAACATACAAATATTCAAACAATTATATCATTGAAATATTTTGTGTTATTTTTACAGTACAATTTTACAATAATACAATCGATTTATCAATATGACCAAAAAACAAACATCCTGATAATGCTTGTTTACTGTCAACCCACTGATCATTCAGTGGTTTTTGTCATCTTCAGATAAGGTTCTAGTAGGAAAAAGCCTCCAACCAAGCGGTCTAGCAGTTCCTCTTCGGACTCAACCGTTTCAAATGGTACGTCATATTTGACCAGTACTTTTCGAACCTGTCCCGTTTCAACAGCTTCTAGTAAAATCTGCCTATTCTCCTCCGTTCCATCCAAGCGATAAAATACCTGTCCCTCCTGTACCCTGTAATAAAGCGGTGCCTGAATCGGACAGTTCAGCACACGGTTTTGCTGAAGCAGAGAGGTCTCTACCTTCTTTCGCTCAATGAAGCTAACTTCTACTGAAATCCCCGCTTCAGCTCCCTTACCATACAGACGAATGGCGAAAGCTGGGGCCGACGAACTAGAAGAGGGTAGGCGGTAATAGGTCCAAAAATGCGGTCTGCAAATCTGGGCTTGGTTCATCCATTGACTGACTCTCTCGGGCACCAAGGGACCGACTTGCTCAGCTAAAGCTAAACTTAATGTCTGAAACTCCTTACGTGCTGCCTGTGCTAAGTTTCTTAAGACTGTCATCTCGCCTGCCGAATCTCCTGCCTTTTCAGGCTTGCAATAATGAACTCCTTGATATTCCAAATATCTACGGCACTGTTCAAGCATCTGAATCTCCTATCCACTTCTCCATGTAGACCATATCCATGCCTTCCTGCTCAGGCTCGGTTTTGATAGCCTCGTAACCGAGTTTTTCGTAGAAAGCAACTAATCTGGGCTCCTGTAAGACGGTACAGAGTACCCACCGCTTGACTGTCGGATAGAGTTGTTCTAACTCTAACATGGCCTTATGACCATAGCCTTTTCCTCTGTGGTCTGGGTCAATGCCAATCAGACCTAGCCAGCCCTCGTCTGCATCTTCAGCAACCGTTGTTCGTACCAGTCCGACTGTCTGACCCTCTTCGACAATCTTATAATAGCTGCAATTTGGTCGTGCAAAGCGTGATTGGAAATAGTCCATGCTTTCAATGGCAGGGTTGTATTGGTCCTGATAGGTTTCATACAAGGCTGCAAATGCTCGGTGTTGAATGGGCAATAATTCTTCTGCGTTTGATAGTTCTGCTTTTACTAACATGGAAAACCTCCCGAAAATTATTTTATCCATTGTATCAAATCTAGCAAAAAAATACTAGGTCTTCCTAGTATTTTCTAAAGCGTTGATAGCGGTTTTCGAGTAGTTGATCAAGTGGCAAGGCTTGTAGTTGAGCCAACTGGCTGACCAGGTTTTCCTTGATGTCAGACAAGACTTCCTTGGTCGCTCTGCCATTTTCCAAAACAACCCGATCGACCACTTGGAGTTTCTCCAACTCATAAGAAGTGATCTTCATGAGTTCTGCCGCTTCCATGGCACGACTACCGTCTTTCCAGAGGATAGAGGCGAAACCTTCAGGGCTGAGGACGGCATACATGGAATTTTCCAGCATCCAGACCTGGTCTGCGACTGCTAGGGCAAGTGCTCCGCCAGAGCCTCCCTCACCGATGATAATGGCGATAATGGGTACCTTGAGGTCGCTCATCTCCATGAGGTTGCGGGCAATGGCCTCGCCCTGCCCACGCTCCTCGGCACCGACACCTGGATAGGCTCCAGCGGTATTGATAAAGGTGACAACAGGACGACCGAACTTCTCCGCCTGCTTCATGAGGCGAAGGGCCTTGCGGTAGCCTTCTGGGTGGGGCTGACCGAAGTTGCGTTTGAGGTTGTCCTGAAGATTCTTCCCTTTCTGGATACCGATAACTGTCACTGGCTGACCTGCTAGAAAGCCGATACCACCCACAACTGCTCCGTCATCGCGGAAATTCCGATCGCCGTGCAGTTCGATAAAGTCATCAAAGAGTTGTGTGGCATAGTCCAAGGTCGTCAGGCGAGCCTGGTCACGTGCCAAACGGATCATACGTGCTACATCACTGGTCATCTGACACCTCCATGCATTCTCAACAAGCGACTAATGGTCGCTGGCAAGTCCTGGCGTTTGACAATGGCATCGACAAAGCCGTGTTCTTGTAAAAATTCAGCCTTCTGGAAATCATCTGGTAGATTTTCCCGAACAGTTGATTCAATCACCCTGCGACCTGCAAAGCCAACTAAAGTCTGTGGCTCAGCCAGGATAATATCACCTTCCATGGCAAAACTAGCCGTCACCCCCCCTGTTGTAGGGTCTGTCAAGACCGTCAGGTAAAAGAGGCCAGCATTGGAATGGCGTTTCACAGCTGCCGAAATCTTAGCCATTTGCATCAGGCTCATAATGCCTTCCTGCATCCGAGCACCGCCAGATGCGGTAAAAAGGACGACTGGCAATTTCTCTTCAGTAGCCAGTTCAAAGAGGCGGGTAATTTTCTCACCGACCACTGTTCCCATTGAAGCCATGATAAAGTGCGAATCCATGATCCCAAGGGCAACTGGTTGGCCGCCGATGGTCGCCTTGCCTGTCAAAACAGCCTCGTCCAAACCTGTCTTTTGACGGGTGGCTGCCAATTTTTCCAAATAATTAGGGAAGTCCAAGGGATTTTTTGTTTCAATCCCTGTAAACAATTCCTCGAACGAACCTTCATCCACTGTCAAAGCCAAGCGTTCCTCGGCTGTAATCCGGAAATTATAGGAACAGTGTTGACAGGTTTTCTCTGGTCCCAAGTCCTTCTTATAAAGGATTACCTTACAAACAGGACATTTGGAAAAGAGTTCGTCTGGCACCTCTGGCTTTGCTTGAGGTGCTGACTCTATCCGCGAACGATTGGGGTTGATGCGGATATATTTGTCCTTTTTGCGAAACAAAGCCATAGCATTCTCCTAGTTTACTTTTTTATCGTCATTTAGTTTTTCTTTTATTACTTCGATGAGTGAAAAGCTCCAGTGGAGGTTTTCAGCCTACCACCTTTGATTTAAAGAGTGGTAGTTTGAAACTCCGTTTCCTTATTTCCAACTTCAAACACTCCACTGGACGATTGAAATTGCTTGCAGCTTTTGATGCGAACTTTGTTCGCTCTATTTCCAACCTCCAACTATCCACCAGATAGTTGGAGCGAGTACTAAAAGTAAACTAAAAGACTATAATTCTTCTTGATAGCGGGGTAAAAATTCTTCCATGAGGTAGGCGGTGTCGTAATCACCAGCCACCACTCGCTTGTCGGAAATCAAGTCCAGCTGGAAGTCAGTATTGGTCACCACTCCGTCAATTTCCAATTCGTAGAGGGCTCGCTGCATCTTCATCAGGGCTTCAAAGCGATTTTCCCCATGCACGATAACCTTGGCAATCATGGAATCGTAATAAGGCGGAATGGTGTAGCCTGGATAAACTGCCGAATCCACACGCAGACCAACACCACCACTTGGCAGATAAAGATTGGAAATCTTACCTGGACTTGGGGCGAAGTTGAAGGCTGGATTTTCAGCATTGATGCGGCATTCAATGGCATGGCCTGTAATCTTCACATCTTCTTGGTAGACGCTGAGTTCCTGACCAGCGGCAATCTTGATTTGCTCCTTGACAATATCCACACCGGTCACAAATTCGGTAACTGGATGTTCCACCTGCACCCGTGTGTTCATTTCCATGAAGTAAAATTCGCCCTTGGCTTCATCCAAGAGGAACTCAATGGTCCCTGCATTTTCATAGCCAACTGACTGGGCAGCCCGCACTGCTGCTTGACCGATATGGTCCCGCATAGTTTGGCCAATGGCGATAGACGGAGCTTCTTCCAAGACCTTCTGGTTGTTGCGTTGAAGGGAACAATCCCGTTCTCCCAGATGGATAACATGACCGTGCTGGTCTGCCAAAATCTGTACTTCGATGTGGCGGGCTGGATAGACGACACGCTCCATATACATGGCACCGTTGCCAAAAGCTGCCTTGGCTTCGCTGGAAGCTGATTCAAAGGCAGGCACTAGGTCTTCGGCTTTTTCCACCTTACGAATTCCCTTACCGCCACCACCTGCCGATGCCTTGAGCATGACAGGGTAGCCAATCTTTTCAGCGATTTCAAGGGCTTCTTGGCTGGTCAAGACCTCGCCGTCTGAGCCTGGAATGACAGGCACTTGAGCCTTAATCATCTCCGCCCGAGCATTGATTTTATCACCCATGGTATCCATGACCGTCCCAGAAGGACCGATAAACTTGATGCCGACCTCTTCACAGAGGGTGGCAAATTTGGAGTTTTCACTCAAAAATCCAAAGCCGGGATGAATAGCCTGGGCACCTGTCACAACAGCCGCCGAGATGACCGCCTGCATATTGAGATAGGAATCTGTCGAACGGGCAGGTCCGATACAGACAGCCTCATCTGCCAACATGGTGTGGAGGGCTTCCTTGTCAGCCTCTGAATAGACAGCCACCGTCGCAATCCCCAATTCCCTGGCCGCACGAATAATCCGCACCGCAATCTCACCACGATTGGCAATCAAAATCTTCTCAAACATGATGAATCCTATCTCCTTTTTAACATAGAATAATTGTTATAACAATCTCAAGGTGAGAATATTAAGTAATGGTTATCAGTAGCAGTTCTTCATTTTACTTTTAGTGCTTGCTCCAAAGGTTTGGGAAACCTTTGGAGATTGAAAATGAGACGAATAAAATTCGTATCAATTGTTGTAGACAGTACTTGGGTACGGCAAAACGAGTTCAAATAATGATGAAATTATTTGAAGTTGGAAATAAGGAAACGAAGTTTCCTCGTTCGTCGACGCAATAAAAGATAAAATGGAGAACTGATTTATTTTCCAATAGCAAAAGTCAACACCCCCGACGCAGCCAGTTTTCCGTCCACTTCTGCCTTTGCCTCAACGACCGCAATGGTTCCACGGCGTTTGACAAATTTAGCGGTCATAATCAACTGGTCACCAGGTACAACTTGCTTCTTAAATTTAACCTTATCCATGCCGGCATAAAAAACCAGCTTGCCCTTGTTTTCTTCCTTGGACAATTCCAAGACACCTGCGGTTTGTGCCAAAGCCTCCATGATAAGAACACCTGGCATAACAGGATAGTCTGGAAAATGCCCGTTGAAGAAGGGCTCGTTAATGGTCACATTTTTGAGGGCGACAATCTCATCTTCCGATACTTCAAGGACACGATCAACCAAGAGCATAGGATAGCGATGAGGAAGAGCCTCTTTAATTTTCAAAATATCAATCATTTGATGCGTACCAATCCTTGTCCAAATTCTACAACGTCCTGGTTAGCCACCAAAATCTCTGTGACCACACCGTCACGGTCAGCAGGCACTTCGTTCATGACCTTCATGGCTTCGATAATCATGAGAGTCTGCCCTTTTTTGACCGTATCGCCAACTGCTACAAAGGCTGGCTTGTCAGGGGCTGGGGACAAATAAGCCACGCCGACCAAGGGGCTTTCCACTACCGCACCTTCTGCCACGGGGCTGACACCTGCTTCTGCTGGAGCTGGCTCACTCATTTCAACTGCTGGCACAAGGGCTGGGCTTGCAGGAGCTACTGGAGCAAGCAGAGCTTCTACTGTTGGACTCGGAGCCGCTGTCGCCTGCTGATTTTTACTGAAATGCAAGGTTTCCCCAGCATTGCTATATGAAAATTCTCGCAAACTTGACTGGTCAAACTGACTCATCAAGTCCTTTATTTCTGTAATATTCACTTAAGCCTCCCAACGCTTGAAGGCAATCACCGAGTTGTGACCTCCAAAGCCAAATGTATTTGAAATGGCATGGCGGATTTCCATGTCACGACCTTGACCGTAGATGACATCCGCCTCAATATCTTCAGATAATTCTGTTGTACCAGCTGTCTTTGGTGCGTAAGAGTGACGCATAGCCTCAATGACAGCTGCCGCCTCAACTGCACCCGCTGCCCCCAACAAGTGCCCTGTGAAGGACTTGGTGGAAGAAACTGGTGTGTTCTTGCCGAAGACGGATACGATAGCTTGGCTTTCCCCTTTTTCATTAGCCGGTGTCGAAGTACCATGGGCATTGATATAGTCAATATCAGCTGGCTCTAAACCTGCTTCTGAAATGGCCAACTTCATGGCCTTAATAGCACCCAGACCTTCTGGATGTGGAGAAGTCATGTGGTAAGCATCGCAAGTATTTCCATAACCAACAATTTCAGCCAAAATCGTCGCCCCACGCGCTTCTGCGTGTTCCAAACTTTCCAATACTAAAACCGCGGAACCCTCCCCCATGACAAAACCATTGCGGTCCTTGTCAAATGGAATAGACGCACGTTCTGGATCCTCAGTAGTCGACATAGCTGTCAAAGCTTGGAAACCACCGATTGCAAATGGAGTAATGGCTGCTTCTGCTCCACCTGCCAACATGACATCTTGGAAACCAAACTTGATTTCACGAAAGGCTTCTCCTAAGGCATCATTTGATGAAGCGCAGGCTGTGATGATACACTTGCAGACACCATTTGCACCGACCTGCATAGCAATATTTCCAGCCGCCATATTTGGCAAGGCCTTTGGAAGAGCCATGGGACGAATGCGTTTTGGACCTTTTTCGTTCATCCGAGCCACTTGCTCTTCAATTTCCAAAATACCACCGATACCTGTTGATAAGATAACGCCAAAACGGTCACTATCCACTGTCTCTGTATCCAGCTGTGCATTAGCAATCGCTTCTTTAGCTGCATAGAGTGCATAGAGCGAGTAATTATCGTAGCGATTTGTATCCTTTTTAACAAAATATTTGTCAAAAGGAAAATCTTTTAATTCCGCAGCATTATGGACCGAATATTCACTGGTATCAAACTTGGTAATCTTTCCGATCCCAATTTTCCCTGCTTTCAAACTATCCCAAAACTCCTCTGGCGTATTTCCGATAGGAGATGTCAGACCGTAGCCTGTTACTACTACACGATTTAATTTTGTCATTTTCAGTCCTTTCTTAAAATAACACACAAAACAACATTGAATTTACAGTGCGTTATTGCAGTCTTTCAGTTTGCTTTTAGTACTACGAACAAAGTTCATTTCAACAAGCTGCAGACAGCTTCAATAGTCCAGTGGACTATTGAAGATTGGAAATCGTACTTACGATAGTAAGTAACGCTCCGTTAGTACGGCAAAGCGAGTTCAAACAATCCAATAGATTGTTTGAAGCTGGAAATCTGGAAACGTAGTTTCCTCGCTCGTCGAAGTAATAAAAGATAAACTGGAAGACTGGATTACTGCATGGTCAAGCCGCCGTCAATCGCAATCACCTGTCCTGTTAGATACTCTTGCTTGGCAAGGAATACAGCAACATCAGCTACTTCTTCTGTCGCACCAAAGCGTTTCATAGGAATTTGTGCAGTCATAGCTTCTTTAATCTTGTCAGATAAAACATCTGTCATATCAGACTGGATAAAGCCCGGCGCAATCGCATTGACACGAACATTTCGCCCAGCAACCTCACGGGCAATGGCTTTAGTAAATCCAATCACACCTGCCTTAGAAGCAGAATAATTGGCCTGTCCAGCATTTCCAATCAAGCCAGATACGCTTGATAGGTTGATAATAGCACCCTCACGAGCCTTTGTCATTGGTTTCAAAACAGCCCGCGTCATATTAAAAGTTCCAGTAAGATTTACCTTCAGAACCGTATCAAAATCCTCTTCTGTCATACGAAGAGCCATACCGTCTTTGGTAATCCCTGCATTGTTGACCAAAATATCGACGCTCCCGAGGGTTTCGATGGCTTCTGCCACCATTCGTTTGGCATCTTCCGCGCTCGAAATATCTCCTGAAATAGCTAGGACTTTCACACCGTAATCTGCAAAGCTATCCAGAATCTCTTGCCCTAATTGACTACGACCGTTCAGTACCACATTGGCACCAAGACTGGCAAACTTATGGGCAATGGCCAATCCGATTCCTCGACTTGAACCTGTTACAAAAACATTTTTATTTGTTAATTCCATGATTCCTCCTCATGATTTATTCAATACTATTTGTAGCCCCTCTATATCTTCAATTGCTACAACATGCGCCGTCTTATCGATTTTCTTGACAAATCCTGATAAAACTTTACCTGGACCGATTTCAATAAAGTTAGTCACACCAGCTTCCTGCATGGTTGCGATTGACTCATAGAAACGAACTGGTTCCATCACTTGACGGGTCAAGAGGGACTTGATATCCTCTTTTTTCATGACCTTGGCTTCTGTATTACCGACCAACTCTACTTGGAAGTCCGCAAATTCCACCTGCTCCAAGGCCTGAGCCAATTGCTCCGAAGCTGGTCGCAGGAGAGCCGTGTGAAAGGGGCCAGATACATTGAGCGGAATCATCCGTTTGACACCTGCTTCCTTCAGCAATTCAACCGCCTCATCCACTGAAGCCACCTCGCCTCCGATGACGATTTGGGCTGGTGTGTTGTAGTTGGCTGGGGAAACAATCCCAGAGGTAACTGACGAACAGACTTCTTCTATCAAGTTGACATCTGTGTTGAGAACAGCAACCATCTTACCAGTTCCTGCTGGCGCAGCTGTTTCCATATATTCACCACGCTTAGCAATTAGGGCAATCCCATCTTCAAAGGCCAATGCTCCCGATGCCACCAGAGCTGAATATTCTCCCAAGGATAGACCAGCTACCATATCAGGTTGTATTCCCTTTTCTACCAACAAACGATAGATAGCTAGGGAAGTTGTCAAAATAGCAGGCTGGGTATAGCGAGTCTGATGTAATTTATCCTCTTGATTGTCAATCAGATTGCGAATGTCATACCCCAGAATCTGACTAGCCTGGTCAAACGTTTCTCTAACTATCGGGGAATATTCGTAAAGGTCGCGAGCCATCCCCACTGTCTGAGACCCTTGACCTGCAAAAAGAAAAGCTGTCTTTGTCATCCTATTCTCCAACCGAAGCCCAACGGCTTGCCTCTTCTCTAATCACTTTGGCTGCTCCATAATAGATGTCTTTCAAAATATCTTCACAAGATTCTTCTTTAGAAACCAGACCAGCAATTTGACCAGCCATCACGGAGCCATTTGTTACATCACCATCAACAACTGCATTGCGGAGTGCTCCCGCACCAAGTTCTTCAATAGCATCTGCCGAAATTTTACCTGCCAAGAAATCTTTCTCTGCAGCTGCATAAGCAGATGACAACTTATTCTTGATAGCTCTCACAGGATGTCCAACAATAGAAGCAGATACAGTTGTATCAATATCCTTAGCTTTTAAAACTTTTTCCTTATAAGCCTGATGGGCATTGGACTCTGTAGCTACTACAAAACGAGTTCCAACTTGCACCGCTTCTGCACCCAACATGAATGCTGCCGCTGCACCTGCACCATCTGCAATACCTCCAGCAGCAATAACAGGAATAGATACGGCTTCAACAACCTGACGAACCAAGGTCATGGTGGTCAATTTACCAATATGGCCTCCGGCTTCCATACCTTCAGCAATAACAGCATCTACCCCTAATTTTTCCATGCGTTTCGCAAGGGCTACACTCGGTACAACAGGAATAACTGTAATCCCTGCAGCATGGAGACGTTCCATATACTTCCCTGGATTTCCTGCTCCTGTAGTGACAACTTTCACACCTTCTTCGATGACCAAGTCAACAATGTCATCCGCAAAAGGAGACAAAAGCATGATATTGACACCGAAAGGCTTGTCCGTGATAGATTTAACCTTGTCAATATTTGCCTTGACCACCTCTTTGGGAGCATTTCCTCCACCGATGATTCCTAGACCACCTGCATTAGATACGGCACCAGCCAAATCTCCATCAGCTACCCAAGCCATACCACCTTGAAAAATTGGATACTTAATATCGAGCAATTCTGTTATTTTCGTCTTCATAATTCCCTCATCTTTTTTTCTTGCTTACCTAATCATTTGAATATCAAATCATTAGGTAAACAAGTGAAGGGCTGCCCCCTCACTCAAAAAATAGTTTGACGTTTCAATGTTTTGATTATCAAAGTATTTAGTTTAAGAAAAATGCTCACCAGCACTTTTCTTAGCTATCCTCTTCCTTATATTATCTTTGAAATAAGGAGAGGAATACTATAGTCTTTCAGTTTACTTTTAGTACTAGCTTTACCAGTCTAGGAATAGACTGGTAAAGGTCGGAAATAAAACAAACGAAGTTTGTGTCAATTGTTGTAGATAGCTTCAATAGTCCAGCGGACTATTGAAGGTTGGAAATCGTACTTACGATAGCAAGTAACATTCGTAGAGTACGGCATTGCGAGTTCAAATAAACAAAAGTTTATTTGAAGTTGGAAATAAGGAAACGAAGTTTCCTCATTCGTTGACGTAATAAAAGATAAACTGAATGACTATAATTATTTTGTTTTTTCTTCAACATAAGCAACCAAATCGCCTACAGTTGTCAAGCCTTCTTCAGTATCGATTTGAATATCGAAGGCATCTTCGATTTCAGAGATAACTTGGAAAAGATCCAATGAATCTGCGTCCAAATCTTCAAAGGTTGTTGTAAGGGTTACTTCTTCAGCATCCTTACCCAATTCTTCAACGATGATTTCCTGTACTTTTTCAAATACTGCCATGATATGTGTCTCCTTTTGGAAAATAAAATATTTTAATCTTGCCTAGGGCAAGGAATTAACTAAAGTTGTAAGAGTAGAGTTCCCCATGTAAGGCCTCCACCGAAACCAGCCATGAGAACAGTCTGGCTTCCATCCAATCGCAACATTCCGCTCTCTACACATTCTGATAAGAGAATAGGAAGGCTTGCTGCGCTGGTATTGCCATATTTATCCATATTTGCTGGAAATTTTTCACGCGCAACTCCCAATTTACGAGCCATCTTATCTAGGATACGTATATTGGCTTGATGGAGCAAGAAATAATCAACGCAATCCACAGTCATATCAGCTTGTTCTAGCAGCTCTGCCATGGTTGCCGTAACATCCCTCGTCGCAAATTCAAATATAGCTCTGCCCTCCATTTGGATAAAGGGTTGTTGACGACTTTGTGTCGAGAATGGCGTCTCTTTCTGGTCTATCCCTGCTGTCAGACTAGCACCTCGACCGCCATCCGTTCGCAAGATTTCTGCTAAAAAGCTCGGTTGTTCGCACGCTTCTAGCAAAACTCCTCCAGCACCATCTCCAAATAAAACAGCCGTTGATCGATCCGACCAGTCGACAGACCTAGATAGGGTCTCTGCACCAATGACAAGTCCTCTCTTATAGACTCCTGAAGCAAGCAATTTTTCCGCTGTTGATAGCGCAAAAACAAATCCTGAACAAGCTGCAACGAGATCATAGGCGAAAGCCTTTTTCGCGCCAATTGCTGCTTGAACCATAGCTGCCGTAGATGGCATTGAAGCATCTGGAGTAATCGTTGCTACGATGATAAAATCAATTTCACTAGCATCTAGCTGAGACTTTTCCAGTAATTTTCTAGCCACTTGACTAGCCAAATCACTCGTCGTCTCTCCAGTAACAATGTGCCGTTGACCGATACCTGTACGGCTACGAATCCACTCATCACTGGTCTCCATTCGTTGAGCCAAATCATCATTGGTCACAATCTTCTTCGGAAGATAGTGGGCCACCTGACTGATTTTAGCATGGTTTCTCATTTCAAATCCTCCAAGAAGTGATAGAGTTTCATGAGTCCTTTCTTCATTACCTGATACTCTGCATCATCCATACCATCTGTAATCTGCTTCACCATTTCATTGTGAAATCGTTGATGCAAACGATAGACCAGTCGACCTTTTTTGGTCAGGTAGAGATGAACAACTCGCCGATCTTTGGTCGAACGAATACGCTCAACATATCCTTTTCTTTCCAAATTGTTCAAGCTAGTTGTAACAGTACCTAAGGTTACCATCAAAGTCCGAGCAACATCACTCGGAGTAGCTCCATCAATACTTCCTATCACATCAATCGTGTGCATTTCCTTAATTGAAATATCATTGAATCGGCTACCACGCAGACTTGTTTCTTCAATCACCAACACATTGTTAAAAATGGCCGTTAGATATTCATTTACTTTTGGATCTTCCAAAACAGGCCTCCTTTACTTTGATAGTCAAAGTATAAACCATAAAACTTTGATTGTCAAACATTTTTTTACTAATTTAAAAATTAATCTCCCGTAAACACTGGTCTACGTCGTTCTGCATGCGCTCGAACCCCCTCTTTAAAATCCTCTTTATAGGCCAATGTTTCTTGTAAATCCAGCTCTAATCGGCGATAAGACTCCCAGTCTTTAAATTGACTTTCCCATGTCAGTTGTTTAATTGCTGCATAAGAATTTACTGAGCCTCGCAAGAGTTTTTTTATGACCTGGGCAACTGTCTTTTCTAGTTTTTCTGGCTCTGCCAATTTATAAACAATCCCATATTCTAAAGCCTTATCCGCTGATAAGCCCTCTCCAGTCATCGCCAAGTGACTAGCACGATTAGCCCCAATAGCACGACTCAGTAGAAAGAGCCCCCCCGCATCCGGCGCAAGTCCAACACCTACAAAGGCTTGGATGAATTTTGTCTTGCTGGAGGCAATAACAAAATCAGCTGCCACTGCCATATTAGCCGCGGCTCCAGCCACTGCCCCATCTGTCACCATAATGACTACTTTAGACAATTTCTTCATCGCAAACGAAATATCATTCACCAGCTCTGCTATTTTTACCAAAGAAGCAATATCATCATCATCAACTGCACGCTTCATCTCAACTAAATCTCCACCCACGGAGAAAATGGAACCCTGTGCTTGAATTTGTAAAATTTTGACGGAGGCATCCCCTTCTGCAAGGCGGATTGCTTCTAAGATTTCTTCACACATAGGAATATTAAAACCATTTGCCACTTCCGGTCTGTTTAAAGTTAGAATCGCTACGGAATCAATTACTTCATAACGAATTGTTTGGTAGGCCATTCCCTTGCTCCTTTCGAAATAGTTTGATAATTAAAAGATTTGAATATCAAACTTCAAATTCTTGTTTTCCATTGTAACACAGTTTTTAAAATTGTCACTTTTTTTCTAGCAAGTAAAGTGTGACGTCCGAAAAAGATGGGGGCTATCATCGCAATATAAAATTTAGATATGCTAGAAAATAACGTGTCTAAGAACCTATATTCACACGAAAAGCGCCTTGGCTTTTTCACTCATCAAGGTAGTTTTTGCGGGAAATACTGACTGTATTTTGAAAAAACAACCTCAATATGCAAGTCTGAACTATAAATATAGGCTCTAAGTTTAATTTATAACTTTCATTTTTTCACGTTAATACTTTTGGAAGATCTAACTGGATTCTGAGCTAGAAATACCATTTTTCACCGAGAACTAATACTTGGACTAAAATATAACATTTCTTAAAATCGCAATAAGTCAAAGGCCTCTTCAAGATTGTCTACCAATTTGTCTGCTTTCGACTGATCAATTCCATAATGCTGGTCTCGAATAGCCCAAACTGTCAAACCTGCTTTTTTAGCCGCTTCAATTCCCTTCGCACTATCTTCAAATACTAAAATGTTCGATTTAGCTACTCCTGTTGCACTAGCTGCTTTCACATAAACTGTGGGATCTGGTTTTGGGGCCTCACAATCCATCGCTGAGAAAACATGACTAAAGTGAGAGCGTATACCAGCATCTAGTAAAGCACGTTCGATTTCTGAACGGTCGGTATTTGAAGCCAAAACTACAGGAATACCTTGGATAGTCAGTCTCTCCAATACCGCTTTAACTTCAGGAAAAATCCTCTCTGCATAAGGGGTTGGTCGCTTTTCTTTATACACACGATATTCTTCTTCCAAGGCAGGGACATCCCAGTTATCATAATCATCCCCTAAAATCCGTTGCCAAATTTGACTAGCCCTTCCACCGACAAATATAGATGGATCCAAATGATCAACCGATAAACCTTTTGTCGCTAAAAAATCAGCTCGACGCTGAAAATAGAATGTTTCTGTGTCAAAAAGTACACCATCCATGTCGAAAATAATTGCTTTTACCATACTCGCCTCCTATTACTTTAATTGTAACACAGTTGAAAGAAAAAAATGTTTTTCTGAAATTTTCATATTTGTCTCTTGTTCGTTTTTCGATAAAATTCTTGGCAAGATTTGTCTGAACATACTGACAATTTCATATCATTCTGCTATAATAGAAAAAAATATCCAAGGAGATGAGAATGAAAGTTATTAAATTTGGGGGAAGCTCACTTGCTTCAGCTGGACAGTTAGAAAAAGTTTTCAATATTGTTCAATCTGATTCAGAACGTCGCTTTGTTGTGGTGTCTGCACCTGGAAAACGCAATGCCGAGGATACTAAAGTTACTGATGCATTGATTAAATATTATAAAGAATATGTTAACGGAAAAGATGTGACTGCCAGTCAAGAATGGATCATCAACCGTTATCAGGCAATGGTTGACGAACTTGGTTTCACAGCTAACAGCATGAAGAAAATCGCAGACAGCATCATCTCTTTGGCCAGCCTACCAATTGATGATAACGAATTCCTTTACGACGCATTCTTAGCAGCTGGTGAAGATAATAATGCCAAATTGATTGCCGAATATTTTACCCACAGAGGATTGCCCGCACGCTATGTCCATCCTAAAAAAGCTGGTATTATTGTCAGCTCCGAACCAGGAAATGCTCGCATTTTGCCTTCAAGTTATGACAAAATCGAAGAGCTTCGTGATACAGATGAAGTACTTATTATCCCAGGATTCTTCGGTGTAACTGTTGATAACCAGATTTGTACCTTCTCACGAGGTGGATCGGATATTACAGGTTCCATCATTGCTGCCGGGGTCAAGGCTGACCTCTATGAAAACTTTACAGATGTCGATGGTATTTTTGCAGCCCATCCTGGCATCATTAAAAATCCACATTCAATCAAAGAATTGACCTATCGTGAAATGCGAGAATTAGCTTATGCAGGTTTCTCCGTCCTCCACGATGAAGCCCTCCTTCCTGCCTATCGCGGACGGATTCCATTGGTTATCAAAAACACCAATAACCCAACTCACCCTGGTACCCGAATTGTACACAAACATACAGAGCAAACAGTTCCTGTTGTCGGTATTGCTGCAGACGATGGTTTTGTCAGCATTAACTTGTCCAAATACTTGATGAACCGTGAAGTTGGTTTTGGTCGCAAGGTGTTGCAAATTCTCGAAAATCTCAATATCCGCTGGGAGCACATGCCGACCGGTATTGACGATTTATCCATCGTAGTCCGTGAGCGTGAATTGACTCCTATCAAGGAAGAAGAGATCCTTCGTCAACTCAATACGAAAATGGAAGTTGACAAGGCCGAAATCGAACATGGTTTATCTATTATCATGATTGTTGGTGAAAATATGAAGAGCCATGTCGGTGTAACAGCTACCGCTACCACTGCCCTCTCTAAACAAAATGTCAACTTGGCAATGATTTCACAGGGAGCCAGTGAAGTTTCTGTTATGTTCGTTGTCAAAACCGAAGAAAAGAAACGCGCCCTGCACGCACTCTATGAAGCTTTTTTTAACGAGCAATAACCACAACGAGGTCGGTCAGTTCCCTCTTCATACTCTTTGAAAATCAAAACCAGACATTGTTGACTTGATTTGATGAGTGTCAAGCTCCAATGGAGCTAGTCTGATTTTAATTTTCATTGAGTAGCAATTAAAATTTGAATAAACAAAAATAGCTTAGAATGAACGTTTCTGACGATGCAATTCTAAGCTATTTTTTTATTTTTTATACTCAATGAAAATCAAAAGTAGCCTAGGAAACGAAGTCGAAGATAGAACTGAAGTTCATCAAGGCAAGTTGACAACGGATAATTTTGATTTTCGAAGAGTATTAGACTTTTTGACCAGACTCATTATAGTCTTTTAGTTTACTTTTAGTACTCGCTCCAACTATCTGGGAGATAGTTGGAGACTGGGGACAAACTGAACGATGTTCACACCAAAAGCCACAGGCATAACTCAAGGCTTTCTTATTTCTAGGTGACCAGCTGATGTACTTCGCTTTTTTGTTTTCAGGCTCAGGTACGAATAGTCCAGTGGAGTGTTTGAAGTTGGAAATAAGGAAACGGAGTTTCCCCTTACGTCGAAGTAATAAAAGTCAACTAAATGACGATATTTGTATTATAGACAATATCTAGGCAACACTTCTCTAATATTTTAGCCTTCTATTCTAGTGAAAGAGGCGGATTATCGTCACTTTTACTATCGCTGTTATTCAAAAATTCGAGGTAGGCGGTCTGTCAAAAGACAAACCACCTCGTAATTTATGGTTCCGATGCGATCAGCCCACACCTGAACAGAGATAGTTTTATCTCCATCTTGACCGATTAGGGTGACTTTTTGACCAAGCGGATAAGCATGAGGTAAACGAATGGTGATCTGATCCATCGAAATACGCCCTACAATTTCACAGGCCTGCCCATCAACTAAGACTGATAAGCCTTGTAAGCTTCGTACGAGACCATCTGCATATCCTATCGGAACGGTCGCAATCCATTCTGAGTCGGTGCTGTGATAAGTAGCTCCGTAGCCAATTGTTGTGCCAGCTTCAACCTGCTTTACATGAACAATTTCAGATACGAGAGATAAGGCTGGTTGAACATCAAACGGGAGTTCTAGCACTCGTCCACTTGGATTAAGTCCATAAAGAATGTTTCCCAAACGAACCAGGTTAAATACTGTATCAGCATGCCAAATGCTTGTTGCTGAATTGCTGGCATGAATCCAGCGCGGAGTAATTGGTAGAACATCCAAAAATTCTTTAAAAACAGACAGTTGACTCTCGAAGTGCGCCTGATCAACCTCATCCGCAGTAGCAAAATGAGTATAGACTCCTTCGATGTCATACTCTAATTCTTCAAGGATAGCAATCGCTTGTAGCAAATCGGCTATTTTTCTAAAACCAATCCGCCCCATACCTGTATCCAGCTTAAGATGGACAGTTAGACCAGATAAATCAGCCTCTAAGTCTTTTGCATCTTGCAACCAGTCCAGACTAGCAACTGTCACACTGATATTGAGTTGATGAGCTACTGGTAAAAAACGTACAGGAACCACTCCTAAAATCAAGATAGGATGCTCGATACCTGCTTTACGTAACTCTAATGCTTCATCCAAATTCGAAACACAAAAACCAGCTGCTTGACTGGATAACTTTTTCGCTACCGCAACAGCTCCATGACCATAAGCATTCGCCTTAACAACAGCAAATGCTTCAGTCTTAGGGGGCAAGTTGGTCATTACTTGCTCGAAATTTTCCGCAATCGCATCTAAGTTAACCCGAATTTGCGTGGGTCGATGTTCACTTTCAATCATCTTTCTCCTCCAAAATCACACTAGCTTGTACAAAATTTCCTGAATGGCTAATGCTGAGCCAAATATTCCCATCAAAAGGACTCTTCGTCACATAGGGAACTCCTTTGCTGGTATTCAGAATTTCAATATCATGAAACCCTATCTTACCAATACCTGTCCCCAAGGCCTTGGTCAGCGCTTCTTTGGCTGACCAACGTCCAGCTAAATATTCTAGCTGACGGCGACCGGACAGACTTTGATACCGTTCAAATTCTTTCTCTGTGAGAATCTTTTTGGGAAACCCTTGGTGTTTGATTCTGGCACTTTCAATCGCCTCCATCTCCTGAAGGTCAATGCCATGTCCTACTATCATTAATCGGTCTCCTTTTGCATAGTCATTTCATTTATTAAAATAAACGAACTGACTCTAGTGACTTGTCTAAAAATTGCAAAAGGACTGGACAGCCGTCCAGTCCACGCGTCATTCCTATTTACGGCCGTGACAATTTTTAAATTTCTTACCAGACTGGCATGGGCATGGATCGTTACGATCAACACCTTCAAAAGATACATTCTCCTGAATTGCATGCGATTGGTTCGGCATAATATTCTTAACAGCTGTCGTATGTGCTTCTTGACTTGTACGCTCACGCTCAATATTGTCATGAATTTGTGCCTTCATCATCAAGCGGGTTACTTCAAACTCGATAGCCCCAATCATATCGTTGAACATAGTAAATGCTTCTGATTGATATTCAACGATTGGATTGTTTTGAGCGTATCCACGAAGACTGACTGCATTACGCAATTGATCCAAGGCATCAATATGGTCTGTCCATTTGTTATCCACAACACGAAGGATAAGAACTTTCTGGAATTCGCGTACACGTTCTTCATCGCGTAATTTTTTCACTTGCGAATCATAGACTCTCAAAGCACGTTCATAGAGCTCTTCGACAATCTCTTTCTGATTCATTGCTTCAAAAGTAGCTTTACTCAAGGTATCATCTTCAACGAGATTTGCATGCGCAAATTTGATAATTCCATCAATAGCTTCATCTTTCGAACCAAGGAAGTGACCCGCAACTTGGCGTTCAATCGTCCGTTTCATCATCGCTTTGATTTCAGGAGCCAAATCACGGTCAGCAGTAATAACATCCTGGCGTTGGCGATAGATGATTTCACGTTGCTCACGCATCACATCGTCATATTGAAGGACTTGTTTACGTGAGTCGTAGTTGTTCCCTTCCACACGCTTCTGAGCAGATTCAACTTGACGTGTCAACATTTTAGACTTGATAACGGACTCTTCTTCTGTTAGATTCATACGCTCCATAAATACTTTGATGCGTTCTGAACCAAAGCGTTTCATCAAGTCATCTTCGAGAGATAGATAGAATTGTGATTCACCTGGGTCACCTTGACGCCCTGAACGTCCACGAAGCTGGTTATCAATACGACGACTTTCATGGCGCTCAGTACCAATAACACATAGCCCACCAAGTTC
Organism: Streptococcus sp. 2022WUSS083; assembly: GCF_044427155.1. Lineage (NCBI taxonomy): Bacteria > Bacillati > Bacillota > Bacilli > Lactobacillales > Streptococcaceae > Streptococcus > Streptococcus sp. 2022WUSS083. Next base: position 262,489 of record NZ_JAOTGK010000001.1, on the reverse strand, counting down.
ACGTACACCTGGACCTAACTTAATATCGGTACCGCGTCCCGCCATGTTGGTCGCAATAGTGACCGCACCACGCTGACCAGCATTCATAATAATCTGCGCTTCACGATAGTGGTTTTTAGCATTCAATACTTCGTGAGGGACACCTGCAGCTACCAATTTTTGAGAAATCAAATCAGAAGTTTCAACCGCAACTGTACCGACCAAGACAGGTTGCCCTTTCTCATAGCGTCTCTTCACATCAGCAATAACGGCATTAAATTTGTATTCTAGACTTGGATAGAGTAAATCTTCGTGGTCAACACGCGCGATTGGGCGGTTGGTTGGGATTGGTACGACACGGATGTTGTAGATTTCACGGAATTCTTCCTCTTCTGTTTTACCAGTACCCGTCATCCCTGATAATTTTTTATACATACGGAAAAGGTTTTGGTAGGTAATAGAGGCACTTGTCTTAGACTCGTTTTGAACCGGTACACCTTCCTTAGCTTCGATGGCTTGGTGAAGTCCATCAGAATAACGACGACCTTCCATCGTACGACCTGTAAATGGATCGATAATCATAACCTCTTGGTCTTCATTGACCAGATAGTCAATATCATAGGTCATGATGTAGTTGGCACGAAGTGCATTATCCAAGAAATGGGTAATGGCTACATTTTCAATATCGTAAAGGTTATCTAACTTGAAGAATTTCTCTGCTTTGTCAATACCTGAATCAGACAGACCAATCGTTTTAGATGGAATGTCGATGATGTAATCTTCTGTTGTCAAAGATTTAACAAGATTATCTGCCAAGAAATACAACTGGTTTGTTTCAGAACCTTGTGCACCAGATACAATCAACGGCGTACGAGCTTCGTCAATCAAGATTGAGTCAACTTCATCGACCAAGGCATAATTGAGAGGACGTTGAACCATGTCTTCTGCGCGAACAACCATATTGTCTCGGAGGTAGTCAAAACCAATCTCTGAGTTGGTCGAATAAGTAATATCGCAGTTATAGGCCTCACGTTTTTCCAAGGGTGATTTAGCAGCTAAGTTGATACCAACTGATAGACCAAGCCATGAATACAATTCACCCATTTCAGTCGCATCACGAGTAGAAAGATACTCGTTAACCGTCACTACGTGAACACCTTGACCAGACAAGGCATTCAAATAAACAGGCATCGTTGCAGTCAGAGTTTTACCTTCACCTGTACGCATTTCTGGAACGTCACCGTTGTGAAGAACGATTCCTCCCATAACCTGAACCTTGTAGGGATAGAGGCCCAATACGCGACGAGCTCCTTCACGGACTACCGCATAAGCTTCGTACAAAAGATCGTCGAGGGATTCACCGTTATTGTATCGCTCCTTAAATTCTGCTGTCTTAGCTTGCAACTGTTCATCAGTCAGCGCTTCCATTTCATCGGCATACGAGAAGACCTTGTCTGCCATTTTCTCAAGTTTTCTTAGCTCTCCCTTATCATTTTCAATGAGAGAACGAAGTACATTTGTTACCATATCATTCATCCTATTTCAGTTTTAGTCAATAATATATTGTAGCAGAAAACCAGTCAATTTTCAAGGTTTGCCCCTAGGATACACAGTATTCTTAGATAAAAATACCATAAAACAAACAAATCTGGAAAAATTTCTACACAGTAATATTACATTGCTAAAAAGAACATGATTAAGACACCAATTACTAAAATAAATACCAGGATACCATCCTCTATCTCTAGTAAAAATATACCATTTAAAATTTTAAAAAAATATGCACTATTGCCCCAAAAATGTGAACGATTTGGCATTTTTTTCTTCGTACAAGTAGTATAATCTGATTGTACAAGTAAATATGTAAAAAGGAGAGGAAAATGTATACCAAGAAAATCGCTCTTAAACAACTAGCCATGTCTAGTACTACAGTAGCCATAGTGAGTAGCCTATGGGGAAGCCAGCCTCCTATAGTTTACGCAAACGATGCATCGACGGTATCTGTTCAATATCAATATATTGCACAAGATGAACTAACAAGTTCAGAGAAGGATTCTGTCTTATCTAAGCTGAAAACTGTCTCACCTTCCAAAGAAATAGCTACGGAGAATCAAACAATCTATCTCATCTACAAGACCGAACCTAAAAAAATATTTGGGATTCTTCCAGCTACAGGGGAGACTGGGATCAATCTATTAACGATTGGAGGGGGACTTCTTCTAGTTCTAGGAGTAAGTTTGGCTGGAAAAGGCAAAAAGAAAAGGATTATTTCGTCCATCCTTCTTCTGACCGCCACTGGTTCTATTCTACCTATCCAGAGCATCCAGGCTCTAGAAAGCAATTTACTTGCAGGCTACAATCAGGTTCATCAGCTAAAAGTCGGAGACCAACTTCCTGCTCCAAGTAACATAAAGCAGTATCAGTATGTAGGCTATGTCACTGACAAGGACATAGGTCCGCAATCTACCGAGAATAAAGAGAGCTCTTCCACAACTGCATCATCTCAGCAGCAAGATAGTACCGATAGTGCTATAAATAATGAAACCTTGCTCTTCAATCTAAAAAAATTAGATCCAACAAGCGACAACCAGCAACTTAAAAAGGCTGTCAACAATATTGGCGCAGACCACAAATTGGCTAGTAGTAAAATGATCAGCCTTGTCCCCATGACCGACAATACCATTATTTCTGATATCCAGGGACGAGAAGAAAACATCAATACACTCCTAGCTCACTTTGAAGATGGCAGCACCTTATTTTTCCCGCTCCAATATACAGAAAGCAAAGATAAACGTGCTTACTACCAAGTAGCGGATTGGGGAGTTACTTATTCACCTTTCCAAACATTACAAGACTACTCTGACATTCTAGACAAGGTAGTTCCAAGCCTACAAGCGGTTGAATTTCGTTCTGAAAATATGTATACTGCTCTCTCCATTACAGAAAATCAAGAGCAGCAAATGGACCGTCTATATCTAGAAGAACCCTTTAACAAAGTTAAGACAAATATTCGCGACTATCTAAAAAAAGCGTTAATAAATGACGAGTCTGTTAAACTAGATGATCCAGAATCAGTCACACAAACCATTCGTACTATCGAAGAGAATAAAGAAATTATCTTACTCAGTTTAGCCTACCTCGATAGATGGTACGATATTGATTACGGAGAAATTAATAGCAAGGAATTAACAATGTTCCATACTGATTTCTTCGGAGGAGAAGCGGATTCACTAGATGCTCTCATAACTTTTGGACAAAATGACTACCAGAGTTATAGCCCACAAAGAAGTTATTTTTCCTATGCAGAGAACTTTGCATCTAGCACAGACAAGGCATCACTGACTGATTTCCTCGAAGCCTATCGAGAAATCTTTTTACCTGAAATGTCTGACAACGATTGGTTCAAACAAACGACAGATGCCTTTATCGTAGAGACTAAATCTACCGTTCTTAGCGATGAAGACAACAGCAGACTAAATGTCTATGAGCGATTAAAAGATCCTCAAATCCCTGAAGAAGTGATTACGCCTCGTATCCGCGATACCTATCCAAATATATTGCTCCCGCTATTAACAACGAGCGAGGACAATGTTTACATCATTTCAAACCTATCAAATCTCATCTTTAGTTCCTACGATCGTTACATTGATCAATCTCTAAAACTAAGCAATCCCGAAGTCTATCAGGCCGAACTCTCCAAAATAAAAGAACAAATCCTGGCAGATGCCGAGTTGTATCGTGCTCATTACGACATGTGGTACCGTATCCTGCCTGATTATCATAAGCATACCTTACTCTACTTCCAGCCAGTATGGGGAGGACACGGCAACTACGCCTACGACGCCTCTTCTTACGCTTGGAAAGGTGTTTGGTATTCCGATACAGGCAAGCTCACTCCTGAATTTGTTGAGAAAATGCAAAACGACGCTACCGCTGAGACAACAGCTGCCATTCAAGAAGTTTTCGGTCCTTCTGGAACCTACTTCCTTCCTGAACTCACTTGGGCCGGTGCTTATGCTTGGAGACAGGAAGTCAACTTTGTCATCACCCCATTACTCGGAACAGATGGCGCCGTAACACTCACGCACGAAATGGTTCACGCATTTGATTATGATAAATTCTTACTCGGTCATAACCGAAGAGCTGGTATGCAACTTGAAGCATTTCCTGAAGGAATGTTACAAGCACCAGACCGCGTCGACTATCCAATCATCGGCTTTAATTCTCTATCTGATTATTCAGGTCATACTGGCACTCGCTACCACAATGTTAGTCCTGAACGCTTCCAAAATTCAGCAGATTTACAACAATATATGCAGGGCTTATTCGATCTCATCTACACATTAGAATACGCTGAAGGTACAGCTATTTTAAAACAGGATAAAGACATTCAACGCCAATGGTTTCACAAGTTAGAAACGAAAGAAAAACTCATCCCAGGTGCGGAAGAGTATGGACCTTACGGAGTAAACCTTAAACGCGATTTCACAGATGAAGAATGGAATAGCATCGAGCTAAAAACTGTTGATGACCTTGTTGATAATGATGTGACCGTCCGTCGTGAATCTGCCAATCGCATTGAGCGAGACCCTGATAATCCTGAAGAGGTGATGAACAACGGCTATCATAAACTAAGTCTCTTTGCTCCTATCTGGGCTACCGCAACAACCGAGCGTGTTCCTGGTGATCTTTCTTTTCGACGTACAGCATTTGAACTTCTAGCTGAAAAAGGATATGAAAACGGCATGGTACCTTACATGTCTAACCAATACAAACAAGCAGATAACGATGTCGTTCCTGATTCACTCATCTTTGCCAATATTCTCCCTGAATACAATGGCGATTATAAGACTTTCAAGAAAGCGATGTACCAAGAACGCGTCCAAAAACTTGCTTTCCTAAAACCTGTTACCATCAACTATGATGGGCAGGAGCTCACGGTAGCCAACTATGAGCAATTGCAAGAATTGATGGATCAAGCTGTCCTAGCCGATGTTGCTGCAGGTAATTTTACAACAGAAAATACGAAAGTTTCTGAATTAAAAGGATTGTTACACGATGCCTATCTAAAACTTACCGATGATTATAGAACTAGTATTTTTACAGAATAAGAAAAAAGTTAGGGATTATTTCTAGTCCCTAACTTTTTATGTTACTTTTCTGATACCTGTTTTGCCAAAGCAAAGTTCCCAAGAGTTGCAGAACCATTTTCAGCAACAGCTGGCGTTACGATATATTCTTTGACATCTGGTGTTGGGAGATAATCGTTCATCAAACCGACAAACTTCTCACGTACACGATTAAGCATGTGCTCTTGAGCCATAACTCCTCCACCAAATACAATGACTTGCGGACGATAAAGCAAGGTTGCCTGTACTGCTGCTTGAGCAATGTAGTAAGCCTGCACATCCCAAACGTCTGAATTTAACTCAATTAATTCACCACGAATACCTGTACGGCCTTCAAGAGAAGGACCTGCAGCTAAGCCTTCCAAACACCCATTGTGGAATGGACACATTCCTTTAAATTCATGTTTTACATCGTAAGGATGTAGGGAAACGTAAGTATGACCCGCTTCGGTATGACCCAAGCCACCAATAAACTCACCATTCTGAATAGCACCTGCACCAATACCTGTACCGATTGTATAGTAAACTAAGCTCTTTACCCCTTTACGAACCAATGTTTCACCAAAAGCTGATGAATTCACATCTGTCGTGAAGTAGAATGGAATGTTAAATTCCTTAGCAATCAGACCAAGTAAATCAATATTTGACCAGTGTGGTTTTGGTGTCGAAGTGATATAACCATAAGTCTGTGAGTTTTGATCAATATCAATTGGACCGAAAGAACCTATCGCAATACCTGCCAAACGATCTTCATAGCGTTTGAAGAATTCAACCGTTCTCTCAATCGTTTCATAAGGAGTTGTCGTTGGAAATTGCGTTTTTTCAACAACTTGAAAGTTCTCATCGCCTACTGCACAAACAAACTTTGTACCACCAGCTTCTAAGCTACCATATAATTTTGTCATTTGATTGTCTCCAAAATTTTTATCACTTTTATTATAACATATAAGCAAACAGAAGAAAAAGGCTGAAAGCCTTTTTCCTGTTAATTATGTAGTAGAGTCATGCTCTACAAATCGATTTTATATAAGATTACTTAGCTACTTTCAAGAATTCTACACCGTGAGCGATTGTTCCCTCTGCAAGTGGAGATACTTCTGCAAAGTCAGCAGTGTTGGTTACAATGATCATAGTTGTATCATCAAGACCTGCTTCAGCAATCTTAGCTGCATCAAATTTAGCAATCGGAGTACCAGCTTTTACTTTATCACCTGCTGCCACCAATTTTTCAAATCCGTTACCGTTCATTGATACAGTATCAATACCGATGTGAATTAAAAGTTCAGCACCAGACGCTGTTTTCAATCCGTAAGCATGGCCTGTTTCAAAAGCAATTGTTACTTCTGCATCTGCTGGAGCGTAAACAACACCCTCAGACGGTTTAACAGCCAAACCTTTACCCATAGCTCCTGATGAGAAGACCGGGTCATTAACATTTTCAAGGGCAACAACGTCACCTGAAAGTGGAGATACAAGAGTTTCTTCAGCTACAAGTCCTGTTTCTGCTTCCTCAAGCGTTTCAGCTGTTTCTTGTGCTGAAGCACTAGGCTTTTTTACTTCTTTCTCCTCATCTTCATAACCGAAGAGGTAAGTAAGAGCAAAACCAAGAGCAAATGATACAGCAACCATAAGGATGTATGGAAGAATTTGACCATTACCTGCGTAAAGTGTCAAACCTGGGATGATAGTAACACCCATACCTGTACCGGCAAGACCAAGAAGAGATGCTACAGCACCACCGATGGCACCCGCAATCAATGAAAGAAGGAATGGTTTGCGGAAACGCAAGTTAACACCGAAGATAGCTGGCTCAGTAATACCGAGGAAGGCAGAAAGAGCTGCTGGGAAAGCAAGAGCTTTCAATTTAGGATTTTTAGTTTTCACACCAACCGCTACTGTAGCAGCACCTTGTGCTGTCATAGCTGCAGTGATGATAGCGTTGAATGGGTTAGCACCAGTGTTTGCTACCAATTGAGCTTCCAAGAAGTTAAAGATATGGTGAACACCTGATACAACGATAACTTGGTGAACACCACCGATAAGGAGACCACCAAGACCCATTGGCAAGTTCAAGATAGCTTGTGTACCAGCCAAGATGTAGTTTTCAACCACGTGGAAGACTGGACCGATGACAAACAAGCCAAGAATAGACATTACAAACAAGGTCACGAATGGTGTTACCAAGAGGTCAAGAACTTCTGGAACAACCTTGCGGACAGCTTTTTCAAATTTAGCACCGATCAAACCGATGATGAAGGCTGGCAATACTGAACCTTGCAAACCTACAACTGGGATGAAACCGAAGAAGATAGTTGGTTTCACATCGCCACCTGATGCTACAACCCAAGCGTTTGGCAACTGACCCGCAATGAGCATCATACCAAGAACGATACCGATTGTTTGGTTACCACCGAATACACGGAATGTTGACCATACTACCAAGGCTGGCAATACGATGAAGGCTGTATCTGTCAAGATTTGTGAGTAAACGTTCAAATCTTCTGGAAGAGTATAACCAAGAGCTCCAAGAAGACCACGAAGACCCATGAAAAGACCAGTTGCTACGATAGCAGGAATGATTGGAACGAATACGTCACCGAAAGTACGGATCGCACGTTGGAAAGCATTACCTTGTTTAGCAGCTTCAGCTTTTTGCTCACCAGTAGTCGCTGTTGGCAAACCAAGGGCAACCACTTCATCGTAGATTTTGTTTACTGTACCAGTACCAAAGATGATTTGATATTGACCAGAGTTGAAGAAAGCACCTTGTACTTTTTCGATGTCTTCTACTGTATCCTTGTCGATTTTTCCTTCATCAACAACCATAACACGAAGGCGAGTCGCACAGTGGGCAACACTGCGTACGTTCTCACGTCCACCAAGGGCGTCAATGACTTTTTTTGCAATTTCTGTATTATTCATCTTGCAAAAATCTCCTTATTAAATATTTTTTATTTTTTGAAAGTGTTTTCAAACTTTCGATGGTTTTATTATATCACTTTTATAAAATATGTCAAACGTTTATCACATTTTTTTTTGAATTTCTTAAAAACATTGTTAAAACTTGATTTTTTGCAAGAAAACGTTTACTATATTAATGAAAAACTAGAAAATTTGGAGAAAATTATGGCATTTACAACAGAGGAGCGTTACAGGGCTTATGCTGACTGGACACCCGAATATATTGAAAAAATAAAGAAGAATACAGAGAGTTCTCCTTGGAGGACAAATTTCCATATTGAAACACCACATGGACTGTTAAATGATCCAAATGGATTTTCTTATTTTAATGGAAAGTGGACTCTTTTTTACCAATACTTCCCATTCGGCGCTGCGCACGGATTAAAATCTTGGGTCCATACAGAGTCAACGGATTTGGTCCATTTTGAAGAAACTGGGACAGTTATGTACCCAGATACACCACTTGATAGCCACGGTGCCTACTCTGGATCTGCCATGGAATTTGGAGACAAGCTCTTCCTCTTCTATACTGGAAATGTCCGCGATGAAAATTGGGTTCGCCATCCATACCAAATCGGTGCCTTAATGGATAAAGGTGGTAAGATTGAAAAGATTGATAAAGTCTTGATTGAGCAACCAGAAGATACCACCGACCATTTCCGTGATCCACAAATTTTCAACTATAAAGGGCAATATTACGCTATCGTCGGCGGACAAAATCTGGAGAAAAAGGGAATTGTCAAACTCTACAAGGCTGAAAACAATGACTACCTCAACTGGACCTTGGTTGGTGATCTGGATTTTGCCAATGATATGACCGCTTATATGATGGAATGCCCAAATATTGCGTTCGTCGGTGAGCAACCCATCCTTCTCTACTGTCCACAAGGCTTGGACAAAGAGGTGTTGGACTATGGAAATATCTATCCAAATATGTACAAGATTGGTCAGAGTTTCGATCCTGAAACAGCAAGCATTGTCGAACCGAGCGAATTGATCAATCTGGACTATGGTTTTGAGTGCTATGCAACCCAGGCCTTTAATGCACCAGACGGTCGAACTCTATCTGTTAGCTGGTTGGCACTTCCAGATGTGGAATACCCAACAGATGCTTATGACTACCAAGGCTGTCTGTCATTGGTTAAAGAATTAACCATCAAGGACGGCAAGCTCTACCAATATCCAGTCGATGCGATTACCAGTCTTCGTAAAGAAGCTCAGCCATTTTCAGCCCAAAAAGAAACCAATAATGTTTACGAATTGGAACTTGATTTTTCAGCGGGCACGAAGCACGAAATCGTATTGTTCGCAAATGAAGCAGAAAAAGGCTTGGTCTTGTCTGTGGACACTGAGCAAGGCCAGATTACATTGGACCGCGGCAACTGTGGTCAGCCATTCGCACTCGATTTCGGTACAAGTCGCTCTTGCGAGATTTCTCCAGGAGCTCTCACAGCCAATATCTTCATCGACAAATCTGTCTTTGAAATCTTTATCAATAAAGGAGAGAAAGTATTTTCTGGTCGTGTCTTCCCTGATGCGGATCAGTCTGGTATAGTCATTACGACTGGTAATCCGACCGGAACCTACTACCATTTAGATTATGGTCGCAAAACTAACTGATGTCGCACAGTTAGCTGGGGTTAGCCCAACAACTGTCTCGCGCGTTATCAATAAAAAAGGATACCTATCTGAAAAAACCATTCGCAATGTCGAAGAGGCTATGCGTGAACTGGGCTACAAACCTAATAATTTAGCTCGTAGTTTACAAGGTAAATCTGCAAAATTAGTTGGTCTCATCTTCCCAACAATAAACAATATTTTTTATTCTGAATTGATTAGCCATTTAGAAAAAGAGCTTTTTGATCGAGGCTATAAAACCATTATTTGCAATAGCCAGCACGAGTCCGATAAGGAACGTGAGTATCTAGAAATGTTAGCAGCTAACCAAGTAGATGGGATTATCTCGGGCAGTCACAATCTCGGTATCCAAGACTACGACCGTGTCGTAGCTCCAATTATCGCTTTTGACCGCAACCTCTCTCCTTCCATTCCCATTGTCTCTTCCGATAATTTTGCTGGCGGGGTATTAGCTGCCCAAACCTTACAAAAAGCGGGATGTCACAATCCATTAATGATTACGGGGAACGATGATTCCAATTCACCTACCGGCCTTCGCCAAGTAGGTTTCACATCTATTTTGAACAAAGCCGAAGTTTTTCATATCTCCAGTGATTTCTCACCTGTGCGCAAGGAGATGGAAATCCGAGCCATTCTTGAAAAGCAAAAACCAGATGGTATCTTTGTATCTGGCGATGCAACGGCTATGCTGGTATGGAACGTCATTCGTTCCATGAAACTGTCTATTCCAGAGGATATTAAATTGATTGGTTATGATGGAACCAGTTTCATCGAAAACTACTACCCTCAACTGACAACTATCAAGCAACCATTAACCGAAATAGCTCGCCTGCTGGTTGAACTATTAGTTGATAAAATCGAAGGAAAAAAACTAACAAAAACAGACTATATCCTACCGATTAGCCTACTAGCAGGAGCTAGTATATAAAAAAAGCTGTACCTAATAAAAATTAGGTGCAGCTTTTTTGTGATACATTCTCTTATTTCTCAAGTAAAAAAGAAGCTCATCAGGCTTCTTCTTTAATAAACTGGCTCAAAACTCCATTGACAAACTTAGCTGAAGATTCATCAGAAAATTCTTTAGCCAATTCAATAGCCTCGTTAACAGCAACGCGGTCTGGCGTTTCTTCGAAATGTAAGATTTCAAATAGGCCTAGTCGCATGATATTCTTGTCAATCAAGGTTAAACGGTCTAAGGTCCATCCTGCTTTTAATCGGCTAGATAACTCCTTATCCAAGTCATCACGATAGTCTGCTACACCATTGACAAGGTTAAGGAGAAAGAGCGGAATTTCAACTCCTTCTTGCTCTTCTTCTCTATCATAAAGATAAGAAAACTGAGCTGCCTGAACAGGTTCTTGACCAAATTCAAGTGATACGATTGCCTGCAAAGCACACTTACGCAGGGCATGTCTATTATTCTTCATCAAGGAAATCCTCTCCGAATAAATCTTTCAATGCTGGTTTTGGTGTTTTATCAGGAACAATGCCGCTGACATGGATATTAACCGCAGCCACTTGAACTTCTGCATAGTTGTAAACTGCTGTCTTGACTGCACGCTGGATGTCCATTGATACGGCAGGAACATTTACACCATATTCTAGATAGACGTAAATATCCGCAGTTACTTGACCTTCCTCGTCAGTTTCAAGATAAACACCTTTATTTAACGATGTTTTTGACCAACTGTCTGCTACACGCTTATTGTGAAGAGAATGTACCCCTTCTACTTTGGCTGCCGCAATACCTGTAATCACTTCAAGAACGCGTGGTGCAATGACGATTTCACCTTGGTATTCTGTTGTCATAAGCTCTCCTTTCTAGGAGGAAACCCTTAAGCACGTGATACGTAAGTTCCCTCTGCTGTGTTGATAACAAGTTTTTGACCTGCTTCGATAAAGTCCGGTACGTTGACCACCAAACCAGTTTCCATAGTAGCAGGCTTACCTGAACCTGTAACAGTCGCACCTTTGATAGATGGCTGTGTTTCTGCTACAACCAATTCAACAGTTGTTGGTACAGTTACACCGATTACTTCTGTTCCGTAGAACTGGATTTTCACATCTGAATTTTCCAAGATGTAAAGCAATTCTTCCTTGATAGTTGCTACTGGAATTTCATACTGGTCATAGGTTTCAGTGTTCATGAAGAAAGCTGTGTCGTCCATTTGATATAGGTATTGTGCTGGAACTGTTTCGATAATAGCTTGTTCAAACTTTTCATCTGGACGGTAAGTTGTATCGAAGGTTGAACCTGTACGTACATCACGCAATTTCATACGCATGATGGTGTTACCCTTACCAGGCTTGTGGTGGCTAGCTTCCAAAACTTTAATCAATTTACCTTCCGCTTCGAAGGTCATACCTGCTCTAAGTTTACTTGCTTCAATCATTGTATTGAATACCTCTTCAAAATTTTATTTATTCGTTTTATTTTACCATAAACTATCAAATTTCTCAAATAACAATCAATTCTTTTGGAGCTAAGGTCAAGACTTCGCAGCCTGTTTCCGTAATCAAGAGGTCGTCCTCGATACGGACACCGTATTTATCATCCAAATAAATACCAGGCTCATCCGTCAAGACCATACCAGTCTTGATTGGCTCATCAGATTTTCCAAAATATGGATATTCGTGAATGTCCAAACCAATCCCGTGCCCAATCCCGTGTGTAAAGTTGGCTCCGTAACCCGCCGCATTGATAATCTCACGAGGAATAGTGTCAAACTCACGATAGGTCACACCTTCTTTGGCCTGGTCAATCAAGGCTTTGTTTGCACGCAAAACCACATCGTAAATCTCACGCTCTTGGTCGGTCACATGTCCGATATGAATGGTACGCGTCATATCGCTGACATAATGCTGGTAGTAGCAGCCAAAGTCCAAGGTCAGCGTTTCACCCGGTTGGATAACTTTTTCTGAAGCTCTTCCGTGAGGCATGGCAGAGCGGTAGCCAGATGCCACGATAAACTCAAATGATGCCCCTTCGGCACCTAGTTGGCGCATGCGATGGTCAAGGAAATGATTGACATCCATTTCAGTCGTCTGACCTGGTTTGATAAAGTCAAGAACATCAATAAAAGCCTGATCCGAAATCTGACAAGCACGACGAATGGTCGCAATTTCCCTCTCATCCTTAATCATGCGCAAGTCTTCAATAAAATTAGACATAGCAACCAGTTGATAGCCCTCAAAAATGCTGGTCAGACTTTGATAGAAACCATAGGTCACTTGGCTATCAAAACCAATGGTTTCAAGCCCATCTTCCTTAATCACCTTTGCAATCTCTTCAAGGGCAAAACGGCTATCAATAATATCAAAGCCCTGCACTGTAGCCTTGGCAATCAAGGTATAACGCGAATCAGTCACAAACAAGCGACGCTTGCCACTGATGAAGACGGTCGCCTCTGTTCCCCAAAAACCTGTCAGGTAGTAAATATTGTTTTGACCAGTCACCAAGATTCCATCAACAGTTGATTGAGCTAATTGTGCTTCAAATTTTTCAAGTCTTTTTTGCATCCTGTTCCTCCAATGATTTTTAAACTATTATAGCAGAAATACAGACAAATACCAATTCTTCCTAGCAGATAGAGAAAAAAAGCCGCAGAGGCGACTTTTTATTTCAACTTCATTTTCAGATACTGGCCTGTAAAGCTGGCTGGGTTCTCCGCCACTTCTTCTGGTGTTCCTGTCGCGACAACGGTACCGCCACCGACACCGCCTTCCGGTCCCATGTCGATAATATGGTCGGCTGTCTTGATAACATCCAGATTGTGCTCGATGACCAGCACGGTATTGCCATCATCAACAAAGCGGGCCAAGACCTTGAGCAACTGGGCAATGTCCTCCGTATGCAGACCTGTCGTAGGCTCATCCAGAATATAGAGAGATTTACCAGTTGACCGCTTGTGGAGTTCAGAAGCCAACTTCATCCGCTGGGCTTCCCCACCTGATAGGGTGGTTGCTGGCTGACCTAGAGTAACGTAGCCCAAGCCCACATCTTGAATGGTACGAAGTTTCCGCTCAATTTTTGGAATATGCTTGAAGAACTCGACCGCGTCATTGACCGTCATATCAAGGACCTGAGCGATATTTTTCTCCTTGTAGTGTACTTCCAAGGTTTCAGAATTATAACGGTGTCCATGACAGACTTCACAAGGTACAAAGACATCTGGCAGGAAGTGCATTTCAATCTTGATAATCCCGTCACCAGAACAAGCCTCACACCGTCCACCTTTGACGTTAAAGGAGAAACGTCCCTTCTTGTAGCCACGGATTTTGGCTTCATTGGTCTGGGCAAAGAGGTCACGAATATCGTCAAAGACACCTGTGTAGGTAGCTGGGTTGGAACGCGGCGTCCGTCCAATCGGGCTTTGGTCAATGTCAATCAGGCGGTCCAAGTGTTCAATTCCTGAAATGGACTTGAACTTACCTGGCTTGTCCAAATTGCGATTGAGTTTCTGAGCAATAGCTTTTTTCAGAATGGAATTGACCAGAGTTGATTTGCCTGAGCCAGACACCCCTGTCACCGCCACAAATTTCCCGAGCGGGAAACGAACAGTCACATCTTGCAGGTTATTTTCCTTGGCACCTGTTACCTCCAGGAATCGACCATTGCCAACACGACGTTCCAAAGGAACTGGAATTTCACGTTTGCCAGACAGGTACTGGCCTGTAATGGATTTTTTATTTTTAGCTACTTGGGCTGGCGTTCCAGAGGCCACGATTTCTCCGCCAAACACACCCGCACCCGGACCAATGTCAATCAACCAGTCCGCCTCCCGCATGGTGTCCTCGTCATGTTCCACCACAATCAGGGTATTGCCCAAATCACGCATTTTCTTAAGACTAGCAATCAGACGGTCATTGTCCCGCTGGTGCAGACCAATCGACGGCTCATCCAGAATATAGAGGACACCAGACAGGTTAGAGCCAATCTGAGTCGCCAGACGAATCCGCTGGCTCTCACCACCAGAAAGGGTACCTGCTGCTCGTGAAAGAGTCAGATAGTTGAGACCAACGTTATTTAGGAAGGACAGGCGATCCTTGATTTCCTTGACAATGGGTGTTGCAATGGTGGCTTCATTTTCAGACAAGGTCAGATGTTCAATGACTTGCAAATGATCCGCCACGGACAAGTCAGACAACTGCCCGATATGAAGTCCCTGCTCACCACCGACTTTGACAGACAGGGCTTGGTCATTGAGGCGATAGCCGTGGCAGGTCCCACAGGTCAGCTCATTCATGTAAGTCTTCATGACTGTCCGTGTATAGTCACTGTTGGTTTCACGATAGCGGCGATTAATGTTGGTAATCAAGCCCTCGAATGGAATGTCAATATCACGCACCCCACCGAACTCATTTTCATAATGGAAATGGAATTCTTTCCCGTCAGAACCGTTGAAAATCAGGTTCTTCTCCTCTTCCGTCAATTCCTCAAAAGGCTTGTCCATGTCCACACCAAAGTGATTCATGGCCTGCTCCAACATCTGAGGATAGTAGTTAGAAGAAATGGGATTCCACGGAGCCAAAGCCCCGTCACGCAAGGTCTTGCTGGCATCTGGGACAATCAAATCCGTATCCACTTCCAGCTTCATCCCCAAACCGTCACAATCGCTACAAGACCCAAAAGGCGCATTGAAAGAGAAAAGGCGAGGCTCCAACTCTGGTACCGTAAAGCCACAAACTGGGCAGGCATAGTACTCAGAGAAAAGCAGTTCCTTCTCATTCATGGTGTCGATGATGACATAGCCGTCCGCAATCCGCAGGGCCGCTTCTATGGAATCGAAGAGCCGAGAGCGAATACCATCTTTGATCACAATCCGATCAACCACAACCTCAATGTTATGTGCCTTGCTCTTGGACAACTCAGGCACTTCAGACACATCATAGACATCGCCATTGACCCGTACCCGAACATAGCCGTCCTTCTGCACCTTCTCAAAAATGGTCTTGTGCTGACCCTTTTTCTTCCGCACAATCGGAGCTAGAATCTGCAAACGCTGGCGTTCTGGCAATTCCAAGACCTCATCGACAATTTGCTCCACCGAAGAAGCCGCAATCGCCCCGTGACCGTTGATGCAGTAAGGTACCCCGACCCGAGCATAGAGTAGGCGGAGATAGTCATTGATTTCCGTCGCCGTCCCGACTGTCGAACGCGGATTCCGCGACGTCGTTTTTTGGTCAATGGAAATAGCAGGGCTGAGACCCTCTATGGAATCCACATCTGGCTTGTCCATGTTGCCCAAGAACTGACGAGCATAGGCAGACAAAGATTCCACATAACGACGTTGACCTTCGGCATACAGAGTATCAAAAGCCAAACTCGACTTACCAGACCCCGACAAACCAGTCACCACCACCAACTTCTCACGCGGAATGGTCACATCAATATTTTTCAAATTATGGGCACGCGCCCCATGAATCACAATATTTTCTTGCATAACATGATATAAGTGCGTTAAGAAAGCGAGAAGAAAATAGGAAAATGTGACGTCACATCAGTGACAAAACATTTTGTCTTTTTCTCGACGCTTTTAGCACGCATTCGAATCCTTTCTAAGATATAAAGAGCGTCAAATGCACAGTCAAAATAGGCGGTAAGTCCGAAATCTGTGATTTCGAAGACGCACCCCCGTCAAGACAACTAGTACTTTCACAGGTTGAAAACCGAAGAAAGTACAGATGTCTACGACGCAAAAACCAGTTTCCATACTCATCCATGAAGAAACTAGTACTTTTTGACACCGCATTTAGCCCGTGTTCAATTCCTTTCTAATTATAAGTGCGTTCACAAGATAACTGGTGACGGTCGATTAACTCCGCGTCACCAGACGAAACTGCCTATGGGCAATTTCTATATCTTGTATTAGCTCGATTTTCAAAAAATATCGTTTTGAAAATCTCACGTCAAGAAACCGTATAAAACTCGACGCTTTTAGCACGCATTCAATTCCTTTCTTAAGAGGCTATAAGCTATGGTATACGGAACAAGGAAAAGTCCGTATAACTTATTCGCTTAAATGTCTACATATTATAACACATTTCTATATAAAACCTTTCCGAAACTGCACATTTTTTGGTATAATAGAGGTTGCGTTAACGCAACAAAGATAAAAGGAGGGCAAAGATATGAAACAAATTTTTCTATCAACCATGACTGATTTAGAAGAAATCCAAACCTTTGAACCAGGGGCTTGGATTAATTTGGTCAACCCCTCCCAGAGCGAGTCTATGGAAGTGGCTGAACACTATAAGATTGACATCGCTGACCTGCGAGCACCGCTCGATGCGGAAGAATCCTCTCGTATCACTGTCGAAGATGACTATACGCTCATCCTGGTCGACGTCCCAATTCTTGAAGAACGAAACAACAAGACATATTATATTACTATTCCTTTAGGAATTATTCTAACAGATGATGCGATTATCACGACTTGTTTGGAACCATTGCCACTGTTTGAGCAGTTTATCCATCGTCGTCTACGGAATTTCTTCACTTTCATGAAGTCTCGTTTCGTTTTCCAAATTCTCTACCGCAATGCTCAGCTCTACTTGTCAGCCCTACGGACCATTGACAGAAAGAGCGAAGAGATTGAGAAGCAACTCCATGAGGCCACTCGAAATGAAGAATTAATTGTACTCATGGAATTGGAAAAAACCATCGTCTACTTCAAGGCTTCCCTCAAAACCAATGAGCGTTTGGTCAAAAAACTTGCTAGTTCCTCACGTCTACTCCGTAAGTATGAAGAGGATGAGGATTTGCTTGAAGATACCTTGGTCGAAACCCAACAGGCCATTGAGATGGCAGACATCTATGGTTCCATCCTAAACTCTATGACCCATGCCTTTGCTTCTATCATTTCTAACAACCAGAATACCATTATGAAAACCTTGGCATTAGTGACAATCGTTCTCTCTATCCCAACCATGGTCTTCTCTGCATACGGTATGAACTTTAAGGACAATATCATTCCTTTTAACGATATTCCCTATGCTTTTTGGTGGATTATCCTCTTCGCATTTGCAATCAGCCTATCACTCACCTTCTACTTCATCCGTAAGAGATGGTTTTAACCTAAGGAGATTAACATGTCATTTACAGAAATCAACGGATTAACAAAAAAGAACCAAGAATTTATCCATATTGCGACCAACCAACTGATTAAAGATGGAAAGTCTGATAGCGAAATCAAAGAACTCTTGGAAGAAATTTTACCAACTATCATTGAAAAGCAAAAAACTGGTGTGACTGCCCGCAATCTCTATGGAGCACCAAGTGAGTGGGCTGCTAGTAAGACAGTTTCTGAACAGGAAAAGAAAGACCAAGTGGAATACAATGAAAATCCATGGTTGATGTGGCTAGATTCTAGTCTTTTCATGCTTGCAATTATTGCTGGTATCAATGGTTTGATGAATCTTTTTGGTCAAGGTGCACAGTATGGGCTATTAACCTTATTTGTCATCGGTTTCGGTGTTGGTGCAGGGATGTACTTGATGTACCATTTCGTTTACAGAGAACAAATTAAGACTGGGCAACGTCCTAAATTGCTGAAAGCTATCGCTTTTCTCGGACTTGCTACGCTGGCTTGGTCAGTCGTTTTCATTCTGGCAGCACTGATTCCGGCCGCATTTAACCCAGTTCTCCCTCCGCTTGTTACTATTCTTATCGGAGCTGCTGCTTTCGGGGCACGCTACCTCTTGAAAAAGAAATATAACATTCGCAATGCCATGTCCCCAGTTCAATAATAAAACAAAGCGATTGGAATATTCCAGTCGCTTTTGTTTATCTATACAGTTCAGATATCAAATCGCCCGAGAACTTTATCCGCTGTCACTTGTCTATGTAATCTGCTGAAACAGTCTATCCCCAGACTGTGCCTCGCTTTCTAATTTCCAAGCTCATGAAAAAATGGTCCATTCTCTCCGCTGCACCTTTCCAGTTTCTTGGGCGCAAGCTAAAAACCCGTCGGGGTCTCAATTCACTTTCTTATTTTCATGCTAATGAAAAAACAGTCCACTCTCGCCGTTGCGCCTTTCCAGTTTCTTGGGCGCAAGCTAAAAAGACCTGTCAGGGTCTCAATTCGCTTTCTAATTTCGAGCTCATGAAAAAATGGTCCACTCTCGCCGTTGCGCCTTTCCAGTTTCTTGGGCGCAAGCTAAAAAGACCCGTCAGAGTCTTAATTCGCCTTCTAATTTCCGAGCTCATGAAAAAACAGTCCATTCAAGGACTGTTTTTTTTACTAATCTTCGTTTACGAATGGTAAAAGAGCCATAACGCGAGCACGTTTGATAGCTGTTGTTACTTTACGTTGGTTTTTAGCTGAAGTTCCAGTTACACGGCGTGGAAGAATTTTTCCACGTTCAGAAATGAAACGGCTAAGAAGCTCAGTATCTTTGTAATCAACATATTCAATTTTGTTAGCTGCGATATAGTCAACTTTTTTACGGCGTTTGAAACCGCCACGACGTTGTTGAGCCATGTGTGTTCTCCTTTATATTATTAATTTTTGACCTAGAATGGTAGGTCATCGTCTGATATGTCCATTGGATTGCTTGCTCCAAATGGACTTTCTTCTCGAGCGAAGTTTGGTGTAGATTGTGCAGGTGCTTGATAAGGTGAGTTATAGTCATTTCCTCCAGCAAACGAGTTGCCAGCTGAATAGCCTCCACCTTGACCTTCACGGGCAGTACGGCTTTCCAAGAGTTGGAAACTTTCTGCAACTACCTCAGTAACGTAGACACGTTGCCCTTGCTGATTGTCATAGCTACGAGTCTGGATACGACCAGTAACACCAATCAGAGCACCTTTCTTAGCCCAATTCGCCAAATTCTCAGCTTGTTGACGCCAAATGACTACGTTGATAAAGTCCGCTTCACGCTCACCGTTTTGATTTTTAAAATTGCGGTTAACCGCCAAAGTAAAAGTCGCAACAGCTTGATTAGACGGAGTATAACGAAGTTCTGCATCACGGGTCATACGACCAACCAATACTACATTATTAATCATACAACACCTTCTTACGCGTCAAGTTTGACAATCATGTGACGAAGAATGTCGCCGTTAATTTTTGACAAACGGTCAAACTCTTTAAGAGCTTCATCGTTGTTTGCTTCAACGTTAACGATGTGGTACAAACCTTCGCGGAAATCTTTGATTTCGTATGCAAGGCGACGTTTTTCCCATGCTTTTGATTCAACGATAGTTGCACCGTTGTCAGTCAAGATAGAGTCAAAGCGTGCTACCAAAGCGTTTTTAGCTTCTTCTTCAATGTTTGGACGAATAATATAAAGAATTTCGTATTTAGCCATTGATATGTTCCTCCTTTTGGTCTAATGACTCATGGTCTAGCCACGAGTAAGTGAGGGATACTCACAGAAAATAATTATACCATAATATAGAAAATGTGCAAGCGAAAACAGTTTTCCGAAAACATTTTCACAAAAAATAAAGACTGCCCAAACAAAGGGCAGCCCTATGGATTAAGCTACAATCGCTTTTGCTACTTCTTCTGTTGTCATGCGTGAGAAGTAGTGTGTGGTGTCGATTTCTTGGAGTTTCGCTAGGACATCTGCGTACTCGTAGCGAGTGCCGACCAATAAGTTTTCGATGTCTGACACATCACCAATACCGAAGAAGTCTCCGTAAATCTTGATAGATTCGATGACAGATTTTTCAGCCTTTATGTAGGTTGTGATTTTACCAGCTGGATAACGTACGCTACGCTCCACTGTGTATTCTGGTGTTTGACCGTAGGTCCAATCCCATGTCGCAAACTGGGTATCACGGATTTCTTGGATACGAGCCAAGTCATCTTCTGACAAGACATACTCGTCCATATCTGGATATTCTTGCTTCATCTGGTTGAGGATAGCATCTTTGAACTCCAAGACGGTCATCTTCTCTGGCAATTCGTTGTTGATGTTGGTCACACGGGCACGGACGGACTTGACTCCCTTGGACTCAATCTTGTCCTTGCTGACCTTGAGGGCACTTGCGAGGACTGACATATCCACATCAAAGAGCAAGCAACCGTGGTGCATCATACGGCCTTTGGCGTAGGCTTGGGCATTGCCACAGATTTTCTTGCCATCGATTTCTAGGTCATTACGGCCGGTGAAATTCGCCTCAACACCTAGTGTTGCCAGAGTATCAATAACTGGCTTGGAGAAGGTTTTGAAGTCAAAGGCTCCCTCGTCTGCCTTATTTGAAATAATAGTATAGTTGAGGTTATTAAGGTCATGATAGACAGCGCCACCACCTGACAGACGGCGAACAACATGGATGCCCTTTTCGTCTGTGAATTCCTTGTTAATTTCTTCAATAGCATTCTGGTGCTTACCGATAATGATGGCAGGCTCATTGATCCAAAGGATAAAAATCTCGTCAATATCTGTTAATTCCTTGAAGGCATAGGCTTCGAGGGCGATGTTATAAGCTGGGTCATTGCTGTTGTTTACGATGTATTTCATGCAAAACTCCTTTATTGTTAACTAATTTTTATTATAGTGGAAACGATAACAAAAGACAAGTCCGAAGACCTGTCTCTCATATTTTATTCCACATCTGCCCCGTTTGTAGCGATGACTTTTTTATACCAATCAAATGATTTTTTCTTAGAGCGTTTGAGGGTTCCATTTCCTTCATTATCGCGGTCAACGTAGATGAAGCCGTAGCGTTTTTTCATTTCGCCCGTTCCAGCAGAAACTAGGTCAATACAGCCCCAAGTGGTGTAGCCCAAGAGTTCAACACCATCTTCGACAATGGCGTCGCGCATAGCTAAGACGTGTTGACGGAGGTAGTCAATACGGTAATCATCTTCTACATAGCCATTTTCATCTGGTGTGTCAACTGCTCCCAGACCATTTTCAACCACAAAGAGAGGTTTTTGATAGCGATCCCAGATAGAGTTGAGGGTAATGCGGAAACCAAGCGGATCAATCTGCCAGCCCCATTCCGATGCGTCTAAGTAAGGATTTTTAATGGAAGCAAAGATATTACCTGCTGTCTTTTCCTTGACTGCAGGATCCCCAGAAGCGACACGGCTAGAGTAGTAAGAGAAAGAAATAAAGTCCACCGTATACTCTTTCAAGAGTGTCAGGTCTTCGTCAGTCATTTCAAGCTCAATGCCTGCACGCTCCCACTTCTTCTTGGCATAGTTTGGATAATAGCCACGTGCCTGAACATCGATGAAGAAATAATTTTCACGGTCTTCTTGCAGACCTTCCCAAACATCACGAGGATGACAAGTATGTGGATAATATTGACCTGCGGCCAACATACAGCCAACCTTGTTTTCTGGGTCAATTTCATGGGCTAATTTAGTAGCAATGGCAGATGCTACAAGCTCGTGGTGGGCAGCTTGGTATTTGACCTGCTCCACATTTTCACCTTCTTTAAAATAGAGACCCGCCCCCATAAATGGTGCATGGAGAATCATGTTGATTTCGTTGAAGGTCAGCCAATATTTGACCAAGCCCTTGTAACGTGTGAAGAGGGTGCGGCACAGGCGTTCGTAAAATTCAAGCATCTTTCGATTGCGCCAGCCGCCGTAAGTCTCAATCAAGTGCATTGGGCAGTCAAAGTGGGTAATGGTCACTAGGGGCTCAATGCCGTACTTGCGGCACTCCTTGAACAAGTCTTCGTAGAATTGCAGACCTTTTTCATTAGGCTCTAGTTCATCTCCCTTAGGAAAAATACGGGACCAGGCGATGGATAGGCGATAGGTCTTAAAGCCCATTTCTCCAAAGAGAGCAATATCCTCCTTGAAATGGTGGTACATGTCAATAGACTCTTTGGCTGGGTAGAAATAGCCATCCTCAAAATCAAACATCTTCTTACGACCAGTGATAATGGCACCCCGGTCTTCACCAATTGGAACTACGTCAACATTGGCAAGTCCACGCCCGTCCACATCATAGGCACCCTCGCATTGGTTAGCTGCGGTTGCGCCACCCCATAAAAATCCTTCTGGAAATACTTTTGTTACTGTCATTTTTTCTCCTTTTCCTAGCTTTGTTGTTGATAAAGAATCTCTCTGTTCACAGGGTCAACGACACTGAGTAGGTCATACTTTCCATCTTCATAATCAAAGGTCAATATAGCACAATTACGCATCTGAACTTGTGGATAATCTGTCAATACCTGCCTGAAAAATTGGGCAATGGCAGCTCCGTGACTGACCACTAAAACAGATTGATTTTCTGCTTCTTCCATGATGCCCCCAATGGTTTCGACCATTCGTTGTCGGACATCTTGATAAGATTCCCCTCCGAAGGTGACAAAATAATCACCGTAGCCAATATCTCCTTGGAGAGGAGGGTTAAGATATTCCTGTTGACCCTCGAAAGCTCCAAAATCTTGTTCTTTCAACCCTTTTAAGCGAACATAATCCGTCCTTCCGGATACCAATTCGGCTGTATCACAGGCACGTTCTTGTGTTGAAGAATAGATTTTATCGAACTCAATCCCCTGTTCTTGAAAATACTGGTGAGCAGCTAGTGCTTGCTCTTTTCCCAAATCTGTCAAGGGAGAATCACAGGCCCCTTGAATCCGACTTTGTTGATTAAACCGAGTTTGTCCATGGCGCATTAAGTACAATTTTGTTACCATTTTCCTCCTCCTTACAAATCAATCACTTGATTGAGGACAGGATTGATTACTTTGACTAATCGAATGTGCTCGCCATCATCCTCTAATTGACAGATGGCACAGTTTCCAAATCGAAATCCTTCTGGGAGAGCAATTTGATTATGGAGTATAAAGCCCCACATGGCTGCACCATGACTGACAGCTAATACCGTGTTTTCTTCCTGACCTGCAAGCAATTCCCGCACCGTTTGATTCACTCGTTGGCCCACGGATCGAATATCCTCCCCTCCGAAAGGCACTAATAGGTCTTCAAACGAATTGGCTTCTGGACGAAACTTGGGCAAAAGCATTTCAGGCTGTGCTTCGAAAATGCCGAAA
Organism: Streptococcus sp. 2022WUSS083; assembly: GCF_044427155.1. Lineage (NCBI taxonomy): Bacteria > Bacillati > Bacillota > Bacilli > Lactobacillales > Streptococcaceae > Streptococcus > Streptococcus sp. 2022WUSS083. The sequence goes on along the minus strand of NZ_JAOTGK010000001.1, from coordinate 238,813 downwards.
TCCATTTCTTTGAGCCCTTTTAATTGCTGGACATTCTCCTGACCTGACACAATCTTGGCAGTATCTGTCGCACGTTCCTGTGTGGAAGAATAGACTGCACCAAACTGGATACCTTGCTCAGCAAAGTAATTCTTAGCCGCCTGTGCTTGCGCTCTGCCATTTTCCGTCAAAGGAGAATCGCAGACGCCCTGTACACGACCTTGGGTGTTAAAAAGTGTTTCCCCATGGCGCATCAAATAGATTGTTTTTCCCATAGAACCTCCTAGTCATTCAAAATGCTTGCTCCATTACTTGCGATAAGGTCCTTATACCAGAAGAAGGAATCCTTCCGTGAACGGTCAAAGCTGCCATTTCCTTTGTCATCCGCATCTACATAAACAAAACCGTACCGTTTGGACATTTCTGATGTTGAAGCTGAAACCAAGTCCGTGCAACCCCACCAGGTGTAACCCATGAGTTCTACCCCATCTTCAATGGCTTCATACATTTGTTCCACATGTTTGCGAAGGTAATCAATCCGATAATAATCGTGAATTGAACCATCCTTCTCAACCGTATCCAAGGCACCTAGGCCATTTTCCACAATGAAGAGTGGAACTTGGTAACGGTCGTAGAGCTTATTGAGCGTGAGACGGAGGCCGACAGGATCAATCTGCCAACCCCAGTCGGAGGCTTCCAGATATGGATTTGCTTCGCCTAGAATCAAGTTTCCTGCTGTCGCTTTTTGCTCTGGCGTTTGATTATTTGGATGGCGGGTAACGGAGGTCATATAGTATGAAAAACTCATAAAATCCACGGGATATTGTTTCAAAATCGCTTCATCGCCTGGTTCAAAGTGAATGGTGATATTATTTTCCTTGAAGAAGCGATTCATGTAACGCGGATATTCCCCACGCACTTGAACATCCGAGTAAAACAGGTTAGATTGGTCTTTTTGTAGCGCGTACATCATATCATCTGGATGACAGGTTGCTGGATAGGCTTCCATACGAGCCAGCATACAACCAACCTTGTTTTCTGGATCAATCTCATGAGCAACTTTTGTTGCTAAACTAGAAGCGACAAACTGATGGTGGACTGCTTGGTACATTTCGTCCAAGTGCAACTGACCAGCTTCAAATAGCAGGCCGCCTGATAAATAACCAGTCATACCAAGGATATTGATTTCATTGAAGGTTAGCCAATACTTGACCTTGCCCTTGTAACGATTGAAAACTGTTTCTGCATAGCGAACGAAGAAGTCAATCACTTTGCGGTTCTTCCAACCGCCATATTCCGTCACCAGATGAACTGGGAATTCATAATGCGAAAGGGTCACCAATGGTTCGATGCCGTATTTATTGAGTTCATCAAAGACCTTGTCGTAGAATGCCAAGCCTTCTTCATTTGGCTCTAATTCATCACCTTTCGGGAAAATACGTGGCCAAGCAATTGAAAGTCGGAAGGTTTTAAAGCCCATCTCCGCATAGAGTGCAATATCTTCTTTATAACGATGGTAGAAATCTGACCCCCAGCGTTTAGGATAGAGCCCTTCCGTATCATTCATTGCAAATTCGAGCTTTTCTCGATTCATCGGAGTAGTGAACTCACTCCCCATCGATTTACGCTCCTCTGGTGAAACCGCACGGGATGTATCGGAAGTCGCAAAGCCACGCCCTCCTTCTCCGAATCCTCCCTCAAACTGATTGGCTGCTGTTGCACCTCCCCAAAGAAATCCTTTTGGAAATTGTTTTTCTGACATTACTTGGCTCCTTTACACTGTTAACTCAATTTGAACACCTTCAAATCCTAAAACGCACGATTCATAGTAACCATCTCCAGTTACTCTTGGCCCACTGAGAAGTGGGTAATCTGCTGCAACGAGTCGCTCTGTCAACTCATTCACAACTTCCTCACTTCCTAGACTAAAGGCTAGATGAATGAGACCTAGATGATTGAGCTGGCTTGGTTTGTCTACCACATCGTCCCTGGTCATAATTTCCAGTCGAGCCCCGTCTTCAAAGGTAAGAAAATAGGACTCGAAACTGGTTTTCTGATTATGGTAGAGTTGATTCGATTGAGCATGGAAATAGGTTTCAAAGAAATTACGCATACCTTCCAAATCCTGAGTGTAGATTGCTACATGTTCTATCCTCATGTTGTACTCCTTCCTTAAAGAAAAACGGCACATCGCCGTCTTCTTTATTCGACATCTTCACCATTGCTGGCAATGACTTTCTTGTACCAGTAGAATGAATCTTTTGGTGTTCGATCAAGTGTTCCGTTTCCAGCATCATCCATATCCACGTAGATAAAGCCGTAGCGTTTCCGCATTTCACCTGTTCCTGCTGACACTAGGTCGATACAACCCCAAGTGGTGTAGGCAATCAAGTCTACGCCGTTGGCAATAGCATCTGCCATGGCATTAACATGGGCACGATGGTAGTCGATGCGGTAATCATCATGGATAGAGCCGTCTTCTTCCACCGTATCAAAGGCTCCCAAGCCATTTTCCACAACCATGAGCGGAATTTCATAACGGTCGTACATTTTTTCAAGGTAGTATTGGAGTCCAGACGGATCGTGTGCCCAGCCCCAGTCAGAGTAAGTCAAGTAAGGGTTTTTGGCACCTGCCGAGAAGTTGCCAGAAACGGTATCCTCTGTCTGATGAGTCGTCACAACGGTAGACATATAGTAAGAGAAGGTGTACATATCAACTTTCCCTTTGGCCAGGACTTCTAGGTCATCCTCCGCCATTTCAACTACTACATTGTGTTCTGCCCAGAGACGTTTGGCATAGGTACCGTATTTTCCTTTGGCCTGCACATCGCCACAATAGTAGATGTTTTGCTCCCAAGCGTGTTGGTTGGCAAGAATGTCTGCTGGGTCACAGGTGCCTGGGTAGAAGGTGATACCACAAATCATGTTCCCAATTTTATTTTCTGGATCAATCTCATGCCCAATTTGAACAGCCTTGGCAGAGGCAACAAACTGGTGGTGGAGGCTTTGGTAAGCATCTTGGTAATCCTGGTCCGTCATGTCATCACCAAAGAGATCTAAGAACATGATGCCACCGTTGATTTCATTGAAGGTCAACCAGTATTTAACAAGCCCCTTGTATTCCTTGAAAATGGTTTCCGCATATTTGACATAGAAATCAACAAGCTTGCGGTTTTTCCAGCCACCGAAACGTTGTTCCAGGCTAAGCGGTGTATCAAAGTGCCAAATGGAAACCAGCGGCTCAATACCATACTTGCGGCATTCTTCAAAAACAGAACGATAGAAATCAAGACCTGCTTGGTTTGGCTCTGCATCATCCCCATTTGGGAAAATCCGTGCCCAGGAAATGGACAATCGGAAAACAGAATAGCCCATTTCAGCGAAGAGCTTGATGTCTTCTTTGTAGCGGTGATAGAAATCCACAGCCTTATGGTTTGGATAATAATGGTCTTCTAGGACTGCATAGGTTGCCCCTTCTGGCAGATGTCCGCCAGCATGCCCCATAGAAGCATACTTGCCTGGCTTGCCATACTTATCAATGTAGGTTGTATAGCGAGGGCTGTTAACAGAACCTCCTGTTGTAACGTCTGTCTGGACCAAACCGCGTCCGTCTACATTATAGGCACCTTCTGCCTGGTTGGCTGCAATAGCTCCTCCCCAGAGGAAATTTTTTGGAAATCGTGACATAAGTTTCTCCCTTATCTTTTTTCTGATAAATATAGTATAAACAGATTTGAAACCCTTTTCTTCTCAAATAATATGCTATAATGATACTATCCTACGAATTGGAGAATTGTATGCAACCACCATTGACGGATAACAACTTCAAACACGCTGTTGACTATGATAGTCAATTATTGCCTTACAAGTTTTACCACACCAGTGTCATGAACGGGATTCCTGATGTTCTTTTTCATTGGCATAATGAATTTGAAATCAACTATGTTTACGGAGGGACAGCTCGCTACCATATCGACTACGATTATTTCAATAGTCAGGCTGGCGACATTATCCTTATTCGGCCCAATGCTCCGCATTCCATTCACCCGATTGAACAGCGGGGGCACGAGACCGATACCCTCCTCTTTCATCTGGATATGCTAGGGGCTTCTCACTTGGACAAAACCAGCATGCTCTATCTCCAACCCTTGCAGACGGATGTCTTCAAGTGTGTTCCACGTATCCAAGCCCAAGACCCAGGCTATGCAGAAATTAGACAGTGCTTACTAACCATTTTCGAATTGGTCAGACACCAGCCACCCTACTTCGAATTGCCACTCAAGAGTCGACTCTTTGACCTCTTCTACCTGCTCTATCGCCACCGCTACATTGTCCGAAAAAATACCGATGATATGTATCGGAAGAATGAAAAACTGCGGTTGTTGATCGAGTACATCCAGCAACATTATGCCGATAACCTGACCATTGAACAACTGGCAGACCGAATGGGCTATACCAAAACTCACTTTATGACAGTCTTCAAGCAACAAACCGGAACTTCCTGCATGGAATTTATCATCCAAGTCCGACTGCGAGCCGCAACCGAGCTCCTGACCAATACCCTCAAACCAGTACTAGAAATCGCCACCGAAGTTGGCTTTAATAACCTGTCCAACTTCAACCGCCAGTTCAAGCAATACTACCATACCACCCCTAGCAACTACCGCAAACAATTGCGGAAGAATAGGGCCTATACCAATTTTGATAAATAATAGAAAGGACTAGGGCCTCCGTATTTGGTTGAACTGAATACGGGCTACGGACTGTGCCAAAAAGATAAACGAGAACTGGACGCTTGCGTCGTCGTTCTGTTTCCTACGTCATTTAGTTTTTCTTTTATTACTTCGTTAATTCGCTTTGCCGTACTTCAGTACTGCCTACAGCTCATTGCCTAGTACTAAAAGTAAACTAAAAGACTCTATTTTGTCTGTGTCCGCATAACGCCCTTTATATCTTAGATTATGATCACCATGCATCTTTACTATACTGGACCAGCTGACAATGCGCGTGCGTTCGCTCAGGAAATGGAAGCTAGTGGCATTGCGGACCGCATTCGCCAGCAGGCTGGCAACCTGCGTTACCAATACTTTGTACCACTCGACGATCCCCACTCCATCCTCTTGGTTGATAGTTGGACGGACCAAGCCGCTCTGGATATCCACCATGCTTCTCCTATGATGCAGGAAATCCTAGATCTACGGAGCAAGTACCAGCTGACTGTGACAGCAGAACGCTATAGCAGTGATGAAGATGGGATTCCGGAGCAAGATAAGGAGTTTCTTAATCGCTAAATAAAATTCAAAAATAAAGCGGTCGGCACAATTGCCAACCGCTCTATTTTTATTTCACAGTAGTTAGGAGGTAATCACCACTGTTGATCTGGCTTTCTTGGGTTACCAAGATGTCCTCGTAGTCAGCTGTGTTGGTCACGATAATTGGAGTGATGACTGGAAGATCAGCTGCTTTAATTTGGTGGAGGTCAAATTCGAGTAGTTTCTGACCTGCATCTACCACATCCCCTACTTGGACAAAGGACTCAAATCCCTTACCTGCAAGAGATACGGTGTCCATACCAATATGGATAAGAAGCTCTGCACCATTTTCCGTCCGAAGACCGATGGCATGCTTGGTTGGGAATACAAGAGTTACTTCAGCCTTGGCTGGAGAGACTAAGATGCCATCCAATGGATCAATTGCAATCCCTTTGCCCATAGCTCCTGAAGCAAATACAGCATCTGGAACATTTTCCAATTTCACAACCTTACCAATCAGGGGACTAGCAATAATTTCTTGCTTGATTTCTTTTAATTCTGGGATAGATTCCTTAGTTGGTTCAACTGTCTTTTTTTCAGTAGGCTCTCCGTACAAGTAAGGAACTGGAAGAGCCATTTGGATAGCAAATGAAGCGACGATAGCTGCTACTGTTAAACCGATTGCAGCAATCATTCCTGACATATCTCCGTTGGTTGGATTAACAAGCGATGGATACAAGAAGACCCCCATACCTCCGATTGAATAGCCCAACACATTAAAGAACATCATCGCAGCTCCGATTATACCTGAAACAGCACATGAGATAAAGAATGGAGTTTTCATTGGGAGAGTAACACCGTAGATTGCTGGTTCGGTAACACCAAAGATAGATGACACGAAGGCAGGCATCGCAACTGTTTTCACCTTGGATTCTTTAGTTTTTAACATGATTGCCAAAAGAACACCTGTCTGTGTAAAGTTTGGAAGCAAGGCTGGAACAAGAATTGCAGACATACCGTTTGAAGCTACTTGCATGATTGCCAATGGTACTACTGCCCAGTGCATTCCAAACATAACCAAAACTTGCCACGCTGCTCCAAGAACCAAGCCGTAGAGAATTGGGCTGAAATTCATGATAGCTGTGAAGGTATTAGATAGAATATCAGAGATAAAGTTGGCAACTGGACCCACCACTAAGAAGGTTAATGGAACTGCCACCAGAATGGTCACAAATGGGACAACAAAAAGTTTGACAACATCTGGTGTGACTTTACGAATATTTTTTTCGATGATAGATGCCACCCAAGTTGCTAAGATAGCTGGGATAACTGTTGACAAGTAGCTACCTGCTGTTGGCAAAACAAATGGAATACCAAACACATTATCCAGTCCAGCTTCCTTCAATGTTGCAAGTGAGCCCGGTAAGGTTGGGTAGATCAAGGCCATACCGATTGCTAGGGCAGTAAATTCATTCATCTTGAATTTACGTGCTGAAGTTAGTGCAACTAGCAAAGGTAAATATTGGAAGAATCCGTCGCCCGCTGCGTTTAAGATTGCATAAACTGCGCTGTTATCACTTGTCATGCCTCTGGAAGCCATGATAGCAACAATACCTTTGATGATACCAGCCGCTGCTAGGGGACCCAAGAAAGCTTGAAAAATTCCTGAAAGCAAATCAATAAAGCGTTCAAACAGATTTCCCTTCGGTCCGTCACCTTCATCAATATCCAAGGCGCCATCTCCTGAAATCCCTGCAACTTTTTGCACAGCCGCATAAACGTCTGGTACATGGTTCCCGATAACCACTTGGTATTGACCACCTGCTTGAACTACTGTCACAACGCCATCACGCGCCTTCAAGTAGTCTGTATCAGCCTTGCTCTCATCCTTGAGACCAAAACGAAGACGAGTCACGCAGTGTTTCAAACTACTGATGTTTTCTTTTCCACCAACATGAGCTACAATATCTGTAGCTAAATCTGTATAATCCTTAGCCATTTTTCGGCTCCTTTCTTTTCTGGAAAAACAGAAAAACCTAAACATATACCAAACACTGCCCCTTGAACTACGTCAAAAAGAGTATCTTGTATATATTTAGGTTTTGCCTGCTAACCAGTAACAATCCTTTTGTTGAGATTATGATAACACATTACAAATTCTTTTGCAAGCGTTTTCTAAAGTTTTTTTGATTTTTTTCTAACTCGTTTTTAAGCGCTGGATATGAATGGTTAAATAGACTTGTTCATCTTTGGACATTTCAAAATGGTAAACTTCCGCAATATGCTGACGAATCTTAGTCGTACAAGCAAATGAATCAGGATAGTTAGCCATCACCTGTTCATACAAAAATGCATCATTGACCCCTTCGACCACACCATTGGCCACGCGTTGAGCAAAATACTGAATATGTGTTACAAATCGATGATAGCTGGTATCCTCCTCGTAAGTCACACTACCAAAATGAAGGCGGACAATGTCTAAAATCTGAGTCACGATTTTACTAATGGTTTGGGTTTCCTTGCCAAAAGCACCATTCTTCTGAGCATTTACCAGATGGAGAGCGATAGACGAGGCCTCTCCCTTTCCTAGTTCCAAGCCTAAACGCTCCTGTACCAAGTGCAAGGCTTCTAAACCAATTTGGTATTCCTTCGGATAAAACTTACGTACTTCCCAAGACAGCGGGTTCTCAATAAAGATACCTTCACGGCATCGCTGAAATACAAAATGTAAATGGTCTGCCAAGGCTAGATACAAAGACAAATCAAACTGAACTTCTAAAGTTTCTTCTGCCCTATTGATAATGGCATTGACTACTTCGACTTCACTGCTCTCCATTTGCAGGTACAGACTCGATAAATCTGATTGTTGGTAGTCATTTTGTAGCACAAAGGTTTTCTCGATTTTGCTGGTGTCTAATTCTTCCCCTGCTTTTTTCTGAAAACCTAATCCTTTCCCCATTACAATCAACTCACGGCCCTGCTGATCTATTGCTTGAATGACATTGTTGTTATAAACTTTTTCAATCTGCATCTACTTTACCGCCTCTTTTTTCGACTGATAAAAAAGAACCCAAGCATATAGCAAATACGACTGTTGCCAGACCCTTCACTATCTACTTAGGTTTTGCCTGCTTATCAGTAACAATCCTACTCTTATCTTATCAGATTGTAAGCGGTTTTGCAAGCGGTTTAAAAATCTTATTTGTAACGCAGTTTATAGAACAGAATAATACCAGATAAAACAAAGGAAATACTATTCGCAACGATGAGTGCCGCATCTCCTATCAAAATGCCATGGATTAACCATAGACCGATACCTGTGACAGACATACTATACATTCCGAGTGAAATAGCCTGAGTTTCCTTCGTTTTTACTACCTGTATGACCTGTGGCAAAAATCCAAAAGTTGTCAAGCAAGCCGCTACAAATCCAATCATATTACCCCCTCCTGTTTTTCTAACAATCCCAATTTTTCGAAAGCATTATAGAGACCGTCATGTTCTACATCGTCCGTCACCATATCAGCCATAGCCAAGATTTCCGCTCCGCCATTTCCCATAGCGACACCAATCGCACAGTAATCCAGCATAGGGATGTCAATCTTAGCATCTCCAAATGCGATGGTATCCTCTTTTTTGGCTCCAAGGTGTTCCAACAGAACATCAATCGCATGTGCCTTGTCAATATCTTTCACACCTAAATCACCAAATAGCGCCGTCTCTCCGCGACCACCCCAGGTATTAGCTACTAACCGTGGAAACGCCGCCTTGGAGTCCAAATGATCCTGGTAGGAATCGAGTACAAAACTGATTTTATTCAAATCATCTCGGTACAATTCTCCATCAAATACCATTCCATGCATGACATCTTCTACCTCTTGATTAGCGACCTCCTCAGCTGTTTTCCCCTTGTTCATGGCATAGATTTTCAAGGTTTCACGAGCCCGTTCACGGAAATTCTCACTAGCAAAGAGGCCATTATTGCTTTCCAGATAAAATTCCAAACCACGTTCATGGAGCCAGTCTACAACAGCTTTTGCGTCTTCCTTAGAAATGAGTTGGTGCATAACGACCTTTCCCTGATGCTCTACATAGGAGCCGTTGCCGCCAATCATTCCGTCCAGGCCAATTTCCCATAGTTCTGGCTGCATTTCCGCTCGGCTCCTACCAGTACAGACATAGACCAAGTGCCCATTTTCACGAGCTTGTCGAATAGCCCGAATAGCTGTTTCTGGAATCCGATTGTGATAGTCAACCAAGGTCCCGTCAACATCTAAAAAAATAATCTTGCGCATCTTTATTCTCCTTGCCTTTTTTCTACTACAAGTATAGTCTGTTTTTCTATCAAATAACAGTCCAAAACTGCGAAAGATTGATACTATCCTATGAACATGCAAAAAAAGAAAGCCACTTGGACTTTCTTTTCATTTATTATATTATTTACGTTTTGGTGGGTTGTGAATCGCAACACCAAGAACATCAAGGAAGGCTTCATACATAACCTCCGAGAAGGTTGGGTGACCGTGGATAGATGCTGCCACGTCGTCAACTGTCAACTCAGATTCCATGATAGTTGCTGCTTCGTTGATCATTTCAGCTGCAACTGGACCGATGATGTGAACACCAAGGATTTCATGGTATTTCTTATCAGCGATAACTTTTACGAAACCATGTGCTTCGTTAGAAGCGATTGCACGACCGTTACCAGTGAAGCTGTTGCGACCGATAAGGATATTTTCTTTACCGTATTTCTCGATCGCTTGGTCTTCTGTCAAACCAACCATAGCGATTTCTGGGTGTGTGTAAACCGCTGCTGGTGTGAAGTCCAATTTAGCTTTGTGGTGGTTACCGTGGATTGCGTTTTCAGCTGCCACTTCACCCATACGGTAAGCAGCGTGTGCCAACATCTTAGTACCATTGACATCACCTGGTGCATAGATACCTGGGATAGAAGTTTCTTGGTACTCGTTGACCTTGATACGACCGCGGTCAAGTTCAAGGTTCAGATTTTCAAGACCAGCCAATTGTGGTACACGACCGATTGAAAGAAGGGCTTTTTCAGACACGATTTCTGAACCGTCGTTCAATTTGATTGTCAATTGGTTGTTGGCTTCAACGATTTCAGATACACCAACAGATGTCAAGAATTTCATACCTTTCTTAGAAAGGACTTTTTGCAATTCAACAGACACTTCGCGGTCCATACCTGGAATGATACGGTCAGCCATTTCAACAACGGTCACTTCTGTGCCGTATGATGCGTAAACCAAACCAAGTTCCACACCGACTACGCCACCACCCATAACAGTGAGTGACTTAGGAATTTCACGCAAGTCAAGGATATCATCAGAAGTCAATACCAACTTAGAATCAATACCTGGGATGTTGATGCGTGATACTTTAGAACCTGTTGCAAGAATGATGCTACGACCTTTGATAACCTTGTCGCCAATGACAACAGTCTTGTCAGGGTTTACTTGACCAAGACCGTTGAAGATAGTCACTTTATTAGCTTTCAAGAGACCTTGAACGCCACCAGTCAATGTCTTGACAACCTTGTTCTTGAAGTCAACTGTCTTGTCCATGTCAACGGTGTAGTTGGTTGAAGCAAGGTTGATACCACGCTCAGCAGCAATCTTCAAGCCATCAAGGATTTCAGCGTTTTTAAGGTAGGTCTTAGTTGGGATACAACCCTTGTTCAAGCAAGTACCACCAAATTCTGATTTCTCAACGATAGCGATTTTACCGCCCAATTGAGCACCACGAATAGCTGCATAATAACCAGCAGGACCACCACCGACAACAACCATGTCGTACTCATCAGCTGCCAATTCAGCCTTAGGAGCTTGTGGAGCTGCTGCAGGAGCTGCAGGCACTTCCAAACCAGCTGCCTTCAAGTCAGCAGTTGCTTGAGCAACTTCAGCTGGAGCAGGTGCAGCACCCACTTCAACTGTTTCACCTTCTGCACCAAGGTAAGCAATGACTTCTGTTACAGGAACAGTTGCACCGTTACCGTGAACGATTTTCAAAAGAACACCTGATTCTTCCGCTTCCAATTCCATACTTGTCTTGTCTGACATCATCTCCAAGATAACATCACCTTCGTTGACAAAATCACCCTCTTGTTTTTTCCACTCGATGATTTCGCCTTCTTGCATATCTACACCAAGTTTCGGCATAATAATTTCAATAGCCATGTTTAAGATACCAAGAGCGAAGAGAAAGCGACTGAAAAATTAGGAAATCGTAGAAAATCCTGATTTTCTAAACGATTTATCTATTTTTCCGAGCTTTCCGCTCGGGTTCAATTGCTAAAACTCTCTCGCTCTTATTCCCTTTCTTTATTTTCTATTCAGAAATCTACATTCCTTTATTTTTGACCAACAAAACCTTATCAGATTAACAATTCCAATGGGTTTTCCAGCAAGTTCTTCAAGTCAACCATGAACTTAGCACCATTCATACCATCAATGATACGGTGGTCGATGGTCAAGCAGAGTGCCATGATTGGACGGATTTTGATTTCACCGTCGATAACAACTGGTGTTTGAACAGTTGATGCTACACCAAGGATTGCTGAGTTTGGTTGGTTGATGATTGGGTTAAAGGTTTTAGTACCAAACATACCCAAGTTGGTGATAGAGAAGGTCGAACCTGACATTTCAGCCCCCTTCAACTTACCAGATTGAGCCTTCTTGATGACATCTTTCGAAGCCACTACAAAGTCAGACAAGCTCATCTTATCTGCACCGTGAACAACTGGCACCACCAAGCCATCATCTAGACCTACTGCGATACCAAGGTTGACGAACTTGTGTAATTCGATTTCTTGTGCATCGTTAATCAAAGATGCGTTCATATAACGGTGTTCTTCTTTCATCAAAGTACGAACAACCGCAAGACCAATCAAGTCTGTAAAGGTTACTTTCAAACCAGTCTTGTTCATGATTGGCTCAAGGACTTGCTTACGAAGTGCCATGAGGTTGGTCATGTCGATATCGTAGTTAAGCGTAAAGGTTGGAGCTGTCAAGTAAGAGTTGACCATACCTTTTGAAATTGCCTTACGCATTGGGCTCATCTTGATGATTTCAACGCCTTCTGGCAATTCTTTAGCTGGTTTTTCTTCTGCTTTTGGTGCTGGAGCAGCAGTTTCTACAGCTGCAGGAGCAAGTACTGCAAGAACGTCGTTCTTGACAATCTTACCGTTGACACCTGAACCTGTAAGGGTTGACAAGTCAACACCTTGGTCTGCTGCAATACGGGCTGCAAGCGGAGTTGCTTTGGGAGCTGCTCCCTTGAAGTCTTCGACGTCAACCTTGTGGACACGACCGTTAGCACCTGTTCCTGGAACAAGACCCAAATCGATTCCAAGCTCACGCGCCAATTTACGTGCTGCTGGAGTCGCACGAACCTTGCCACCACCTTGTGGTTTGGCAGCAGGTGCAGGAGCAACAATCACTGGTGTACGACCAGCAGGTACTTCTTCAATAGCCGCTGCTGGTTCAACAGCAGGTGCAGCTGAAGCGCCGGCTTCAACCGTCTCACCTTCAGCACCGATGTAGGCAATAACTTCTGTTACAGGAACGGTAGCACCGTTTCCGTGAACAATTTTCAATAGGACGCCTGACTCTTCTGCTTCCAGCTCCATGCTGGTCTTGTCAGACATCATTTCCAAGATGACGTCGCCTTCATTGACGAAATCGCCCTCTTGTTTTTTCCACTCGATGATTTCACCTTCTTGCATGTCCACACCGAGCTTAGGCATAATGATTTCAATAGCCATAATTATGATACAAAGAACGTCCAAATGCGACCGAATTTTAGGAGTCCAACGCAGGATGCTTCACATCTAAGGCGGACTATCTAAATTCCGAGCATTTAGTTCGTGTTCTAATCCTTTCTTTCAGTTTCTTACCTTGTCAAGAACCAAACCAGACTTCGACAAGCGAAGTGGCTTAATTCTTTTCCAAGCATTCTTAGTCATGCTAGAATATTTTATTTCTAGCATATTAAGGTTATCGTCTTTCCGATTGCTTTTCTGACAAGTCAATTTGGTTCAGGCATAACTGACCTTAGGCAAGCCAAATCAACACAGCCAGAAAAGATAAGCGAATGACGATAAGATTAACCCTTGTTTACTTGCTTGTAGATTGCCGCTTTAATTTTCTCTACGTTTGGCAATACTGCGTTTTCAAGAATGTTTGCGTAAGGAACTGGTACATCGTCTGAAGCGATACGGATGATTGGTGCATCCAAGTAGTCAAAGGCTTCGCTTTCTGTGATGATTGATGCGATTTCACCGATGAAACCACCTGTTTTGTAAGCATCGTTAACCAAGATAACCTTACCAGTTTTCTTCACAGATTCGATGATCAATTCTTTATCCAATGGGATAAGGGTACGTGGGTCAACCACTTCTACGCTGATGCCTTCTGCAGCCACTTCTTCAGCCGCTTTCAAGGCACGTTCCAACATACGACCGTATGAAATAATGGTTACATCCGTACCTTCACGTTTGATTTCACCTTTACCAAGTGGAATGTAGAAATCTGGGTCCAAGTTCACTTCTTCTTTTTTACCGTAAAGAGCTTTTGGCTCCAAGAAGATAACTGGGTTGTTGTCAAGGATAGATGATTTCAAGAGACCTTTTGCATCGTTAGCTGTACCAGGTGCAACAACTTTGATACCTGGGATGTGAGTCAACCAAGCTTCAAGAGATTGTGAATGCTGTGCCGCTGAACCGATACCTGATCCAGATGCCACACGGAAGGTTACAGGTGTTTTCAAGCCACCACCAAACATATAGTTGGTTTTAGCCGCTTGGTTAACAATCGCATCAAGGGCAATTGTGATGAAGTCCATGAAAGTCAAGTCAACGATTGGACGAAGACCCGTTTGAGCCGCACCAACCGCAGAACCAGCGATTGCTGCCTCAGAGATAGGCGTGTCGCGAACGCGTTTTGGACCAAACTCGTCCAACATACCAACAGATGTACCGAAGTCACCGCCGTAGATACCGACGTCTTCACCCATCAAGAATACTTTTTCATCCTTACGCATTTCTTCGCTCTGAGCCAAGTTAATCGCTTCACGCAAGGCCATTACTTTTGTTTCAGCCATTTTAAAATTTCTCCTACTTATATCAAAAATTTTCTTCAATCTGAACAGTAGACTAGTCTACAAACACATCTTCGTAAGCTACTGAGATGTCTGGATCTGGGCTTTCTTGTGCGAATTTCACAGATGCTTCTACTTGTTCTGCAACTTGTGCTTCGATGGCATCCAATTCTTCGTCTGTCGCAATCTTGTTTTCTGTCAAGTATTTGCGGTATTTCTTAAGTGGGTCTTTTGCTTTCCACTCGTTGACTTCTTCTTTTGTACGGTACACACCTGCATCTGCAGTTGAGTGACCAAACCAGCGGTATGACTCAACTTCGACCATGGCAGGACCATTTCCTGCACGAACGTACTCGATAACTTCTTGCATTTTTTCATAAACAGCAATAACGTCGTTACCATCCTCAACATAGTGACCTGGAATACCGTATGCTGCTGCACGTTGGTAGAGATGAGGAATCTTAGTTGAGTAAGAAATATCTGTTGAGATACCGTAGCGGTTGTTTGTAATGAAGAAGATAACTGGCAAGTTCCAAACTGCCGCCAAGTTCATTGATTCATGGAAGGAACCTTCGTTAGTAGCTGAATCACCTGAGAAGGCAATAACAATGTTATCTGTACCAAGGTATTGTTGCGTAAGGGCTGCACCAACTGCAAGGGCATAACCACCACCTACGATACCGTTTGAACCAAAGTTTCCTTTTTCAACGTTTGCCAAGTGCATAGAACCACCACGGCCTTTTGATGTACCAGTTGCCTTACCAGCAAGCTCAGCCATCATGCCATTGATGTCAATACCTTTTGCAATAACGTGACCGTGACCACGGTGATGTGAGAAGATGATGTCCTCATCTGTCAATCCAGCAATAGGTCCAACAGCTGCAGCTTCTTCACCGACTGAGAAGTGAGTCATACCTTGTACGAAACCGCGACGCACTAATTTATTTAATTTCATATCAACATCACGGATTTGTTGCATTTTCAAGAACATGTCCAAATGTTGTTCTTTTGTGATAGATACCATAATTTCCTCCAAAGGTTTTTCTCTTTCTGTACTATGATAGACCAATATTTCACAAATGGCAAGTAATTGAACCGTTTTCTTTTTACAGAAATTTTCGTGAAAACCTTGATTTAGTGCGTTTTTTCACAAATTCCAAAAAGATTTATTTTCCTTGTTTGAAACTTTTTTCACAAACTTTAAAATGAGCTTGCACGCCGTCTTTCTTTCTGTTAATATAGGTACGGAGGTTCTTATGGAATTCGATTTATTTCTGATGATTTGTAACTACGTAGGCACTATCGCATTTGCTGTTTCGGGGGCCGTAAAAGGATTTAAGAAAAAGTTAGATATTTTTGGAATTAGCTTGCTCGGCATCATTACCGCCGTTGGTGGGGGAATTATTCGAGATACGATGGCAAATCGCATTCCTACTGCTCTGACCGATCCTACAGCCATCTATTTATCTCTCGGAGTAGCGATTAGCATGTACTTGATTGTTATCAATCTAAAGCAGGACAAACCACTTGATAAGAAGATGATTCATTTCCTTTCCCAGACAAACCTTATCTTTGATGCAATCGGTCTAGCCATCTTCGCCCTCATTGGAGCCAGTACTGGCATCTCTCTCCAGCTAAACGCTCTAACCAGTGGTATTCTGGCAGCTTTGACAGGTGTCGGAGGCGGAATCGCCCGTGATTTACTCGTCAATGAAACACCTATTGTTCTTAAAGAAGATGTCTATGCTGTCCTTGCATTTTTCTCAGGAGTCCTCTATCATCTTTGCGTTGTAAATTGGAAATTACCACAAATTCCAACCTTCATCACTATTTTTACCATTTCTTTAATCATTCGATTATTGGTAATTAAATACAAAATCAATCTTCCCAATATGGAAAGCAAACGAAAGGTCTGAGTTCGTCAACTCAGACCTTTTTGTATTATTATTGATTACCAGCCACCGTGACCACCTGCACCTGGTCCTGTTGCTGTGATTTGAGTAATCTGCTCACCGTTAACTGTCACAGTACCTCCTGTCAATTCAGCAGTTCCATCGAAGTCAAAAGCAGATTGAGCTGTTACATCAATTGTCCCACCGGAGATATAAATGTCTCCATTAGCATCAAAGGCATCCGTATCTCCACTACCTACAGCCACTTTCAAGTCACCGCCAGTTACCTTGATAAAGATATCTGATGACGTTGTACTTGCCGCATTAATAGCATCATCTGAACCGTAAACATCTAATGTACCACCATTAATCGTGATGTTAGTACCTTCAAGTGCCTCAGCAGATTCTGATACTGTAATGGTACCTCCGTCAATTGTCAAAGCCGTCTCCGCTTTAATACCATCATCACCTGCTTTTACAGTAATTTCACCACCTGTGATAGTTGTATAACCTTTGGTAGTATCTGTATCATTGGTTGACTTGATACCATCACCACCTGCTGTTACATTGATTGTACCACCATTGATTGTCAATGAATCCTTACCACGGATACCATCATCCACTGCAGTGACGGTAATGTTTCCTGAATTCACGACAAGGTCGTCCGTCGATACAATACCATCTTGGAAGTTCCCCTCAACTGTCAAGCTACCATTACCAGTGATGGTCAAATCTGCTTCAACATGGATAGCCCCCTCAATGTTGGTATCTGTATGATTACTGGTATCTTTCACTGTATTCGTCGTACCATCTTTGATTTCCAATTCAACATTATCAGCATTAATAACATTGATTGCTGCAGTTTCTGAACTTGAAATCTCAGCACCTGCTAGAATGATGCGAACATTGGCATCTGTTTCAACCGTTACACCAGCTGTTGTTGAACCAGTCAAAATATAGGTTCCTCCCTCAGTAATTTTCAAGCCATCATTTGAAAGCGTCACTTCTGTCGTTGGAAGGGCTGACCAGTCAATAGATGACGAGCTCGAATCTGATGAAGTGCTATTATTTGAAGTTGTCGCTACACTTGTCTGACTAGTTGCTGCTGAGCTTGAAGTCGTCGTTGAACTTGAAGTAGATGAACATGCTGCTAAGACACCAAGACTCATAAGAGTAACACCAGAGTAAAGTAATTTTTTAAGATTTGTTTTCATAATAAAGATTCCTTTTCTTTCTTTAGGAAGTCGTATCCCTTCCTGATATGCTCCTAGTTTACCTTTCCTTCCTAAAAGAAAGATTAAAGATTGCCAAAAGAAAACTTAAAGTTCTAGGAACTACAAAAGGCCGGGAAATCCAGCCTAGGAATAATCATTGATAAAATCTATAACTTAACCCAATGCAAGCTTTTCAACTCAAGCAAGGGAGAAGTTTCAGGATTGGTATCTGATTCAGAAATGCGTTTTAAACCTGGAATCATCGCATTGTATTGATAAATGCGAAAAACACCATCTCCTTCAAATAAGTATGTTCCATCCTGTAAAGGACGAAGTAGGGCGTCCGGTCCAATTTCAAATCCAAGATTGCGGAAATTATCCACCAAGCGTAGACTCTCATCGGCAAGTTGAGTATAGAGGTCAATTAAGACATATTCTCCCGACTTGTCCAAAGCTAGAAGCAGCTCCTCTGTACCATCATGGTTGACATCATACAAACTATAAAATATTCCACTGTATTCTTGCCCCTGACTAGTTAATAAGCTCAGATAGCTACTGACCTCATCCTGATTGATTGCCTCAGCAGGCTGCCCCATATTCGCTTGATAACGATCAATAACTGATTGGTATACCGCACTTAGCTCAGGAGTGGTCACTGAGGATGCTTGCGTCTCGGAGCTAGATGCTATTGTTGACGCTTGCTGCAAACTAGAACTATCTGAAACTTGGCTTGAAGCACTAGAACTAGAACTCTCACCACCTTTTACCTGATTAGACTGACAAGCAGCTAATAGTACAACCGTGGACACTAACATCAGTTTACTAATAAATGTTTTCATAACTTCCTCCTGTGCTCTATCTTTGGTCTTAGTATAACATCTTTTCGAGGGCTTGTAAACGCCACCATATATGGACAAAGCATCCGAGCAAAAAAAGCCGAATGTTCCCATCCGACTTTTGTTGTTAATCTTTCTGATCAAGAGCACGCAACATTTGGTCAATTTTATTGCCGTACTCAATTGATTGGTCTTTTTCAAAGACCAAATCCGGAATTTTATAAAGAGTTAACTTACGACCAAGTTCTCTCTTAATGGTTCCCGTCGCTTTTTCAAGACCCGTTTGTGCTTTTTGATTATCGGATGCCAAATTACTCATGATTGTGTAGTAAACCTTGGCCATTGACAAATCGCCGACCATCTGAACATCTGTAATAGTCACTCCCTGCACACGTGGATCACGAACTTTCTTTTGCAAAATCTCATTGACTTCGCGCTTGATTTCCATCCCGACACGGTCTGTACGAAAATGATTCGCCATATTCTTTCCTTTCTTAGATGATAGAAAAGCTGAGTTTCCCCAGCTTGAATAATCCAAGTAGATTAAAAACTATTGCTTTAAAACCTACTAAAATCTATTAAATTGTCACTTCCTCGACAAAATCACTTGTCTATGACTTTGACAGTGAGAAAATATTATTTTTTGATTTCTTCCATGATGTAAGCTTCAATGGTATCATCAACTTTCAAGTCGTTGTAGTTCTCAATCATCAAACCACCCTCTTGGGCATTACCAACTTCTTTCACGTCATCTTTATAGCGTTTCAAACTAGCTAGTTTACCATCAAATACTACAACACCATCACGGATAACTCGAACACTTGAATCACGGGTAACCTTACCACGTACGACCATGAAACCACCGATCGTTCCAACTTTGGATACCTTGAAGGTTTCACGAATGATTGCCTCACCAATGATTTTTTCTTCATATTCTGGATCAAGCATACCTTTCATAGCATCTTCCATCTCTTCGATAACCTTGTAAATGATGCTGTGAAGACGTACTTCAACATCATCTGCTTCAGCTTGGCTACGCGCTTCAGCTGTTGGACGAACGTTGAAACCAATCACAAGAGCATTTGAAGCTTCCGCAAGAGTAATATCTGATTCATTGATAGCACCAACTGCAGAGTGGACGATATTGACACGTACTCCCTCGACTTCAATCTTTTGAAGCGATGATGCAAGAGCTTCAACAGAACCTTGTACGTCGGCCTTGATAATCACATTAACTGACTTAACCTCACCTGCTTTAAGGGTATCAAAGAGGTTTTCAAGACTAACTCGTTGCGTTGCTTGACGCTGTTTAAGAAGAGCACGTTTAGCACGTTCTTCACCTGCTGCACGAGCTGATTTCTCATCCTCGTAAACTGCAAAGTGATCGCCTGCCATAGGAGCTTCGTTCAAACCAGTAATAGATACCGGTGTAGATGGACCAGCAGTTTTAACACGACGACCAAGGTCGTTTGTCATGGCACGAACACGTCCGAAGGTATTTCCGACAACGATTGGGTCTTGAACATTAAGTGTCCCTTGTTGAACGAGGAGGGTTGCAACCGCACCTTTCCCTTTATCCAAATGCGCTTCGATAACTGTACCAATCGCACGAACAGTTGGGTCTGCCTTCAGTTCTTGGATTTCAGCAACCAAAAGAACAGTTTCCAACAATTCATCAATGTTTTGGTTAAACTTAGCTGAGATTTCTACAAATTCAGATTCTCCACCCCAAGCGGTTGAGATAACACCATGCTCAGCCAATTCACCGATGACACGCTCTGGGTTTGCACCTGGCTTGTCAATCTTGTTGATAGCTACAATGATTGGCACATTAGCTGCTTTTGAGTGGTTGATAGCCTCAATCGTTTGTGGCATGACACCATCATCTGCAGCAACGACTAGGATGGTCAAGTCGGTAACAGATGCACCACGTGCACGCATAGAAGTAAAGGCCGCGTGTCCTGGAGTATCCAAGAAGGTAATTTTCTTACCAGCTTCCTCAATTTGGTAGGCACCGATATGCTGTGTGATACCACCAGCTTCCCCAGTAGCAACACGAGAATTACGTAGGGTATCCAACAAGGTTGTTTTACCATGGTCAACGTGTCCCATGATAGTCACAACAGGTGGGCGTTCTGTCATCTCTTCTTCATTGAGGTAACCCTCTTCTACGAAGAAACGCTCAATATCTGCGTTATCGACCTCTACCTTTTCTTTCGCTTCAATACCATAATCAACCATGAGGAGTTCGATAGTATCTCCATCCAAAGATTGGTTTTGAGTCGCCATAACTCCCATAAGGAAGAGTTTTTTCACAATTTCAGCAGGTTCACGTTTGATTCGTTTTGCAATTTCTGCGACGGTCATGCCAGCAGTGTATTCAAATTCAGTTGGCAATTCGTGGAACTTGCGTTCTGTGACAGGTTTGGCAGGTTGGTTAGCCTTGCCTTTTTTATTTTTCTTGTTGTTATTCCAGTTACTTGTTCTTTGATTTCTCACTTGATTTTGACTATTTCGATTTCTTTGTTGTTTCCGTGGACCATCTTCTTCGTCACTATTAAAGTCACGTTTTTTATCTGGTCGAGCTTGTTTCTTACGACGGGTATCTACAGTAGTTTCTGCAACTTGCTCTGGTACCGATGCAACAGGTGCAGGCTTCACAAATGGTTTGCTTTCCACAACCGGTTCTTCAAACTTAATTTCTTTTGGCTTCTTAGGTTGCTTTTTAGCTTCCTGAGCCTGACGAAAACGTTCTTCACTGGTACGAGCATACTCCGCATTTTGTTCTGCTTTCAAAGCAGCAGCACGCGCTTTGAAGTCAATTTTAGGTCCCGCTGGTTTTGCAGCCTCTCTTTGTTCAAAGCGAGCTGACCGACCTGAACGATTGTCCTGACGACGGTTGTCTCGATTATCGCGACGGTCTCCAAATCGGTTGTCTTTCCGCTCTTCTGGACGCTGGTCACGACGATTGTCGCGGCGATCATTTCGCTCATTGTTTGAACGTCCCTGACCTTGTTGACGGTTGTCACGACGGTCCTGACCAGATTTAGCTTGACCACCTTTTCCTTGACCCTGAGCTCGCTTAGCAGCCTGCTCTTTGGCCCGCGCTTCACGCTCTGCCTTAAAGTTTCGACTCTGTGGACGATGTGGAGCTGATTGTACTGCGCTTGCCGCAACTTCTTCTTTTACTACTGGCTGTGTTTCCTTAGCTTCTTCTACCTTAGCTGTTTCCACTTTTGGAGTTTCATCAACCTTCTCAGGCTTGCTAACTTTTGCCGCAACTTTAGTTGCCTCTGATTTTTGTCCCCCAAAGCTTTCTGCAAGGCGTTTAGCACTTGCTTCATCTACGCTTGAAGCATGACTTTTGACTTCAAAACCCAATTCTTGAGCCTTAGCAACAACTTCCTTACTGCTTACGCCTAATTCACGGGCTATTTCATTCAATCTCTTCTTAGACAATGCCTTGTCCTCCTGTTCTATTCCATAATAGACCTCATCTTCTTTGTAAATCCAGCGTCTGTCACTGCAAGAACTTTTCTAGCCTTGCCGACAGCTGCACTCAATTCCAGTGTTGAAAACACTGTTACAACTTCTACTTGATAGGTATGACTTTTATCTGTTACTTTTTTACTTAAATTTCCAGCAGCATCTTCGGCTAAAAACACCAACTTTGCCTGCCCTTTTTGAATAGCTTCAACAACCAGGTCCTCACCCGAAACCAGGCGACCAGCTCGCTGGGCCAAACCTAATAAATTTAAGATTTTCTGTCTCTTATTCGAGTCCAAGTTCTCTCCTCTTGATCTTATGATCAACATAGGCAATTAATTCATCGTAAAATTCTTCGGCCACTTCCATACTAAAGGAACGATCAAAGACACGACGTTTCTTAGCTTGGCTTGCCTCATCATTGTCAAGCTTGATGTAAGCTCCACGACCATTTGCCTTGCCTGTTGGATCGATAAATACTTGACCTTCTTTATTTTTTACAATACGGAGCAAATCCCGTTTGTCGATGATTTCACCGGACACCACAGACTTGCGCAAGGGTATTTTTCTAGCTTTTGCCATGGTTGCTCCTTTTGCCTTACTCTTGTTCTTCTGCGACTTCTTCTACAACTTCGTCTGTTGCATATTGAGTTGCTTCAAAAGCTTCATACTCCGATGCTGACTTGATGTCGATACGGAATCCTGTCAAATGTGCTGCCAAACGAACGTTTTGACCGCGACGACCAATTGCCAATGACAATTTATCATCTGGTACAACGACTGTAGCATGTTTTCCATCTTCCGTGTCAAACAATACTTGGTCAACTTCAGCAGGAGCGAGGGCATTGTAGATAAATTCCGCTTCATCTGCTACCCACTCGATAACGTCAATATTTTCCTCAGTAGGAATCATACGGTCATTCTTAGCATCATAACGAGCTGGGTGGAACTTGCTGGTGATTTTCTTGATATTTGAACCACCACGACCAACGATAGTACCAATAGCATCTACGTTTGGATTATGGCTACGAACAGCCACTTTCGTACGGTCTCCAGCTTCGCGAGCAACACTCATGATTTCAACTGTTCCATCGTATACTTCTGGAATCTCCTGTTCCATGAGGCGTTTGATCATTTCTGGATGGCTACGGCTGACAAATACGTTAACACCACGACCATTGTCTTCTACCTTGTAGACATAGACTTCGATGCGATCATGAGATTGGAAAACCTCACCAGGAATTTGGTCTTGTTTTGACAATTGTGCTTCAATCGTACCAAGGTTGACATAGATAAAGCGATTATCAAAACGCTCTACCGTACCTGACATAATCTCATTTTCATGTTGCTTGTAGGTATTGAAGGTAATGGCACGCTTTTGTTTGCGCATCTTTTCCATGATGGTCTGTTTAGCTGATTGAGCAGCTACACGTCCAAATTCCGCTGGGTCTTCTTGGAATTTAATTTTGTCACCCATTTCATAAGCTGATGAAATAGCCAAGGCATCTTTTAGACTAATTTCTAGTCGGCTATCAAATACTTCATCTACTACTTCACGAACAGTAAATACATGGAAATCGCCTTTTTTCTCGTCAAATTCAATCACTGCTGATTCTGATTGACCATAACGGCGTTTATAAGCTGAACGAAGCGACTCTGTAACTGCATCAATGATATCCGCTTTGTTAATACCCATGTCTTCCTCTAAAATACGGAAGGCTTCTAGCATTTCTTTACTCATGTTGTTTTCCTTTTGCGCTCAAAAGGTCCTTTCTTAAAGTCTAATATCTTTATAAAATACTCATGAAAAAGTATTATAACTTAACAGCCAAACGGGCCTTAGCCACCGTCTGGTAAGGAATAGTTACTTCCTTCTTACGAGTTTTATCCATATACTCCATAATCAGGTCTGTTCCATCAAAGGAGAGCAACGTTCCTTCAAAAACCTTGATTTTATCAATTGCCTGATAGAGCTTGACATGGATGTACTTTCCAACCGCCTTCTCAACAGCATCTGCCGTTTTTAAAGGACGTTCCAAACCTGGACTTGTTACCTCCAGCATGTATTGGTCTGGAAATGGGTCTGGTTTGATAGTGTCCAAAATCGGACTGATCTTTTCGGATAAATCTGCTGTATCTTGAAGGGAAATTCCACCCTCCTTATCGACAAAAATCGATAGGACATAGTCACCGCCCATTTTACCATATTCCACATCTACCAACTCGTAAGGAGTTTGAATAGCGGGGGTAATTGCTGCTGTGACCAATTCAATAATTGATGACATAAACACCTCCTATTTTTACAGTCGCTAGAAATACATTACTCAAATAGTTTGCACTATCCAGGACTCTCTATTTCCTTTGACAGTAAACTCCCTTGTACTATCATTTATTCTATATACAGAAATCCGTGTACAGGGAAAGGGTTGACTGACGCCAACCCCTTTTCTCATTATTCACTTCCATTATTTTATCATATCTATCCCTATTTGTAAAGGAAAACGATGGATTATAGACATTTATAGTCTTTTAGTTTACTTTTAGTACTCTCTCCAAAGGTTTGGGGAACCTTTGGAGGTTGGAGATAGCACTTGCGGAGCAAGTCACCCCTGCAGAGTACGGCAAAGCGAGTTCAAACAATCCAGTGGAGTGTTTGAAGTTAGAAATAAGGAAACGGAGTTTCCTCTTACGTCGAAGTAATAAAAGAAAAACTGAATGACTATAGTTTATTCGACAAAGGAAAAAGGTCTCTGTTAGACCTCTCCTCATTTTCCACTAAGGGAATTATTGAAACTGTGCTTCCACACGATAGATGACTTGACCCTTGTTTGAGAATTTCTCCTCATACTCTGTCATAACGTTGCCTTCCAAACCATCAGCATGCAAATCTAGCCAAACTTGCTTCAAGACCATACCATATTGAGAAAAACTAGCCAGGCTATACTCAAACAAACCACGATTATCTGTTTTGAAGTGGATTTCTCCCTTCTCAGGTAGGATTTCCTTGTAGGTATCCAAGAATGACTTGTAGGTCAAACGGCGTTTCTCATGACGTTTCTTAGGCCATGGATCTGAAAAATTCAGATAAAGCTGATCTATTTCTGCCGGTGCAAAATAGTTGGTCAAACTCGAACCATCCACCTGCAATAATTTTATATTTGGTAAGCCAGCTTCAAGCACACGGTCCAAGGCATAGCTTAACACGGTCATCTGAATATCAATACCAATATAGTTGATATCTGGATTTTGCGCAGCCATACCAGTGACAAAGCGACCTTTACCAGAACCAACTTCTATGTGGATAGGATTATTGTTTCCAAAAATCTCTGCCCATTTCCCCTTACACTCCTCTGGATTGGAGATAACATACTGGGGATTGTTTGCTAGAAGCTCACTCGCTCCCTTACGATTTCTAACTCTCATACTTCCTTATAGAAACTCTGACGGAATTGCCGTAGAGCATAAATTTCTTTATTTGCAGCCAAAACATTGTAGCTTTCTACATGCTTAGCTATTTGGTTTAGATAGCCAAGCTGGCCATACCAATAAACCTTATTTAATACTGTGCTGTTATATTTGTAGCCATAAGCCCGAAGCCACTCTTCCCAGGACTGACGAGGAATATAATGCGTCAAAATATAGGCAACATCCAACATCCGATCCGTTACACAAGCGGTCTCCCAATCTGTCAAATACACCAAACCAGACGTCGTTTCTACCCAGTTACTATGATGCAAATCTCCGTGAACAAATGTTGCCACCTCTTGACGGAATCTTGGTAGATTATTCAATAAATCTTGACAGATAGATTGCAGATAAGAATTCTGTCCCAATCTAGTTGGCGCCTCTTTTTGCCAACGATAAACCAAATCCTGAGGTTCCATATAGGTATAATTCATCTGCAAAGCCTGATTGAGCAAAATGCGAGAATAGTGCATTCTCACCAGTATTTGACGAATCTGTTTACTAGTCATATCTTGACGCTCCAAGGTACGACCATTCAACCACTCCTGCTCTACACGATGCCCCATTCCTACTTCACGATTTGCTGACAAAACGGGTGGTGTAATTTGCTCACGCGCAAGAGCAGACACTATCGGAGGCATCTCATACTTCACAAAGACTGGCGTTCCGTCTGACCGTAGGCCTTTAAACGCTTTGCCACTATTTCCTGCAATAGACTGTAATTGTAGCCCACTGGTATCAAACTGCATGCCTTTCCTCCTTTAAAAATTCCTTACTATTTTACTAATTTTCGTCTATTTAGTCAATCAATTTTTTTAATTTTAGAGGCAAATATATTTCATGCAAGAAAATCCCCACGAGAAGTAAGACGACTACCATCGCATTCTCTTTAGAAAATAGCAGAGCAAAGCCCAATTCCACTACTAATAGACTATATAAAATCACTCTAAGCAAATTCTGAAGACCAATTTTCTTGGAATCTTTCTCCAGAGGATACAGTTGTGTTATATATTGATAATCATAATGCTTGTAAAGCCCCAACAACTGGAAGACAAGCAAATAATGAAAGACTAAAACTAGGCCGATGGATAACCACGATTCTTCAATGGCAAATAGGGACAAAATCGCCAACAACAGTAGACGTATCGTCAAGCCCAAGTAGTCTCCTGAACGCAAGAAAGCCCGTAAGTAGAGATAAAACCAAGTCTGTCTCGACTTGACGAGACGCAAGATTCCATTGAGATAGCTTCTCGGTTTAACAGTCGTACTGATTCCTTTAACCGTTGTAAATAAGGCAAAGAAACGTAAAATAGACTGTTTCCTTTTTTGTTCATCTTGAATAGCCTTAGACCAGTCCAATACTCCCTGTGACTGATAAGCCACTAATCGGCGCTTGACAAAAAGACATTTTAAAACCAACAAAGTAAGAAGACCAGCTACAATCATCCACACCGGTAAACCCAGTTTCAAATAGATTGGTAACAAAACAAGCTGAACCACCACCTGTATAGAGGACCAAAACAAGACCGTGCGTCTAGCTGCAACCTCGAGTCCTTGCAGAATGTCTTTTTCCTTGGTCAATAGGAAGATTTGATCTGCTTCTTCTAGATAAGTCGCAATTCTTCCAGACACTAGTACCAGTAGACTGATTGCAATAACCACCAAAATAATCGGCAACGGATTCTCAGGGAATGACAACAATAATTGACGGTATTGCAAACTCAAAAAGCCTAATAAAACCATGAGAACCAAAACAAAATGGTCATTCAGAACATAGCGCAGATACTTGGAACAACGATTTAAAAAATCTAGTCGGCGTTGTTGAAACAATTCTTTCATCCAGCCACTCCTTCTTGCGTCAAGGCCAGATAAATTTCGTTCAGACTTGCACCATCCATACCAAATGCGCTTTGTAGCTCCTCCAAATTTCCAGTTGCACGGACCTGTCCCTGATGTAAAATCACAAAAGAGTCGCACATTTTCTCAGCTGAGTCAAGAACGTGAGTGGACATGAGAATTGAAGTGCCCTTAGATTTTTCTTCCTCCAAAAGAGCGATCAAGTCAGAGATAGCCACGGGGTCTAATCCCAGAAAAGGCTCATCAACAATCAACAGACTCGGCTCCACCATAAAAGCACAAATAATCATGACCTTCTGCTTCATTCCCTTTGAAAAATTGACAGGAAACCAGTCCAATTTCTCATCCAAGCGAAACAGTTTTAACAAGTGCTCAACACGTCCCCAAGCTTGCTCCCAAGATAAATCATAGGCCATTGCTACCACTTCCAAGTGCTCTTTGAGGGTTAGTTCTTCATACAAACTTGGTGTTTCAGGGATAAACCCAATCTTCTTCCGATAATTTTCAGCCCCTTGTAGCAAAGTTAGGCCGTCAATTGCAATCTGCCCTTGATAGGGGGTCAAAAGACCGATAATTTCCTTAATAGTTGTTGATTTCCCTGCACCATTTAAACCAATTAGACCAACTAATTGACCATCCTCAACGGTAAAAGATACATCTTTCAAAACTGGGATATTGACATATCCTCCAGTTACATTTTTTACTTCTAACATACAATTCTTCCTACAATTTGATATAATTATTATAACAAAAATCCTAGAAAGAGGTTGCCATTATGTCGGATTGTATTTTTTGCAAAATTATCTCTGGAGAAATACCAGCTTCAAAAGTCTACGAAGATGACCAAGTATTAGCCTTTTTAGACATCACTCAGGTCACAAAAGGACACACATTGGTTGTTCCTAAAAAACACTACCGAAACGTGCTTGATATGGATAAAGAAGCTGCAGCCACACTCTTTTCTGTTGTGCCAACCATCGCTCGTCAGTTAAAAGAAAAACTTGGAGCTAGTGGTCTAAACATCGTTAATAATAACGAGGAGGCCGCTGGGCAAACTGTCTTTCATACACACATCCATCTCTTACCACGCTTTAACAATCAAGATGGATTGAGCATTCAATTTAAAGCCAACGACCCTGACTTCCCAGCCCTGGCTCAACTGGCACAAGAGCTCTATCTAGGAGAATAATATGAAACTTCGTAATATCATTTTAGCCGTAAGCGCCGCTACCGCCAGCTTCCTTGCAGTCACGCATCGGGATAAAATTACTAAAGAAATAAAGGGAACCAAACAACTTCTATCAGATATTCAACTGAGCAAGGACAATATCCAGGAACAACTTGCCATTATCCAAAGTTTTCAAGAACCCTTGCAGGAAATGGCTTCTGACTTACAATATAAGACTCGAGTCTATCAGCAAAGTATTGCAGGAAACTTGGAAGAAATCCAACAGGTTCTCAAAAAATACCAGAATGAGAATAGCACTCCCTGACATAGGGAATTTCCAAATATATAAAAATAGAGGTTGTTTGCAACCTCTATTTTTATAGGCTTTTAGTACTCGCTCGTCAAAGTAATAAAAGAAAAACTGAATGACTACATTATTGTGACCCGTTTTCATCACCAAGTACTGGCTCTGTTGAAAAATCGGTTACCTGCTCTTCTGTTGTCACAGTCGTAGTAGCCGATGGACTCCCTATTTCTGGATCCAAGCTTTCTGCCCATGGACTTGCTTCTAACAGCAAGAGATTTGTATATACATCATAAACGTTTATTGGACTTGGCAATCCCATCTGTCCTTCGTAGACCTTCACGTTTGTGACTAAGTCGGTATTTTCTTCTAAGCCGATAGATTTTTTCAGAATATTTTGCATTTCCAATAGATGTGTACTGGTTGGTAATTGATAATAGATTTCATCAACCATTTGGTCCACACCGCGCAACTGATAGGAATTCAACTTAGAGACCGAGTCTTTATAACCCAGGAGGCTTGGAATTGTCGCAGGACTAATCTCAATGTTGGTTCGCATATTATTGGAGATGGCGGTCAGAATCTTCTTATACTGGGTCAAACCATCTAACTGGAGGAGTTTTTTTATAATAGCCGTGATAACTTCTCGTTGGCGTCTCTGACGTCCGATATCCCCCTCAGGATCATCATAGCGCATCCGAGCATAAACCAGCGCCTGATCCCCATTTACTAACTGTTTCCCCGACTGAACAATAGAGGTGTATGCAGGCTCATGTTCCGAAATGGATATAGGAAAGCCAAGAGTATTGTTTACCTCAATACCTCCAACCGCATCAACAAGCTCAATCAGACCATCCATATTTATTTCGATATAACGGTCAATGTTAATATCCATCATCTTTTCGATCGTGGCAATGGCCATCGGTGCCTGTCCGTAGCTATAAGAATGATTTAGTTTTTCAACCGTTCCTGAAGACTCTCCATTCGCTTCTGCAATCTCAACCATAATATCACGAGTCAAGCTCATCATATTGGTTTCCTTAGTCTTGGGATTAACAGTTACCAAAATCATCGAATCACTACGGCCACCCTCCCAATCTCCCCCGCGGGTCGCTTGGTCCATATCCACCCCCATCAGTAGGATGGTTAGGGGTTCTGTCGCATCAATAGGAGTGATTTCTTTTTCTCCATCTAGCTGCTTATAGGTTTTTGAAATAGTACCTGTAGAAAAATTTAACAAGCTGGCCCCGTATATTAAGCCGGCACCTAGTGTTAAACCAACAATAGCCAAAGACATTAAGAATATTTTTTTTCCAATTGTCATACTTCACCAATTAACTTGCCCATATAATAAAGATCAAGCCATTCTCCTTCATCTGTTCTAGCCCCACGTATCTGGGTTCCTTCAATGTTGAATCCTAGTTTTTGGTATAAATGTACTGCCGCCTGATTGCGAACCTGAACCGTTAATTCCAAACGCTTCAATACATCCATTTCCTCTGCCCAATGCAATACTTCCTCCAGTAAAATCGTCCCTAGACCGTGACCCCAGTAGGCTTTTTTTACTGCAATAAAAATATTTCCGATATGGCTAATGCGAAACTGCTTAGAGGACTTAACAGAAATTGCGCCGACGACTTCCGAACCAACCTTAGCCAACAGGCATAATTCACGAGGATTTTCGATTCCTGCCTCGAAGATGGTCTCCATTTCATCAACACTAAATCGAAAACCAGTCTCATCCATGACCAGATAATCCGTTTCTCTAGCAACTTGATTCATAAAATCAATAAAAGCTGCTGCATCAGCTGGTTCAGCTTCACTAAAATACACTTCTTTTTCAGACATTTTGGAACTCCTTCGCTAAATCGCTACTTTGAGCCCCATGAGATTCGACTGTCAATCGTCGACCATCTCCCTCTTTCTCTATACGAATGAGCAAATAGTCATCAAATAGACTGACATCCAGTAATTCTCCCCACTCGATAACCGTTAGACCTCCTCCATAGAGAAAATCATCCAAATCAATCGAGTCAGGGTCATCTCCAATTCGATAAACATCTAAGTGATAGAGTGGCATGGTCCCCTCATACTCTCGAACGATCGTATAAGTAGGACTCTTAATCATCTGTTCAATTTTTAAACCCTTGGCCAAACCCTTGGTCAGAGTTGTTTTCCCAGCACCCAAATCCCCTGATAATACTAGAACTTGATTTGGCTTACAGGCTTTTCCAATTCTCTCACCAATGGCAATCAATTCATTTTCATTCTGACTATACATGTCTTTAATTATACCATAGCCCCAGTAGTTTGTCATAGGTCTACTGGAAATTGTAGACAAGTCGACAGAAAAAATCGCAAGCCAGAGCCTGCGATTTTGTTTATTCTACGCTGAAAAGATATGGGTAGACTGGTTGATTTCCTTGATGGATTTCGACCTCAACATCTTCAAATTGTTCTTCTAGCTGTTCAGCAAGAGTTTGAGCCAATTCTTCATTACCATCTTCACCGATATAGATCGTCACGATTTCGCTGTCTTCATCCAGCATTTTCTCAAATGTAGCGACAAGTGTTTCCATCATATCTGGATTAGAAACCACAATCTTGCCATCAACCATACCAAGGTTGTCATTCTCATGGATTTCAAGACCATCGATGGTTG
Organism: Streptococcus sp. 2022WUSS083; assembly: GCF_044427155.1. Lineage (NCBI taxonomy): Bacteria > Bacillati > Bacillota > Bacilli > Lactobacillales > Streptococcaceae > Streptococcus > Streptococcus sp. 2022WUSS083. The sequence continues at coordinate 207,581 of NZ_JAOTGK010000001.1, read as the reverse complement.
TATCGCGGACCGCAGTTGTCACGCTACCACTTTTTACCTCTGCGAGAGATGCCGTCATCGCTTCAAAGTTGCTTTCCAAATCACGACTTGGATCAAAAGCAAGCAAGCTAGTAAAACCTTGTGGTAGGGTCTTAGTTTCCACAACCTTAACCGCAACTTCTGCAACCTCAGCAGCCGTCTGAGCAGCCATCAAGATATTTTTGTTATTTGGCAACAAGATGACATTGCGGGCATTGACCAATTCAATAGCATTGACAAAATCTTCTGTTGATGGGTTCATGGTCTGACCACCTGAAATCACATAGTCAACACCTTGTGATTTGAAGATTTCTGTCAAACCTTCCCCAGCAGCTACCGCAATAATAGCATACTCTTTTTGTTCAGCCGGTTTTTGGAAACTTTCTTCTTTCTCAACCTGAGCTTCATGTTGCTCACGCATATTGTCCACTTTTACCTTGACCAAGCTACCATATTGAAGACCCGCTTGCATGACCAAACCTGGATCTTCTGTATGGACATGGACTTTAACGATTTCATCATCGTTGACTACAAGGAGGGAATCCCCAAGGTCGTTAAGATAGTTACGGAATTCTTCATAATCAAAGTCCTTGACATAAGTAGGACCCTGGCGAAGAGCTACCATGATTTCTGTACAGTAACCAAAGGTAATATCTTCAGTCGCTACATGACCTGCAACTGACTTGTGGTGCTCAGCATTGATCATTTCAGACATAACAGCAGGTGTCGCCTCAAAATCTTCCGAAGCAATATACTCGCCCGTCAAAGCTGACAAGAAGCCTTCATAAATGTAAACAAGACCTTGTCCACCTGAATCGACAACGCCAACTTCCTTCAAGACTGGAAGCATCTCTGGCGTTTTCTTAAGAGCACGATTAGCACCGTCAAGAGTGGCACGCATGACCTCAACCGCATCATCAGTCTCTTCTGCCTTTTTCAAAGCTGCAGTGGCTGCCCCACGCGAAACAGTAAGAATTGTACCTTCAACTGGCTTCATAACTGCTTTATAAGCCACTTCTACACCATGTTGAAAGGCTTGCGCCAAATCCTTACCGTCCAATTCAACCTTGCCTTTAACAGATTGACCAAAACCGCGGAACAATTGCGACGTAATAACACCTGAGTTTCCACGAGCTCCCATCAACAAGCCCTTAGAAAGAATTTGCGCAACTTCTCCAACAGTAGAAGCAGACTTATCTGCTACTTCTTTAGCACCATTGGTAATAGTCATCCCCATGTTGGTACCAGTATCCCCATCTGGAACTGGGAAAACATTGAGTGAGTTCACATATTCGGCTTGTTTATTCAGACGAGTTGATGCTGCCTGCACCATTTCTTGAAATAAACTAGTTGTAATTTTAGACACAATTATTCTCCTACGACTTTGATATTTTGGATAAAGACATTGACGGCATCTACAGAGATACCTAGTTGATTTTCCAAGTTGAACTTAACGCGTTCTTGGATGTTGCGAGATACTTCACTGATTTTTACACCGTAGCTCATCACAGTATAAACATCGACTGCAATGCGACCATCTTCCAAGGTCTTAATCACAACACCTTTAGAATAATTTTCTTTTCTCAAAAGTGCTTGAAAATTATCCTTGATCGCAGACTTACTAGCCATCCCAACAACACCGAAAATCTCAGTCGTAGCACCGCCAACAACTGTGGCAATCACGTCATCAGTCAATTCGATTTGGCCGTCTTTAGTATTGATTTTAACAGTCATAATTCGTTACCTCAAATAGTTTTATCACTCCATTTTACCACATTTTCTGCTTTCTGTAAAAAACAAGCTTGTTACATCGGATTTTACAAAAAAAGAGCTCCCAAAGGAACCCTTTTCACAATTAACCTAAACGCTGCTTAGCATCTGCTGCACGTTGGAAAGCTTGTCCGACATAGTTGATACAGAGCATCATCACAAGGATGAAGATGGCTGCTGGCAACCAAATCCATGTCTTGTTTTCCAAAATATCTGCATTGCGGGCATTGGCAATCAAGGTACCCAAACTTGGTACTGTCGATGGTAGACCGAAACCAAGATAAGTCAACGAAGTCTCAATACCGATATTTCCCGCAAAGTTCAAGGTCAAGTTAACGATAATCAATGAACTTAAGTTTGGTAAAATTTCACGGAACATAATCATGAAGTCGCTTGTTCCCAATGTTTTTGATGCATTGACATAATCCAAGCTTGCCTCTGACAAAGTCCTTGTACGGAATAGACGAGCCTTGGCCGTCCAATAAAAGGCACTCATGATGAGAATGAAGTGATAGATTGTATAGTTCTTGATAACTGTCACGAACACAATAATCAACATAGTCACCGGCAAAATCATGATGAAATCGACAATACGCATCAGGAATCCGTCCAAACGACCACCGTAATAACCAGAAATCAGACCGATAGAGATACCAACAATACTAGTAATAATCGTAATGGTAAAACCGATAATGATCGAGTTACGAGCACCGATAATCAGCTGACCAAAGATATCTTTACCACCTTCATCTGTCCCCAAGATATAGCCGTTAACACCTGGTTCCAAGTAACGTCCCAAAAGGTTGACTTTCATAACTTGTTCTTGATCCAACAGAAGCGCTCCGATAAAGACTGCCAAGAGAACCGTCACTAAGATAATTAATGAAGTCAATGCAAGTCGATCCTTCATAAACTCCCGCGCGATGACACGGAAGCCACCTGGAGGAGTTGAAGCAGATTGTACTTGTTTTTTATTTTCTTTACTCACCTTACTCCTCCTTCTATTTCACACGGATACGTGGATCCACGATACTCATGATAATATCTGAAATCAATGTCCCCAACAAGGTACCCATACCAAATATCAACAACAAAGCCAAGATGACACTATAGTCACGACTAGAAATAGAGTTAAAGAATAACTGACCGATACCTGGATAAGTGAAAATATTTTCAATGAAGATAGAACCACCAATCAATCCTGTCAATTCATAGCCCAAGAAAGATGCAATTGGCAAGATAGAATTACGGAAGATATGACGGTTATAAACAACTCTCTCAGGAACACCTTTGGCACGAGCTGTACGAACATAGTCCTGGCTCTTCGCATCGATAATCCCCGTACGAAGATATTGAATAGTTACTGTTGTTGACAAAATTGCCATTGTAATCGCTGGAAGAATCATATGGTGTAAGCGACTGAGAATGGCTGCAAATCCTTCTACACCACCGTCAATCGACCCACGCGTTGGGAACCAACCCAAACTAAAGCCAAACATCCAAAGCATAAGGATGGCAAAAACGAAAGTTGGAGTTGAAAATGTCAAGAAGTTATACACGCCAATGATTTTATCTGCAAGCGAGTTTTGGTAACGACCTGCAATCATCCCCAATGGAAGAGCAATCAAATAAGTCAACACCATCGTCAATAAAGACAACCAAATAGTGTTGTTTAAACGTTGCATGATAACATCAACAACAGGTTGCTTGAAGAGGATACTTTGACCAAAATCCCCCTGCAAAAGATTACCAATCCAACGGAAATACTGAACAGGGATTGGATCATAGTAACCTGCCGCAATCCGTTTTTGTTCGATGATTGCTGGATCGATATTTGGGTCAATCAATCCTGTAAAGGGATCCCCCGGCATCATCTTCGCAACAAAGAAAGCAATGATGCTCAAGATAATAATCTGCGGAATCATCATGAGTAAACGACGTAATACTGTTTTCCACATCTTAGTTCTGACCTCCTTCTGGAAGGGCTACTTGATGAGTTTCTGAGAAGGATCTCAAATCGTACACACGACCGTTTTCATCATAGTATTGACCTTGCATTTCTTGATACTCTTTTTCAGCAGCCAAACGTTTTTCTTTATTCTTCAAACGGTTGACTGGATCAATCGTTGGAATCGCAGACAACAAACGTTTAGTGTAAATATGTTGTGGATTATTATAAATATCGTTCTTATTTCCTGTCTCTACGAAACGTCCGCGATACATGATAAACAATTCATCACACATGTGTTGTACAACACCGAGGTCATGGGAAATAAAGAGATAGCTAAGCTTGAACTCATCTTGGATACGTTTCATATAATTCAAAACCTGTGCCTGCACAGACAAATCCAAGGCAGAAACCGGCTCGTCAGCAATAATCAAACGAGGGTTACTAGCCAAGGCACGAGCAACACCGATACGTTGGCGCTGACCACCTGAGAATTCATGAGGATATTTAATCAGGGCTTCTTCATTTAGACCGATTGTATCCAAGAGATGAAGAACCTTTTTCTTTTCTTCATCTGGAGATAAGCGGTCAAAGTTACGGATTGGTTCCGCAATGATGTCCAAAATACGTTTTTTCGGGTTAAAACTTGAAAGAGAATCTTGGAAAATCATTTGAACATCACGATTAAAGTTTCCTTTTTTACCACGTGATTTGTTGGTTACATTTTGTCCTTCATAGATAATCTGACCAGAAGTGGCACGCTCTAAACCGATAATTGCCTTACCAATGGTCGATTTCCCAGAACCTGACTCACCTACCAAACCATAGGTTTTTCCTTCTTCAAACTCAATATTAACGCCATCGACAGCATAGACATGATCCGTCACACGGTTAAAGAAGCCACTACGAATTGGATAATGGACTTTTAAATCTTTTACTTCAATAAATCCCACTATTAGGCCTCCCCTTCAAAATAGAATGTCTCATGGCAGGTACAACGAACAAAGTGATTTGGACCTACCTCGTGCATGCTCGGATTCTCTTCATGAGCCTCTGCTCCAATCCACGGAATACGTGGAGCAAAGCGGCAACCCTTACGAACCATTTTTGTAATCGGCGGCACAATACCTTCAATAACATGAAGATCGCCTCCTTCGCTACCTGATTGAGGATTTGACTTCAAGAGCGAACGTGTATATGGATGTTTTGGATTGGTAAAGAGTTCTTCTACTGGCGCTACTTCGACAAACTGACCACCGTACATGACAGCCACACGATCAGCAGTTTCTGCAACTACTCCCAAGTCATGGGTAATCAAAATAATACCCGAACCTGTCTCCGCTTGAATATCATTTAAGAGATCCAAGATTTGTGCTTGAATTGTAACATCCAAGGCTGTTGTCGGTTCGTCCGCAATAATAATTGGCGGTTTACAAGACAAGGCCATCGCAATAATGATACGCTGACGCATACCACCTGAAAGCTCATGTGGATACTGTTTAAATGTCCGCTTAGGATTTGGAATACCTACCTGAGCCAAGAGTTCCAAAACTCGCTCTGTACGAGCATTGGCATCCAAATCAGTGTGATAGAACAGCGCCTCATCAATCTGTGCACCAATCGTCATCAATGGATTCAGAGAAGCCAAGGGATCTTGGAAAATCATACCAATATCATTACCACGTACCGTATTGTACTTGGCTTCATCCATACCAATCAATTCCATATCATTGTACTGGATGCTTCCTGTGATTTTGGTATTCAAAGGGTTATGCAAGCCCATAATGGTCGTTGCCAAAGTTGATTTACCACAACCAGATTCCCCTACAATTGCCAAAATTTCATTTTTTTGCAATGAGATGTCAACACCGTCAACAGCGTCAAAATAATCATCTCCAATACGGAAACCGACGTGTAAATCTTTAATGTCTAAAAGCGGTTTTTCGGTAGCCACGCTTTTTCCTCCTTTATGTGCCAGCTAATCAAGCTCAATCAATTCAATATCCTTACGATTATCAAGTTCATATAATGTTTGATTAACTGACTTTATGTAACTACTCTAGAATAACATATTTCTATCAATTATCGTTTGATAGCGGTTACCCAGAAGTAAAAAATGTACGTATATCCAATCATAAATCAAGACCATCCCTATTACTGACTCAATTAGAAATTGAGTAGGTTAATGTGATCCATCTTGAGTTTTTGTTAGTAGTGACTCATTTTTTGTGTACTGAGTCTACTATACCACAATTATCTGAAAATTCCAATAGCAATCTGAAAAAAGCCAACCAAGTTGGCTTTTTCAAATTCTATTGTCTTCTTGCAGACTATTCTGCTACTACACCTTTATCAGCTGTAAGTTCGATACCCTCATAAGCAATACCGTTTCCTGAAGCTGAACCATAGTTAGAATCAAAGTTTTTCACACGTTTGTTAAGTGCTGTAACCTTTTCAGATTCAAATGTTGGAATAGCAAATGCTTGTTCGTAAGCATATTTTTGCCAAGCCTTATAGTTCTCAACATTTTTCTTATCATCAAATGATTCTGTTGAGCTGATTGCATTCAACAATTTAGTGTTTTCATCAGACACGAAACGTGACATGTTGAAGGCAGCGATAGGACCCCAAGTACCAGTTGGGTTTGGATCATAACCTGTTGACCAACCACCAGCGTACATATCGATAGCAGGATCATTTGCTTGAACAGCTTCGTAGAATGTATTGATTTCAACTGTACGGCCTGTGTAAAGTTCAACGTTCAAGCCAACTTCTTTCCACCAAGCAATGTACTGTTGTACAAGCGCTTCGTTGGCTTCAGTACGTTTACGAGCAGCAAAGGTAATCTTAAATTCCTTACCGTCTTTACCTTCACGGATACCATCGCCATCTACGTCTTTGTAGCCAGCTTCATCCAAGAGTTTTTTCGCTTTTTCAGGATCGTATGAATAACCTTCCAACTCTGAATCATGAATATCGCCGAAGAATGAGATAATCAATGAGTTTGCAGGGTGGTAAAGACCATTGTACAATGACTCACCAGCTGTCTTGGTATCAATCGCATAGGCAATCGCTTGACGAAGTTTCACATCATTCATCTTAGCATTTTCATCCATGACATTCTTCTCAGCAGACTCGTCATATTTACCAAGGTTGAATGAAATATATTCATAAGCTGAGTCTAACCGACCAACAATATTCAAGTTAGATGCATCTTTATAAGAATCCAACTGATCAACAGGCATCTCAGCAATGTCATAGTTACCAGCTTTCATCTCAGAAACGATTGTATCAGGAGATACAATATCAACCTTCAATGAGCTTGTTTTTGGTTGTCCCTTGAAGTAGTATTCGTTTGGTACGTAAGTGATAGACTCACCGTTTACGATTTCCTTGATTTTCCAAGGTCCCATACCAACAAGTTTAGCTGTACGTGAGTACTCGCTCTTTTCCCAGTCTGCAACAGGGATGTCTTTATAGATATGTTCTGGTTGGATATAGGCTGGGACATCACCACCCGCATACATCATTGAAGGTGACATTTCTTTTACAGTCAATTCTACTGTGTAGTCATCAATTTTCTTAAGACCAGAGATGTCAGAAGCTGTTCCAGCAACATACTCTTCCATACCAACGATGTTCAAGAATTTGTCATCGAAACGAACACCTGTATAGTCTTTGCTTGCCATTGACTTGATAGTAAAGATGTAGTCGTTGATTGTGAACGGTTGACCATCTGACCACTTGTAGTCCTTACCTGTCAAGCTAACTGTGATTTTCTTACCTGCTACATCAAATTCAGCTTTAGCAAGACCTGAATCATCTAACTTACGATTTCCATCGAAACCGAACAGTGAGATATCAACAAAACCACCAAATGTTGAGTCAGTTGTATTTTCAGTCAACTCGTCAATCAAGAGACCTGATGAAGTTGTTGGTGATACCCATGCGTATTTCAACTGAGCATCAGACACTGCTGTTCCGTCTTGTTTTACCTCAGCTGGGAATGACAATTCCTGTTTTGCTGCACCTGATTGTTTTGAACCACATGCTGCAAGAACAGATGCTGAAAGGAGAGTCACACCTGCAAGTGCAAAAAGTTTCGTTGTCTTTTTCATAAAACACCTCTGTTTTCTTTTTGTTTGACACTTATTACTATGTCTTATAAAAATCATTATATCATAAAATTTTCTTAAATAAAGTCTTTTTGTCAGAAAATTTTGTAAAAACATAATTTTTCAGCATTTTCTCATTTTTTACATATTTTTTCCAAATTTTTCTCACATTTCTTGTGATATAATAGAATAAAGTAACAGCCAAAGGAATGATTATGCGTAAATTTTTACTAACACTCACTACAGTTATTGCTCTTTTTTTCACTTCCACACCTATTTTGGCAGAAGATTTTTCTGTTGCAGCCAAGCATGCTATCGCAGTTGAAGTAAGTAGCGGCAAAATCTTGTATGAGCAAGATGCCGAAACCAAAGCAAGCATCGCTTCTATCAGTAAGACATTGAGCATTTACCTGGTCTACGAAGCACTGGCAAAGGGTGAGATCACTTTAGATACTATGGTAGATATTTCTGATTATCCCTATAGCCTCACTTCTAATACAGAATTAAGCAATGTCAACCTTGATGCACGGTCCTATTCAGTAAGAGACCTATTAAACGCTTCTTTAATAACATCATCCAATAGTGCTATTATTGCTCTGGCAGAAAAAATAGCCGGTAGCGAAGCTGCATTCGTGGATCGAATGAAAGCAAAAGTCCAAGAATGGGGAATTACTGACGCAAAGATTGTCAATGTATCCGGACTAGACAATACCGACTTGGGTGAAAATATTTATCCAGGTTCCAGTCCTGAAGATGTAAATATGTTTTCAGCCCTAGATGTTGCTATCATTGCAAGACGATTAATACTCGATTATCCTCAGGTACTCGACATTACCTCACTAAATGCCTACGATTTTGGTGGCTACACTTACTATAGCACCAACCAAATGCTAAGCGATGGCACTCACGCTCGTGGAGGAGTTGACGGCTTAAAAACAGGGACCTCAAACTCAGCAGGTTCAAGTTTTCTTGCAACAACTCAACAAGCTGGTATGCGCATTATCACAGTAGTATTGAATGCCACTGATGGGCTGACCTCTCCAGAAAATCGTTTTGTCGCGACAAATGATTTGATGAACTATGTTTATTCTAACTTTTCGCTTGTTACGCTAGTAAAAAAAGGTGAAGCTTTTGAAGATAGCAAGATAAAGGTTTTCAATGGTGAAAAAGAAACAAGTCCTGTTGTTGCGGCAACAGATTTAACTGTTGTTCAACGAAATCAAACTGATAATGTCCCCACCGCAACTTTCACAACGGATATAAAAGAAATTGATGCTCCCCTCAAAGCAGGGACCCTGGTTGGCAAACTGCAACTGAAAGATCAAGATCTCATTGGAAAAGGTTATATTTCCGAGCAAGCTAGTGTCGATATGATTATCCCTAGCGATATGAAAGAAGCATCCTGGCCATTCTCTTGGTGGAATCAGTTTGTCCGCTATGTCAATGAAAAATTATAAAAAAATAGTATGTCGAACGATTTTCGACATACTATTTTTTATCGCAGAGTGACATCCGCTACTCCTTATCTCCAGCCTCGCTCGGTTGGAGAGAGTTCCTGCGGAACTCCTAGCTACATATCGTTTTCTTACAGAAAACGACGAGCGTGGAAGGAATAGGATTTTTATAAGATTACAAAGAAGAGCGACTGCCGTCGCTCCCTATTTCCAACGTCGGTTGGTGAGAGTTCCTGTGGAACTCCTCACTACATATCATTTTCTTACAGAAAATGACGAGCGTGGAAGGTATAGAATTTTTATATGATTACAAAGAAGAGCGACTGCCGTCGCTCCTCATCTCCTACTTCAGTGGGGAGTTTGACGGGCTTGAACAGCTTTAAAGCTGTTCAAGTTCGCGGCAAACTATCCCACTGAACCCTCCATCTCATAGGCAATCAGTCTGTTGAGTTCGACTGCATATTCCATTGGGAGTTCTTTTGTGAATGGTTCGACAAAGCCCATGACAATCATCTCTGTGGCTTCGGATTCGGATAGGCCACGGCTCATGAGGTAGTAGAGCTGTTCTTCTGAGATTTTTGATACTTTGGCTTCGTGTTCGAGGGCCACTTGTGAGTTGTGGATTTCATTAAATGGAATGGTATCTGATTTAGAAATATCATCCATAATAATGGTATCACATTCAATGTGGCTGATTGACTTGGCTGAGTTTTTAGCAAAGGTTACTTGACCACGGTAGTTGACTTCTCCGCCACCACGGGCAATGGATTTGGATACGATAGATGATGAGGTGCGTGGGGCGTTGTGAATCATCTTAGCACCGGTATCTTGGACCTGCCCCTTATTAGCAAAGGCAATGGACAACATGGTTCCACGTGCCCCCTCACCTTCTAGGTAAACCGCAGGGTATTTCATGGTCGTTTTGGCACCAAGGTTTCCGTCAATCCACTCAACTGTAGCATTTTTCTCAGCACGAGCACGCTTGGTTACTAAGTTATAGACGTTGTCTGACCAGTTTTGAATGGTGGTATAACGCATGTAGGCACCTTCGTGGGCAATGATTTCCACAATAGCAGCGTGGAGGCTGGCCGTTGAGTAAGTCGGAGCGGTACAGCCTTCTACGTAGTGAACACTTGCCCCTTCATCTACGATGATAAGGGTGCGTTCAAACTGACCTGTCCCCTCATTGTTGATTCGGAAATAGGTTTGGAGTGGAATATCCAACTTAACCCCTTTCGGTACGTAGATGAAAGTACCACCTGACCAAACCGCTGAGTTGAGGGCAGCTAGTTTATTATCTGACGGCGGAACAAGTTTTCCAAAGTATTTTTTGAAGAGTTCTGGATGTTCCTTAAGGGCCGTGTCGGTATCTGTAAAGATAATACCGTGCTTGTCGTACTCTTCCTTCATGTTGTGGTAAACCACTTCTGATTCGTACTGGGCAGAAGCTCCTGCCAGGTAGGCACGCTCGGCTTCTGGAATCCCGATGCGTTCAAAGGTTTCCTTAATTTTGTCTGGCACATCGTCCCAGCTGCGTGCTGGCTTATCCGACGGTTTTTGATAGTAGACAATGTCATCAAAATCCAGTTCAGACAAGTCGGCTCCCCAAGTCTGCATCGGCATTTTCTTGAAGGTTTCATAGGATTTCAACCGGAATTCCAACATCCATTCAGGCTCGCCTTTGATACGGGACATTTCACGAATCACTTCTTCGTTCAAACCCTTACCTGTCGAAGCCACCAGTTCCACGTTTTCATCATGGAAACCGAATTTGTATTCCCCAAGATCAATCGGGGTTGGTTCAATTCTTTCTTCTGACATAATATAAGATACTAAGCCCAATAAGTATGAGATTGGCAGTTTCGCTCACTTCAATGCTTGCTGGGCCTGTTCAATTCCAATCAGAAACTGAACAATCCTTTCTGTATGATTTTCATTTTTTGTTTATTCGATGGTGCTCAGTCAGCACTCTCACTTCGTTCCAGTGCTTTCTTTAGGGCATTCCACGGTAAAGTAGCACACTTGATGCGTTGGGGGAATTTGGCAACACCTGCGAGGAGAGAGGCGTCTCCCAGTTCCTTCTGGCGTGTGTCCTCTTGCCCTTGTACCATTTGTGAGAAGATTTCTGCTAGTTCTTCAATATGCTTAATTTCTTTTCCAAGGACTGCTTCAGTCATCATAGAAGCTGATGCGGTTGAAATGGTGCACCCAACTCCGTCAAAAGCAATATCGGCAATCACATCTTTTTCAATCTTGACTGATAGTTCAATCACATCGCCACAGGTTGGATTGTGGAGTTCTAACTTTTCCACTCCGTCCAAACTTCCGCGGTGACGAGGCGACTTGGAGTGTTCAGACACAACTGCCATATAAAGAGAGTCTAATCTAGATAGGGCCATTGAAAAACTCCTTTGTCTTGATGATTGCCTCGACCAACTTATCACAGTCAGCCTTGGTATTGTAGATATAAAAACTTGCTCGTACAGTAGCAGGCACCTGCAAATATCTGAGAAGCGGTTGGGCACAATGGTGGCCAGCCCGCACAGCAACACCTTCATAGTCCAGAGCAGTTGCCACATCGTGTGGATGCAAGTCGTCCAAGTTAAAGGCAATAACTCCCGTCCGCTTGGACAGGTCCTGACTACCATAAATGGTCAAGCCTGGAATAGCCTGCAATTTTGGAAAGACATAGTCAACCAGTTCTGCCTCGTGGTCCTGGATAGCGTCCATACCAATTTCGGTCAGGTAATCAACGGCTGCTCCCAGACCAATCGCACCTGCAATATTGGGCGTTCCTGCCTCAAACTTCCAAGGCAATTCCTTCCAAGTAGCTGCCTGCTCATAGACAAAGTCAATCATTTCACCGCCGAATTCAACTGGCGACATGAGATTGAGCAATTCTTCCTTACCGTAGAGAACGCCAATTCCTGTCGGTCCTAACATTTTATGACCTGAAAAGGCATAGAAATCCACGTCTAATTCTTGCACGTTGACGGCCATGTGGGGAACTGACTGGGCTCCGTCCACCACCAAGTAGGCACCGACTTGATGCACCAGCTCTGCTATTTCCCCAATAGGAACCACGCCACCTAGGACATTGGATACGTGGGCTAGAGAGACGAACTTGGTCTTAGAAGACAGTAGCGACCGCAGGTGAGCCATGTCTAGCTCGCCGTCTTTTAGGGTCACATAGCGGAGCTTGGCACCGGTTTGCTGACAGGCTTGCTGCCAAGGAATGATATTGGAGTGGTGCTCTTGGACTGAGATTATCACTTCCTGGTCTGGCTGGAGAAGTTCCTTTGCAAACTGAGCTACCCAGTTGAGACTAGTGGTCGTACCTCTGGTGAAGAGAATTTCCTTGCTAGACTTGGCCTGGATAAAATCAGCCACCTTCTGCCGAGCCGCCTCATAGCGAGCAGTTGCCCGTTCCGAAAGGGTGTGAACGCCACGGTGGACATTGGCATTGTCCTTCTGGTAATAATCCGCCAGCACATCTAGTACCTGCTGCGGTTTTTGAGTGGTCGCCGCATTGTCCAAATAGACCAGCGGCTCATCGTTAACAACTTGGTCTAGGATTGAAAAATCCTTGCGAATGCGTTCCAAATCCATATCTTATCTCTTTGTTAGTTTTTCTTCAATCACGGCAATCAGTTGGTCACGAACTTCCTTAACAGGAATTTCGGTAATGACTGCGCCAAGGAAACCACGAACAACCAAGCGTTCAGCAGTTGCTCGGTCCAGACCACGACTCATGAGGTAGTACATGTCTTCTGGATCCACCTGACCGATTGAGGCTGCGTGTCCAGCTGTGACCTCGTTCTCATCAATGAGGAGAATTGGGTTGGCATCGGAGCGAGCCTTGTCAGACAGCATGAGGACACGGCTTTCTTGCTGGGCATCTGCACCTTTAGCACCACGAACAATGTGTCCGATACCATTGAAGGTCAAGGTTCCGCTTTCTAAGATAACCCCATGTTGCAGGATGTGTCCGACCGAATTATGACCATAGTTGGTCACGCGCGTATCCACACCTTGTACCTGACGACCAGATGAAAGGCCGACAACTTTGAGGTTGGCATGACTGCCGTTTCCTTTCAATTCGCTGTCCAAATCGGCAACCACATTTCCTTCGTTGAGCAGACCAATCGCCCAGTCAATCGTTGCATCGTTTCCGAGATAGCCACGACGGTTGAGGTAGGTATCCAAATGCTTACCAAGGCGGTCAATGGCCGCAAACTTGATTTGGCTACCAGCAAGAGCAATTACTTCTACAACAATATTGGCTGAAGTCGCTGCTGTGCCGTCGCCTAAACTTTCAAAACGCTCCAGGTAATTAAGCTTGGCATTTTTTCCTGCGATGATGAGGACACGTTTGTTAAAGGCAACTGGACTAGTGCTGTCTTGGTAGAAAAGGGCCTCAACTGGCTGGTCGATTTCAACATTATCTGGCACGTAGAGGACAGCTGTTGCATTAAAATAGGCTGTGTTGTAGGCTGCTAATTTGTGCTCATCATAGGCTACGGCAGCGCCGAGGTACTTTTCAAGTACATCTGGAATGACGTCCATAGCCGATGCGAAGTCAGTAAAGACTACACCTTTCTCTACAAGGTCAACCGGCAACTGTTCTAGAACCGTTTGGCTACCAACTTGGACCAACATCGGATTGTCACCGATAGCGGTAAAATCTGGAACAGCTCCGATTTCATCATTTGTGGCTAGGCTTCCGTCACCAAGGTTCCAACGGTGAAACTTGACCCGCTCGATAACCGGCAAGTCCAGCTCTGCTATTTTGTCAAAAGCCTTAAGGCGCAGGTCTGTCAACCAAGTCGGTTCTGCCTGCAAGGCTGAAAATTCTTGAATCTTTTCTTTGGTCATAGCTTCCTCCAAAGACTTAAATGTCATCTTCTTTGTAGTCGATGCCAAGCTCTGCTGCAACTTGAACATATCCTTCTTTTTCCAAGCGTTGCGCCAATTCTGGTCCGCCTGAAAGTACGACACGGCCTTCCATCATGACATGGACAACATCAGGAGTGATGTAGTTGAGCAAGCGTTGGTAGTGAGTAATAATCATGGCACCAAAGCCTTCACCACGCATAGCATTGATCCCCTTTGACACAACTTTAAGGGCATCAATATCCAAACCTGAGTCAATCTCATCAAGAAGGGCAAAAGTGGGTTCCAACATGAGTAATTGCAGAATCTCATTGCGTTTTTTCTCACCACCTGAGAAACCTTCGTTGAGGTAACGCTCTGCCATTTCCTCTTTCATGTTAAGGAGCTCCATCTTTTCATCCAACTTAGTAATGAAATCACGAACAGAAATCTTGTCTTCGTCTTCCTTACCAGCGTTCATTGCGGCACGAAGAAATTCCGCATTAGTAATCCCTGGAATTTCTGACGGGTATTGCATAGCCAAGAAGAGTCCCATACGGGCACGTTCATCGACTTCTAATTCTAAAATATTGACACCGTCAAACAGAATCTCACCTTGGGTAACTTCATAACTTGGATTGCCCATGATGGCTGCTGAAAGGGTGGATTTCCCTGTTCCGTTCGGTCCCATGATGGCTGCAATTTCACCTGTTTTAAGGGTCAAGTTGACGCCTTTTAAGATTTCTTTGCCTTCGATTTCAACATGAAGGTCTTTGATTTCTAATACTGACATGCTGTGCTCCTTTTCATTTTTGCCCTCTTCAAAAACCACATTAACTGACCAAGCTAACTAGATACACCGATAAGACTCAACTTTGGCAATAGGGAAAGAACTCGACCATTCATAGAATAGTTCGTCAACAAGTCTTTATTTCTAGTTGTTGAGCTGAAACAGTCTATTCCCAGACTGTTTCACTCCCACCCCCGCACAGCTCAAAAGGTTCAGTGAACCTTTTGAGGTTGGAGATGAAGCGAACTCTGTTCGCCTCAGTCGTAGAGGTCAGATTTGGAGTGTAAAACACGAACAAATCTGCCAATCAACCACTGCGCTGAGATGTTGAGGCTAACTTTGAGAAGCGGTGCGGGGCTTGAACCCAGCCTCACTCCACTGGGCTGTTAACCACTACTGCGCTGAGATATTGACGCCAACTTTGAGAAGCGGTGCGGGCCTTGAGCCCAGCCTCTTTTCTTGTTAATGATGATTTTCAGAGAGTGTTAATCTATAAAATAGTCTTTTCTGACAATTTTAATTAACCATATCCACTATATTATATCAAAAAAAGAGCCTGACGGCTCTTATCTTGTTTAGAAAGATTCTTATTTTCTTTTTTTCTCTTCGTAGCACTTTTTATACTTTGCGATTTTTTCCTGACGGTAACTGCTATTACCAATAAAACGAAGAAGATTGAGCAACGGAGTTCTATTGATACCAAAGATGCCAATCAATTCACAGAGAATCTCAATCCCCAGTCCCATGGTCACCAATAGGAGAATACCCCCTATTCGACTCGAAACATTGAGCAAAAGAGAGGTCAGGGAGAATAAGAAAGAGATGGCGTAAATCGCCAATACTGTGCCACGATGAGTAAGTCCCAGAGAGAGCAAGCGATGATGCAGATGCATCTTATCTGCTTCATAGATTTTTTGCCCAGACAATTTTCGACGAATGATGGCTACTACAGTATCCGTAATAGGCACTCCAAGAATAATCATCGGAGTAACCACTGCAACAGCTGTCGAATTTTTCAGTCCTTGAAGCGACAAAACTCCAATCATAAACCCAATGAAAAGGGCTCCTGTATCGCCAAGATAAATGATGGCGGGATTATAGTTGTAAGGTAAAAAACCAACAATCGCCGCAACCAAAACAAAGATGGTTAAGGTCAAAAAAATATTGCTATCATGCAAAAAGAAATAAGACACAATTCCCATCGTTGTCAAGGAAATAATCGATACTCCCGAAACCAGACCATCCAGACCATCAATCAAGTTGACTGCATTCGTAATGGAAACAATCCAAAGGACCGTTAATAGAAAAGAGAGCCAGACAGGAAATTGAAGGAAAGGTCCTCCAAAAGGAATTTTAAAGCTATCAAAACGAAATTCCGTAAAAATCCAAATGATCGTCGCTGCAGCTAGAATACCAAACATTTTAGGAGCAGGCTTTAGCTCCTTGACATCATCAATGAATCCCGTAAGAACGATAATGCTGGATGCTAGGACCAGAGGCAAGATATAATGCAAGTAAGTGCCATGGTAATTGACACGGGTAACAATTCCTGGTAAAAACCATAGGACAGAAATGGTAAACGCCACAAAGATGGCCAGACCTCCCGCTGAAGGCATGGGCACCTTATTTATCCGCCGTGCATTGGGATTATCGACTGCTCCAACCCTCAGGGACATAAAACGAACCAAGGGGGTCGCAATGGCTGATATGACCATGGTTGTAATAATGACCATTATGTATTTTAGAGCAAAAGGAATCATACTGTCGGAACCTTCCTAAGCTCCTCGATTGCCGCAAGCGGAAGCATCAAAGTTCCGTGTTCTTGTAAAGCAGGTCTGGTCAACTTCGTATCATTGGTAAATTCCAACATTCGTGAGAGAATGTAGCCTGGATACTGCTTGGAACGATTTTCTACATTGATAAGAACGGTCAAGTAGTAGTGACCATCCATTTTATATAATTCCGATTCTTCTACTGGATAATCAACCGTACCAACAAAAGTAAACAGATCCTCTATCGTTGGAAATTCCAAAATATAGTAAATATAGCGCTCCTGCTCCTCTTCATCTGCTTCTTCCTCTTGCTCTACCTCTTCCAAATGACGAACGGCTGTTGCATCCGGTGCGCTTTTCTCACGAACGGTTTGCTCCAAACTCTTAAAAAACTCATCTGGAGTCATACTTGCGACATCACCAAGTTCCGACAAATCTGTAAATTCATCAAAATTCAAGTTCTGATCCAAATCAGATTTGGTAACAAAGATGTCCACTCGATCTGGCTTCGGAGTCACACGAAAACTCAGCATACCGCTTTCTCGGAAAGTCATTGGTAAATCCAATTCATCCAAAACAGTATAGAAGAACTCCTCTGTCTTTTCTTGCGGAATGAGAAAGTCCGAAAGTTCCATTCCTCTCTCTTCCAAATCATCTAATTTTATAGTGATTTTCAAGGTCGAATCACTAATTTGCTTTACTTTCATAACTACCTCATTCATTGATTCATCAATTTCCTAAAATTGATTGATCATTTTCAATACTCATACATATCTTCCACCATTATACTAAAACCAAGCTCGAAAGACAAAAGAAAAGCAGGTCTCCCTGCTCTTAAAATAAAAATGTGATAAAGGCATAAACCAATAAAATCGCCCCTAAAATGATGCGGTAGTAACCAAAAACCGTGAAATCATGTTTTTTAACAAAGTCTGTCAAGAAACGAATAACAACTAAGGATACCAAGTAAGCCGTCACACTAGCGACTAGCAAGATCCATACCTGCTCCATATTCAGGCTATTGCCATCTAAGAAATATTTAACAGCCTTCAAGCCACTATAACCAAACATGGTTGGAATCCCAAGGAAGAAGGTAAAATCTGCCGCCACAGATCGGCTGGTCCCCAAAATAATCGCTCCCAGAATGGTCGCACCTGAGCGACTAGTCCCCGGAACGATACTTAAGACCTGGAAACACCCAATCAACAAGGCAGTTTTATAAGACATTTTCGCTAAGTCCGTCACCTGTGGCTCTACACCTCTGTTACGGTTCTCAATCCAAATAAAGGCAATACCGTAGACAATCAAAGCAATCGCAATCGGTACCATAAAATTGAAGTGCGCTTCAAACCAATTATCCAACGGGACTGCAATTAGGATGGACGGAATACAGGCAATGACAACCTTGGCCCATAATTGCCAAGTCAATTGAATATCACGCTTGGTTTTTCCAGGCTGAAATGGATTCAATTTTTTAAAGTAAATAGTCATAACTGCTAGAATTGCTCCTAGCTGAATGACAATATTAAACATTTCTAGGAAGTTCTTACTTTGGTTTAATTTCACGAACTCTTGAACCAAAATTAAATGCCCAGTTGAAGAAACTGGCAACCATTCCGTTACCCCTTCAATGATTCCTAAAAATATAGCCTTCAACAATTCCAATAGCATAAAAAGCTCCTTTTCATCAATTCTCTACATTATATCATAAAAAACTCCCTATTCATAGTACAAGGATATTGAAATTTGTCAGAATTTTTAATAAAATGGTGTAATAGCATTTTAAAGGAGACATTATGAAACGTAAACTCAGTATATTTCTGCTGACCCTAATCGCTGTTTTTTCTGTAACAACAGGGGTTCGGGCAGACGAATACCTGCGGGTCGGTATGGAAGCCGCCTACGCACCATTTAACTGGACCCAAGAAGATGATAGCAACGGTGCCGTTCCTATTGAGGGAACCAATCAATTTGCCAACGGATATGATGTTCAGGTTGCAAAAAAAATCGCTGCATCCATGGACAAAGAACTCTTGGTTGTTAAAACCAAGTGGGAAGGGTTGGTCCCTGCTCTTACATCGGGTAAAATCGATATGATTATCGCCGGTATGAGCCCGACAGAAGAGCGCAAGAAAGAAATTGCCTTCTCAGATAGCTACTACACTTCAATTCCTACCCTGGTTGTTCGTTCTGATAGTCAGTACGCAAACGCAACCAGCTTGGCAGATTTTACTGGCACAAAAATCACTGCCCAGCAAGGGGTTTACCTCTATGATTTGATTGACCAAATTGAAGGGGCTAACAAACAGACTGCCATGGGAGATTTCTCACAAATCCGTCAAGCTTTAGAATCTGGCATTATAGACGCCTATGTTTCTGAACGTCCAGAAGGTCGTACAGCAGAAGCTGCAAATAAAGCTTTCAAAATGGTTGAATTGGCAGACAGTTTTGAAACCAATGCCGAAGACGTGACCATTGCTGTCGGTATGCGCAAAGATGACGAGCGTATCGCTCAGGTCAACGAAGTCTTAGCAACTATTTCAGAAGAAGAGCAAATCGCACTTATGGATGATATGATTGAAAACCAGCCCATTGAAGAAGCCAGCGAGGGTGAAACACCTAGTTTCTTCGCCCAAGTTTGGAATATTGTTGTTAACAACTGGCAACAACTTCTGCGCGGAACTGGGATGACATTACTCATTTCCATCCTCGGAACAATTATCGGTACTGCTATCGGTCTCCTCATCGGTGTCTTCCGTACAGCTCCAAAAGCAGCAAACAAGGCGCTTGCTATTGGTCAAAAAGTGCTCGGTTGGATTATCAATATCTACATCGAAATTTTCCGTGGTACGCCGATGATTGTACAATCCATGGTTATTTACTATGGTACCGCCCAAGCATTCGGACTCAATCTTGACCGCACACTTGCCGCTATCTTCATTGTATCCATCAACACAGGTGCCTACATGAGTGAGATTGTCCGCGGTGGTATCTTTGCCGTCGATAAGGGCCAATTTGAAGCTGCTACTGCTCTCGGATTTACCCATAATCAGACCATGCGTAAGATTGTCCTTCCACAGGTTATTCGTAACATCTTACCAGCGACTGGTAATGAATTTGTCATCAATATCAAAGATACTTCTGTATTGAACGTTATCTCAGTTGTTGAACTCTATTTCTCAGGAAATACAGTCGCAACCCAAACCTATCAATATTTCCAAACCTTTACGGTTATTGCTATTATCTACTTCATCCTAACCTTTACTGTGACACGTATCTTACGCGCAGTTGAAAAGCATTTTGATACAGATACATACACAACAGGTGCAAACCAAATGCAAGTCGAGGTGCCACATGACTAAAAATGTAATTCTTGAAATCAATAATCTAAAGAAATCATACGGACAAAATCAAGTCCTCAAAGACATCTCTATTAGCGTTGAAAAAGGCGAGGTTATCTCAATCATCGGTTCATCTGGTTCGGGAAAATCAACCTTCCTCCGATCTATCAACCTTTTAGAAACACCAACAGAAGGACAGATTCTATACCACGGACAAGATGTTTTGGCTAAAGGATATGACTTGACGACTTACCGTGAAAAACTAGGTATGGTATTCCAATCCTTCAACCTTTTCAACAATCTAAATGTATTGGAAAATGCCATTGTAGCACAAACTACGGTACTGAAACGAGATCGAGCTGAGGCAGAGAAAATCGCCAAGGAAAACCTCAACAAGGTTGGCATGACCGAACAGTACTGGCAAGCCAAACCAAGTCAACTCTCTGGTGGACAGAAACAACGCGTGGCCATTGCACGCGCCCTATCTGTTGACCCAGAAGTTATCCTCTTTGATGAGCCGACTTCTGCTCTCGATCCAGAGATGGTCGGGGAAGTTCTCAAAACCATGCAAGATTTGGCAAAATCAGGATTAACGATGCTTATCGTAACTCACGAAATGGAATTTGCCCGTGACGTATCTGACCGCGTTATCTTTATGGATAAGGGTGTCATCGCCGAAGAAGGCAGTCCTCAACAAATCTTTGAAAATCCACAGGAAGAACGCACACGTGAATTCCTTCAGCGTTTTCTTGGATAAACTCAATCTGTTCCATAGAAGACCATTACTTACCAGTTTCAAAGCTGGTAAGTTTTTTTAGACTAAAAAAAGAGGAATTCGCAGAATTCCCCTCCTTTTTGGACATCTCTAAATGAAACCATTTAGATTAGTTTTCAAATTTCTTGTGGTTTTTGTCGTAAAAATCAATCAAACCCAAGGCAGTTGCAAATGAAATATTGTCAATCTTAGCGCGACCTTGTGCAAGAGCGATAACTGACATTTCACGAGCATTTGTTTCCTTACTGATACGGTAACCTGTGATTTTCTTTTCACGAACCCAGCCGACAACAGCGGCTACTTTTTCGTAACTAGTCATTAGAAACCCCTTTCTTTTTTATTCGTGCAATTTAGTATAATATGTTTTAACCTATTTTGTCAAGTAAAATGTTCGCTTTTTACTATCATTTTGCCCTAAGAGATGATAGTATTTGCGTCCTTATGTCTTCGACCCCCTCCGGATTCCCCGGAAGGAAGATAGTTTGATTACCTCCTTGTGCAAAATTATTGAGAGTATCCAAGTATTGGTTGGTCAGCAAGATAGACATAATCTGCTCTTCAGATAGGCTAACATTTGATTCTTTCAGTTCACGAATCGAATCTGCCAGTCCATCTACAATCGCCTTACGTTGTTGTGCAATACCTACACCATGCAAGCGATCCTTTTCAGCTTCTGCTTCTGCTGCTGTGACAATTTTAATCTTGTCAGCTTCTGCCAATTCCTGGGCCGCAACCCGTTTCCGCTGAGCTGCGTTAATTTCATTCATAGATTGTTTAACCTCGGCGTCTGGCTCTACCTTGGTAATTAAGGTTTTGACAATAACATAACCGTAGGTTGACATTTCTTCTGCTACTTGTTTTTGTACCTCAAGTGCAATCTCATCCTTTTTCTCGAAGAGCTCATCCAGGGTCAATTTAGGCACAGATGAACGCAGGGCATCTTCAATATAGGACTTAATCTGTGCTTCTGGGTGCATGAGCTTGTAATAGGCATCCGTCACATTATTTTCATTCACTCGATATTGAGTTGCCACATTCATTGTGACAAAAACGTTATCCTGCGTCTTGGTTTCTACCACAATTTCACTTTGCAACATCCGCAATTGAATGCGGGCTGCGATGACATCAACTCCAAATGGTATTTTAAAGTTAATACCTGAAGTAGATGTTTTTTGGTATTTCCCAAAGCGCTCAATAATAGCGACCGTCTGCTGCTTGACAACGTATAGCCCTGAAGCAATCAAAATCAAAGCAATCAGTACAAAGAACAAGAAACTACCAATAAAAACAATTGGACCAAGCACCATAATAACCTCCTAAACTAGCATTTTATAAAGCGAATCATTTTCATGAAGATTGATGTACTGGGGATCAAACTCTTCCAAGCGAGAAATAAACTGCGTATAATCTGTTTTATCTCCTAGGGCAATACCGATTAGAACCGGCCCTGTTCCCTTATTGGCACGTTTGATATATTCAAAACGAGTAATATCATCATTTGGCCCTAGAATATCATTTACAAATTCACGAAGAGCCCCTGGACGTTGTGGAAAATTAACAACAAAGTAGTGTTTAATTCCCTCGTAGATAAGCGCACGTTCCTCCATTTCCGGCATCCTGTTGATGTCGTTATTACCACCAGAAATGATACAACAAATGGTTTGACCCTTGATTTGGTCCTTGACTACCTCAAGAGCTGCAATCGTTGCTGCTCCTGCTGGCTCAGCAACAATACCCAGCTTAGAATAGAGGTCTAAAATAGTCCCGGAAATCCATCCTTCATCCACACCAATCAGGCGATCTACGTATTTCCGAGCCACTTCGTAGGTCGACTTACCGACTTTCTGTACCGCAATACCGTCAGCAAATTTATCAATTTGGTCTAATTTAACCGGACGACCTTTATCAAAAGCCGCTTTCATTGACCGTGCCCCACTTGCTTCAACACCAACAATCTTAATTTCAGGTGCATGTTCTTTCAGATAGGCCGAAACGCCTGCAACCAGACCACCTCCTCCTATGGGAACTAAAATTTGGTCAAAACTAATGGTTTGCTCTTCCGCTTCTTCCAAGATTTCATAGGCTACTGTTCCCTGACCAGCCTGCACATTTTCATCATCGAATGGGTCTATAAATGTTTTCCCACTTTCCTGAGTATAATCTTGTGCTGCCTTGGCTGACTCATCGAAGGTATCACCTACGAGCCGAATCTCTACGTAGTCTCCTCCGAAAAATTTAACCTGCCCTATTTTTTGTTGCGGAGTTGTAATGGGCATGAAAATCGTAGCAGGAATTTGCATTTCCTGACAGGTGTAGGCCACACCTTGAGCGTGGTTTCCGGCCGAAGCACAGACCACTCCGCGTGACTTCTCATCATCTGTCAATTGTGAAATAGCATAATAGGCTCCTCGAATTTTAAAAGAGCGAACACGCTGTTCATTTTCTCTTTTTAAATAAATAGTTGCACCATATTTTTCCGATAAGTATCGACTATAATCCAAGGGGGTACGTACTACCACGCGCTTAAGAACGGAGTATGCTTGTTCTACATTTTTTGCTGTAATCATAGTTCCATTAATTTCTTTCTATATTTATTGTATCAATATTACCTAGAAAATCCTAGTATTTAGACTTATATTCAAGCTACTAGCATGTTATTCAACAGAAAACGAATGTTTAATTTTGTAAAGATCTATTTATGAACAAAATGGGCAAAAGAGCTGGAAAAACCAGCTCTTTTATTCATTTTCGGAGATAGGGAAAAAAGGGAATGACATCCCCTCATCCGCCAACTCAAACCTTAAATGTATTGCCATCACTCAAAGTAAAGCTGACTATCCCCTATCTACCATGATAGTCTTTAATTATAGATTTTGAATGCGTCGTCATCATTGCGTCCGACAAATGGCATTGCTTTGCGGAGTTCTGCACCTACTTTTTCGATTTCAAGATTCTCTGCTTCTTTACGATAAGCTTCCATACGTGGACGGCCTGCTTTATAGTCATTTACAAAGTCATTTGCAAATTTACCAGATTGAATATCTGCAAGGACTGCCTTCATGTTTTCTTTGACTTGGTCTGTAATCACTCGTGGACCTGATACATAGTCACCAAATTCAGCAGTGTTTGAGATAGATTGGCGCATTTTCTTAAAGCCACCTTCGTAGACAAGGTCAACGATGAGTTTCATCTCGTGGAGAACTTCGAAATAAGCCAATTCTGGTGCATAACCAGCTTCTGTCAAGACTTCAAAACCTGCCTGCATAAGGGCTGTCAAACCACCGCAGAGAACAGCTTGCTCACCAAACAAATCTTCTTCTGTCTCTTCTTTGAAAGTTGTTTCCAAAAGACCAACACGGGCTGAACCAACACCTTTTGCCCAGTCCATCGCAATATGTTTTGCATTGCCAGTTGCATCTTGGTAAACAGCATAGAGGGCTGGTACTCCAAAACCTTCTTCAAAGGTACGGCGGACCAAGTGACCTGGACCTTTTGGTGCACACATGAAGACATCCACATCTGCTGGTACCTTGATAAATTCAAAGTGAACGTTGAAACCATGGGCAAAACCAAGGGCATTGCCCGCTTCCAAGTTTGGAGCGATTTCGTCATTGTAAAGGTCTGCTTGGATTTCGTCTGGAGCCAAGATCATGATAACATCTGCTTGTTTTGCTGCTTCTGCTACTTCAAAAGTTTCAAAACCGTCTTCTTTTGCCTTGTCAAATGACTTACCTGCACGCACACCGATGATGACATCGTGCCCTGTATCACGCAAGTTTTGAGCATGGGCATGACCTTGTGAACCATAACCGATAACGGCGATACGTTTACCGTCAAGTGCTGCTACTGTTACATCTTTTTCATATTGCATTGTTACTGTCATAATTTTTTCTCTTTTCTATTTTTATTTGTAGTTTTGGATGTTCAAAGAAAATGAAGGCTAGACTAGGCGATGTAGGCGAAGATAGAACTAACGTTCATCAAGCCAAGTCAACGCAGGATAGTTTTATTATTGAAAAGGATTAGTCTCTACTAAAGCCAGTCGCACCCGTTCTTGCGATGTTCTTGATGCCATAAGGCTGAATCACACGCAGGAGGGCGTCAATCTTATCTCCATCACCTGTCATTTGAATGGTAATGGAGTGCGGTGCCACATCAACAACATTTGCTCTAAAGGGTTGGATAATCGCTAAAATTTCTGCTCGTTTTGTTGGCGGAGCTGAGATTTTAACAAGAATCACCTCACGCTCTAAGTGGGGAATGTCCGTCAAATCACGGACACGGACCACATCAATCAAGCGGTTTAACTGTTTGATGATTTGTTCGACCTCATCGTGACTGACCACATCTACAATCACCGTCACACGTGAGATACCATCTACTTCTGTTGGGCCGACTGAGATGGACTCAATATTAATTTGGCGACGAGATAGGACACCTGTAAAACGATTCAGAACACCAGATGAATTTCGCAATTTAGCTGTTAACATTCTACGCATTGAACTTCACCCCCAACATTTCTGCATTGCTCTTACCTGCTGGCACCATCGGTTGAACATGTTCACGATTAGAAATATGAACCTCTATGAGCATTGGTTTATCTTCTAAGATAACTTTCATGTCTTCACTTAGAGTCGCTGGATTGTCAAAACTATAATGACTAATTCCGTAGGCCTCCGCCAACAATTGGAAATTCGGTTCATCGTCAAATACAGATTGGCTACGACGCTTTTCATAGAAGGATTCCTGCCATTGACGAACCATTCCAAGAGAGTGGTTATTGATCAATACAACCTTAATCGGTACACCATAGCCATTCAAAATAGCCAATTCTTGGTTGGTCATTTGGAAGCCGCCATCACCAACAAAGATGATTACTTCTTTATCTGGATTGGCTAATTTGGCGCCGATAGCTGCTGGAATACCAAAGCCCATGGTCCCCATGCCACCAGATGTTACAAGTTGACGCGCATGTTTGTAGGGGTAGAATTGGGCAGCCCACATTTGATGCTGACCAACGTCTGTTACGACAATGGCATCCCCTTGCGTCAACTGACCTATTAATTCAATTGCCGCCTGTGGCTTAATAACCTTTTCATCTTCATCATACCAAAATGGCGCCCGACGTTTGTTTTCCAATACTTGTGCCGTCCAATCAGCATAGCCTGTTTCGACTGTTTCTAAAGCAAGTAGAGCTTTCAAGGTTGCCTTAGCATCGCCCACTACTGGAATAGCCGTTTTGACAACTTTACCAATTTCTGCGGGATCAATATCAATATGTGCTACCGTCGCATTTGGCGCATAGGTTGTTGGATTTCCTGTTAGGCGGTCATCGAATCGCGCTCCAATATTGATAATGTAATCAGCCTGATCCATAGCCATATTGGCAGCATATGAACCGTGCATCCCCCCCATAGCCAAGGATAATTCATGCTCAATGGGCATTGCACCTAATCCAAGGAGGGTTGAAACTACTGGAATACAGTAGTGCTCTGCAAAGGCAACTAATTCTTTACTGGCATCTGCATAATTGACACCTCCACCAGCCAATATTACTGGTTTTTGAGCTTGGCTAAGCTGTTTCAAAATTTTCTTAACCTGCAAACCATTTGGTTCAATCGTTGGCTGATAACTTGGTAGGTGTAGAGTTGGGTCATGATAGACATCAACAACTCTTTCTTGGATGTCTTTTGGAACATCAATAACAACGGGACCAGGTCTACCTGTTGTTGCAATATGGAGAGCTTCTGTGATGACTCTAGGAATATCTTCCGTATCCCGAATTTGGTAATTGTACTTGGTAATCGGCATTGTCATCCCCAAGACATCAGCTTCCTGAAAAGCATCTTTACCGATACCACGTGTTGCGACTTGACCAGTAAAAACTAAAAGAGGAACACTATCACCCATTGCGTCCGCAATTCCAGTAATGGCATTGGTAGCTCCTGGCCCAGAGGTTACAATGGCTACGCCCACCTTTCCTGATGATTTAGCGTATCCTTCGGCCTCGTGGACCGCTCCTTGTTCATGACGAGCCAAAATATGCTGGATTCCCTCATATTGATAAATAGCATCATATAGAGGCAAAACTGCCCCACCAGGATAACCAAAAACAAGGTCTACTCCTAGCTGATGCAGGGTGTCCAAAATGAGATAGGACCCCGAACGCGGTTGGTCTAGTTGAATTTCTTGCACGAATATTCCTCCTCTCTGCAAATTTGTTATCTACTATAATATCACAAGGAAGTAGAATGTCAAGGAATTTTCTGAAAATTCCTACATTTGTTCGTTTTCTTAACTATTTCCTAACATTTTCTTAAGCAAAACTTAAGCAAATCCCTTGACCGGCTTGGTTTCAGCTTGCTTTTAGAAAACTTCAGTATAGTAGTCCCAACAAGAAAAATAAATGAGGTTTAGGATATGTATTATGTAGTGATACCGGCTTACCAGCCAGATGAAAAATTAATCCAACTATTAGAAATAATGAAAAACAGGCTAAATTGTCAGGTCATCGTTGTGGATGATGGTAGTACTGGCGCATCCAAAAATATTCTTGAAATCGCCAAAACCTATGCCATTGTTCTCCACCACGATGTCAACAAAGGAAAAGGCCAAGCCTTACGGACTGCCTTTAGTTTCATCCAAGATTTGAGAAAACCAGGTGTTATCGTAACTGCTGACGCAGATGGTCAACACGCTGTAAATGATATTGACCGTGTCGCACGCGCAGCCATGAATCTACCAAGCCGCCTGATTCTTGGCGTCCGTCAATTTACCAAAGACATTCCCTTTCGGAGTCGTTTTGGTAACAAACTAACCAGAGTATTGTTTAGACTGCAAACTGGTGTCAATGTGTCCGATACCCAAACAGGCTTGCGTGGATTCCATACTGACTTAATTCCATTCATGTTAGATATTGAAGGCGACCGCTATGAGTACGAGATGAACATGCTAACTCAGGCAAGTCAACGCTATAAAATTACGGAAGTTCCAATCCAAACTATTTATATCGATGATAATGCCAGTTCGCATTTTCGTCCCATAAAAGATGGGCTGCTCGTTTACAAAAATCTCTTCAAATTTGCCCTGACATCTTTTGGTGGATTTCTAGTTGACTACGGAGTATATGCACTTGCCTTATTGCTACTCACTAGCTTACCAACTGCTGTACGCTTATTGGTCGCAAACACGATTGCTCGCATTTGTAGCGCTACCTGCAATTTTGCACTTAATAAGAAATTAGTCTTTAACAATGAAGAGAGCATCGCACGAACAGGCGCAGGCTACTTTACGCTAGCCCTTGTCCTCTTCCTTTGCGATACAGCCCTCCTCTATCTCTTCCACCAAATTCTAGGACTCAACCTCTACATTGTCAAACTTGCAGTTGGTATCTTCCTTTTCCTAGCTTCTTGGTTTGTTCAAAAGAATATTATTTTTAAAGAAAGGAAATCATTTTCCCATGAAATTGCTTAAAAAACCCTTTGCCTACGCATCCATCTTCGGAATGCTTTTGACAGGAGGCTTTACTTACTCCATGTTAAAAACCTTCGTCATTTCTGAAGCGATAACAACCGTCTCAGCAAGCAATGCTACTTCTACGAGCGAGCAGAATACGACCACAGCTTCGTCTTCCACCACTACCACAACAGCAACCAATGTATCTACTACTGATACTAGTTACTCTGATGATAATATTCAGATAAATTTAGAGACGATTACCACCAATAACACAACTGTTTACGTCGCAGATATTCAAGTCAGCTCACCCGAGTATTTAAAAACAGCACTTGCACAAAACACTTACGGTACAAACGTAACAGCTAAAACCTCAGAAACAGCGGCTGCAAACAATGCCATTCTAGCGGTTAATGGTGACTACTACGGAGCCAACCCAACTGGTTATGTTATTAAGAATAGAGTTCTGTATCGAGACACCGTTCGGGACAATGCATCTTATGGCGACTTGGCCATCTACGCAGACGGCTCATTTGAGGTCATTTATGAAAATGAGATTACCGCCCAAGAATTGATTGACAAGGGCGTTGTCAACCTCTTAGCATTTGGTCCATCATTGGTCGAAAACGGCGAAATTGTCGTCGATACTTCAACAGAAGTTGGACGTGCAATGTCATCCAACCCTCGTTCTGCTATCGGGATTATCGATGAAAATCATTATATCATCGTCGTAGCAGATGGACGTACGTCTGAAAGCGAAGGACTCTCTCTCTATCAATTGGCAGAAGTTATGAAACAATATGGTGCTCAAACTGCCTACAACCTTGATGGCGGTGGTTCATCCACTCTTTACTTTAACGGTCAAGTTATTAACAACCCAACAACAAATGGAAATAC
This sequence comes from Streptococcus sp. 2022WUSS083, assembly GCF_044427155.1. Taxonomy (NCBI): domain Bacteria; kingdom Bacillati; phylum Bacillota; class Bacilli; order Lactobacillales; family Streptococcaceae; genus Streptococcus; species Streptococcus sp. 2022WUSS083. The sequence goes on along the minus strand of NZ_JAOTGK010000001.1, from coordinate 178,374 downwards.
TATCTCAGAAAGGGCGGTGAGTGACATTGTCTACATCGGTTACTAATTCAACTACAAGAGTTTCAAGAACATTTATCTCCTACTTAGCAATAACAGCTTTCCTGTTTATTTTCAGTCGAATCTATGAAAGTCTCAGCTATGGCGAAGTCTCTGTCTTTATGCATTATATGTTCTGTGTACCATTAATAGGCGGAGCTGTGCTACTCGGTCTGCTGCAACTTATACCTACTCTTTCACGTCTCTCCTATAATTTGTGGAATTCTGGCGTTGCAACTATTACAGCTGGTTGCCTTCTCCTAGGCATTATCAACCTATCTGGACGTTCAACTACCTTAGATCAACCTTATTGGTACATCGGCGCAGCCTTCCTAGTTCTATCGTTAGTCGGTCTTTTCATCAATCCATCCGCAAACAATCGCCGAAAAACAACCACTTAATCTACAAATAAATGATAAGGGCACTTAAAATTTTTAGGTGCCTTTTACTGCAGAATAAATTGTTGAAAAATTCGGAAATTTCCAATTATTTGTCAAATCTTTTATCGTTTCTTTCATATCTATGATATAATGGGTAAAATAAGATAGGGAGAAGAAAATTATGACCGAAAAAGATACACTAAAAAACCTCCGTCATCGTAGTTCTGTCTACGATTCGATGGTCAAATCACCTAACCGTGCCATGTTAAGAGCAACAGGAATGACCGACGATAGCTTTGAAAAGCCTATTGTTGGGGTTATTTCGACATGGGCTGAAAACACACCCTGTAACATCCACCTTCATGACTTTGGAAAATTAGCCAAGGAAGGGGTCAAGGAGGCAGGTGCCTGGCCTGTCCAATACGGTACCATCACCGTTGCAGACGGGATTGCCATGGGAACTCCTGGTATGCGCTTCTCCTTGACTTCACGTGATATCATTGCAGATTCTATTGAGGCAGCCATGGGAGGGCACAACGTGGATGCCTTTGTCGCAATCGGTGGCTGTGATAAAAACATGCCTGGCTCCATGATTGCCATCGCCAATATGGATATCCCTGCTGTTTTTGCCTACGGCGGAACCATTGCGCCAGGTAATCTCAATGGTAAAGACATCGACTTGGTATCCGTTTTTGAAGGAATCGGAAAATGGAACAACGGTGACTTGACCGCTGAAGAGGTTCGTCAAATTGAGTGTAATGCTTGCCCTGGACCTGGTGGTTGCGGTGGAATGTACACTGCCAATACCATGGCTACTGCCATTGAGGTAATGGGCATGTCTATTCCTGGCTCTTCTTCTCACCCTGCTGAATCACCTGAGAAAAAAGCAGATATTGAAGAAGCAGGTCGTGCCGTTGTCCGCATGCTAGAACTTGGCATCAAACCATCTGACATTATGACTCGTGAAGCCTTTGAAGATGCCATTACAGTCACCATGGCACTCGGTGGCTCCACCAACGCTACTCTGCACTTGCTAGCCATTGCTCACGCTGCCAACGTTGACTTGACCTTGGAAGATTTCAATGATTTCCAAGAACGAGTACCTCACCTAGCTGACCTCAAACCATCTGGAAAATATGTCTTCCAAGACCTCTACAATGTCGGCGGTGTCCCAGCTGTCATGAAATACTTGCTCAAAAACGGTTTCCTTCATGGCGACCGTATCACATGTACAGGTAAAACCGTTGCTGAAAACCTAGAGAATTTTGCAGACTTGACTCCAGGTCAAGATGTCATCATGCCGCTTGAAAATCCAAAACGTGCAGATGGCCCACTCATCATCCTCAAAGGTAACCTTGCTCCTGAAGGTGCCGTTGCCAAGGTTTCTGGTGTGAAAGTCCGCAACCATACAGGTCCAGCCAAGGTCTTTGACTCAGAAGAAGAGGCAATCGAAGCAGTCTTGACTGACGAAATCGTAGATGGCGATGTGGTTGTTGTCCGCTATGTTGGACCAAAAGGTGGTCCTGGTATGCCTGAAATGTTGTCCCTTTCTTCTATGATTGTCGGAAAAGGCCAAGGTGACAAGGTAGCCCTTCTAACAGACGGTCGTTTCTCTGGTGGTACCTATGGACTGGTTGTGGGACACATCGCACCTGAAGCTCAGGATGGTGGTCCAATTGCCTACCTCCGTACAGGTGATTTGGTGACGGTTGATCAAGATACCAAAGAAATCACCATGCACGTTTCTGACCAAGAAATCGAAGAACGCAAGAAAACAACTGTTATTCCACCACTCTACTCTCGTGGTGTTCTCGGAAAATACGCCCACACTGTATCCTCTGCCTCTAAAGGAGCCGTTACCGACTTCTGGAGACCAGAACGTACGGGGAAAAAATAAGGAACTCAACGACCCTGTCCTCGTGGCAGGGTTTTCCAAAAGGAGAAAAAATGAAACTAAACGTCGAACTCTCCCGCTTTCGAGTCAAAGAAGGGAAAACTGCCAAAGTAGATGAATGGATGGCCTTTCTCAACGAGCACATGGAAGATACTCTCCTCACTCTTGAAGGAGAGAAAATGTATGTCGAAACCATCTTCCGTGAGGTATTGGACGGACGCGAATACCTCTACTGGTACTCTGTCCAAGCCGAAGGAGGGATTGAAGTCGAAGATTCAGAATCCTATATCGACAAAAAACATTTAGAGTACTGGGAAGAATGTATCGACCCGAGCTATGGCATGGTCGATTTGGATCCGCAAGTTGTCATGATTCCCAAACCTGTTTATGAAACCATGGAAGAATTAGACAGACAATACGATGAAACATTTAAAAAGTGAGGCTGGACAGAAAGTCCAGCCTCACTTTTCAGAGTTCGTGTCAACATCTCAGCGCAGTGGTTGATTGGCTTTAACAGTCCATTGGACTGTTAAAGGTTGGAGATAAGATTTGCAAAGCAAATCTCAGCAATTCGTGTTTTACACTCCAAATCCGACCATTACGACTGTTGCGAACAAAGTTCGCTTTATCTCCAACCTCAAACTGTCTGGGAGACAGTTTTGTAGCGAACTCTATTCGCCCTATCTCCAGCCCCCGAACCTTTGGAGCTATGCGGGGGTGGGAGTGAAATAGTCCAGTGGACTATTTTAGCCCGAACCAACATATTTGGAAGCGAGGGGAACTCTTTTGATCGTCGAGTTCTTTCCAGCTCCCATTTTCTTTTTATTTCGGACTGATACCAAGCGTAATACGTCCGAGACGGCTGATACGGGTCATCTTCCAAGCAGGAGACCAGACAATCTCTACCTGTGCATCGTTTATACCATCAATCGTTTTCAAGGCTGCAACCAATTCACCAGGCATAGTATCCGCACAAGAACAACCTGAATCTGTAAAGGTCATGACAACCTTACAAAAACCAGCTTCATCTAAATGAATCTCATAAATCAAACCCAAATTGTAGATGTCTAGTTCAATTTCAGGATCGTAAATAGATTCTAAAACCTCTATCAACTGTTCTGATACAGTTAAGGCTCGTTCATTAATCTGAATATCTTCTCTCATTAGCTTTCTCATCTTTCTAATTTGTATCATTTTCTCATATTTTTTATCAATTTTCAAGAAAAATTTGCAAATTCTGAATATTCAAAAAAGAGGTTTGAACGAAACCTCTTTTTAATGTTCAGCCTTCTCTAGAATCGACGTAATAGAGAATAGAGAATGGCTAGTGTAACTAAGAAAATGATGGTTTTATAGAAAAGACCTCGTCTTTTCTTATCCGGTTTTGGTTCAACGTAACGAGCTTCTTGAATTTGTTGAGTGATTTCATCTTCTAATAGTTGATTTTTTTTTGTCATCAAAAGCCTCCCCTAGCCTAAGATAGCTACATAGTTTTCTACAAATTCATTACTTGTATGGGTGCGCTGTTCAAGGACCTTGTCAGTCAGTCGCCCAGCATTCGCATTCAGTAGTTCTACTAATTTGTGTGGTTCTGCCTGTGGTACAATATGATCTTTAATGATTAACGAAGCATTATGAACAGTATTTTCAAAAGCAAAAATCAACATGTTTTGCTCAAAGGCTTTCCGAACCACTTCCATTACTTGACTTCCATGATTGATGTCCAAATAGATGTCACAGGTATCATATAATCGTTCAAGCGCCCTTTGTGAAATATTTGGGTAAAGTTGAACATTGTCCCTGGTATCAAAAGCCATCAAACGCTGTGACATTTCAGTCAAGGCAGCAATATGGAATTTGAAATTCGGCAGAGCAGTCGTCAAATAGTCCAGTTGCTCAATCTGATCCGAGTTTGTAAAAATAAAAATGTCTTGCCGGTTCTGATTCTCACGTCTTTGAGGGTAGATATAGCCAAGATACACTAACTTTTCAGCCTGTTCTGCAGGCAGAAGCGTCCGCATCTTGTCAAAAGTAGCCTTATCCTGAACCACGACGGTCTGGGTGCGTTGAGTAGCACTAGCCAGTAAAATTTTCATATTACCAGGAATGTCATCTCCTATCGTTTCCTGCCAGAAAAGAATATCCTGTCCTGGTTGTGGCATATTGTAAGATAGGAAAAAAGGAGTCGACAGGGAATTATACCAAATTTGCGAAGTATCCCAGCCCATCTCTTTAAAGTAGTGTTTTAAAAATGCTACACGATTTTCAAAAAAATGAGTCTTTCCTTGCCAATTTAGGATAACATCGCCAGTCATAAAGTTTTCTACAATGACTTCCAAGCCTTCGCGAGTAAAATAACTACGCGTTGTTGCCTTTTGTTCTGCAGTAAAATAGGTCCGAGCATAGAGCCAGCCATATTGATTGTAATGGTCTGTAAAACGAACTTTTTCATTCTTATCCATCCAATCAACATTCTTCACATGTCGTAAATGCTTGGGCTCTGCATAGAAAATTTTCGCACGTTTTTCGCTATATTCCCAGATTTCTCCCTCACCGTTAGTCCCTGTAATTTCCCAGAATGGTGGCACCTTTATCTGATTAAAATAAAGAGGTTTTCCGTGACCGGCTTCCATCTGGCAATAGTATGAATAAACGGATGTCACACCTTCTGGCAAAAAAACATCATCGTTGATGGCAACAGTAGAGCCTGTAAGCCCTGCTTGCTTCAAGGAGTAGTACAAATCTTGACTAGCTGTATGAAAATAATCAAATAATAAAATCATCGCTTACACCTCCTCGATAAATGTTTGCCAAGCTTCTTCTAGACGACTGGTTAGAAATTCTTCTGCCCGCTTGTAAGAAGCCTGATGCCAGGCATCCAATTGGTTAGATTGATACAGTTGAATCAAGCGCTTCGCAAATTCTTGTGCATAGATAATAGCATCATCTGGGTCCTGTCTCGGAATAAGAGAACCATTTTTTTCATTTTCAACAAAGGTTTGGTTCCCGTACGGAACATCCAGACCAATAATCGGCAAACCTGAGCCGATAGCTTCCATCAGAGTCAAACCGAAGCCTTCACTAGTTGAGGCTGTCAGATATACTTGATACTGCTGATAAATATCAGTCAAATCATGGTGCCCCTTGAGATGAATATAACTTTGCGCTTGATGTTGCTCAATCATGCTTGCCAACTTCGATTGCTGACCACCAGCACCATAAATATCAAATGTTAGGTCAGGTAGTTGCTTCTGCGCTAAGACGACACCCTCAACTAACCAATCAATATGTTTTTCTGCAGCTAAACGTGAACAGGTAAGAAGCGAGAATGGCCGTCTTCCTTCGGCTGAATGACGCAATTTATCTAAACTACCGACTGGCAAGACAAAAATAGCTGGATCTAAATTTGTATATTTTTTAAATTGAGCAGACAGCGTATCTTTCTGAGCCTGGGTGGATGTGATGAAGGCGTCAATTTTATCAGCATTGGTAAACTGATATTCATAATAATTATTCCAGAGAATGGTATCCTCTGTCATTGAATTAATATTGTAGTGTTCTGCATGAATCACAACAGCAACCTTTGCAGCTCCCTTATGACGAAGAATAGCTTGACCTGTTCCCGTCGCTCGATCCACAAGAATAATATCTTGACTGGTCAACTGCAAACAATCCAACATATAGCCAATCAATTCTTCTTTTGAAAATAAAATCGTATCCTTGAAACGGAATAGAGACTTTTCACCATCACAGTTTTCTTCATAGGCTACACTGCCATCTTCATTGAAGAATGTCCGTTGATACAACTTAGGCTGATTGTCTACTGGTGCATAGTATTCAGAGAACATTTTTGTATAACTAAAATAGTCTTTACGAATAAGCTTCCCTTTGGATAGGTATTCGACACGTTGCACATAGTCTGGGTGATCTTTTCTCAAAAAACCAACGGCTACAATGCCCTTTTCCTTATCTTCATAGCGGATAGAGTCATTGTTTTGTGAGATTTTAACCATACCAGATGATAAACTCGATTCAAACTGACCAATGGTGTAGGTTGTCGATCTGGTTTTCACATCAGTAAAAAATCCATACAGCCATACTACTTCCTCATCTTGAAAACCAATATTAGCTGTATAATGTGCAAGGTTTTCACCTTGGAACATATCCGTAAAAATAAATTTACTGTCTTGCTGAATATTTCTTAGTATGCTCGCGCGATAGGCTTGAGCATACTCAACGCCACTACTGGCCCAACCGATACCTCGGTTGATATTGTAAATTGTCATTCACTTTCCTCACTTCACCTTATACAAAGTAAATAGAGAATCTTCCCTCTTTATCTACTTCGATAGTACTTAGCATGATATTACGTACAATTTTCTGCTGAATTTGTCGAGTCATTTCCTTGTAGGAGCGCAAAGATTCTTTGTAGTACTCGGAGACACTTCCTTTTTGTGCTGTTGAACGCGTCGTTATCACACCTTTCAACTGTTGCAGCGTATCTACCTCTTCAATCCAAGCTTCATCAATAGCCTTTAAAACTGCCAATCGATAAAATTCAGACATCCCCTCATGTGTTTGAACAATACGAGCTTTCTTCTTCATTTCCTTTTTAAAGATTAGAAAAAGTAGGTCCTCAATTTGGGTATCACTAGCAAGAAGCAAATCTTCAGGTATTTTTTTAAATTCGTAGGTAAAGTTGTCCAAAATATAGCGTCTCAATTGATGAGGGCTACGTTTGGGATGGGTCTGTAAGAAATCTCCAATGACTTCAAATACAATTTTCTCTACCTTGGCTGATAGATCCAGGTCTTCCAACATGAGCCTATCCCTAAGAGCATATACCTTATTCCGCTGAATGCGCATGCTCTCATCATATTCAATCGTAAAACGACGGGAACTAATCGCCCCATCCTCACTTTTTGTTTGAGCATGCGTAAGTGCACGTTTGAAGCGTTTCGATTTTAAGGGCTGTCCATAATTCCTTCGTTCGGTGTTGTTCTTTTTCTTAAAGTACTTTTTAACCCACTCAGGTCCATTATTGACTAGCAACTCATCTTCCAATGAGACAAAAAATTGTGACATCCCCGGTTCACCCTGACGTCCTGAACGACCTCGCAACTGCCAGTCCATACGACTGTTGGGCATCCGCTCTGTTCCGATGACTGCTAACCCGCCAAGTTCAGCCACTCCTTGACCAAGTTTGATGTCCGTTCCACGACCAGCCATAATAGTTGCACAAGTTACAGTTCCATATTGTCCCGCTTCTTGAATAATAAGCGCCTCTTTGGCAACATTATTAGCTGTAAGGGTACTGTGCGGAATTCCTTCTTGCAACAACATCTTGGAATAAATTTGCGTGATTTCTACAGTTCCTGAAATTAATAATACAGGCTGCCCCTTCGCATGAAGTTTTTTTACCATCTCAATGGTGGCATATAACTTCTCTGGTAGGGTGGCATATATCTTATCCGGGTAGTCAATGCGCTGGGTCGGTTTATTTGTCGGAATAGAAACTACAGGAACATGATAAGTTTCAATCAATTCATCTTCAGCCTGATGTCCAGTTCCAGTCATTCCTGCGATTTTCGGAAACATGTTAAATAGACTCTGATAGGTGACTGAGCCCATCGCTCGACTTTCCTTAGTCTTTTTGACCTTTTCTTTTGTCTCGATAGCTTGGTGAATACCGGATTGCAAACGTGTTCCTTCTAACACCCGGCCTGTCCGATTATCCAACAGTTTGATTTCATCATCCTGCACGACATAATCAAAGTTTTTCCGATAAAGATAATGAGCGCGGAGAGCCAAGTTAATATGACGATTCAACTCCCAGCTTTCGGATGAGTAGAGTTCATCTATATCAAAATACGATTCTGCATAGTCATTCCCTTTATCTGTCAGATAAACTTCTTTTTTATCTGGGTCAAAAAAGAATTCCTCACCTTCTTTTAAGGTTAGAATGAACTGATTACAAATATCAAATAGGTTTGACTGCACTCGTGGAAAACCCGAAATAATCAACGGTGTCTGAGCACTGTCTAGTAAGACGGCATCCGCCTCATCAACGATTACATAGTTAAAGTCTCGTAGGAATTTGCCTTCTGCAGATGACGCAAGATTATTAGAGAGATAATCAAAACCAAGTGTTGCACTAGTTGTATAGGTAATATCTGCCATATAGACACTTTCCCTATCTTCTTCTGAATCTTGATTCGTATCAGTATCTTCTTCTTCCTTCGCACCAATCCCAACGGTCAAGCCTAGGAACTGATAGACTTTTCCCATTTCTTCCCCATCACGAACAGCGAGGTAGGCATTAGTGGTTACTAGTATCGCTCCCTTACCCATTAGTGCATTTAGGTAAAGAGGCATTGTTGCAGTTAGGGTCTTTCCTTCTCCGGTACGCATTTCTGCAATACAGCCTTGGTGGAGGGCGATGCCTCCCATGACTTGAACTTCGTAGGGAAACTGCCCTAGTATGCGGTAGCAGGCTTCCCTCACAGTTGCAAAAGCCTCTACCAACAAATCATCCAAAGTCTCCCCTTGTGCAAGGCGTTCTTTGAATTTTATTGTCTGACCAGAAAGCTCTTCATCGGTCATTTGGCGATACTCAGATTCTAGTTTAATAATTTTTTTAGTGATACGCCTAATTTTAAACAACCGATATTTGTTTAAAATTGAAGTATTATTTCTTAACTTCATACCCCTTCCTCTTCTCTAGTATTTCGGATAAGGCCTGTTACAAATTCTAAATCCTGCGGATAACGATTTTGGCTGTAATACCCCCTCGCTTTTCTAGATTGGTAGTGGGTGTCAATCTCATCCAAGACATATAGTGCAATATCAGAAAAATAAACACGCTGACAGCCTGCACTAACTAAAGCCATATTGTAAGTGAAGGCATCAGCAGGGTAAACAAACTCTTGTTCTCCATTTTTCAAGATATCTAATCCAACAACCTCGCCTTGGCGATTAAAATATTGCAATTCAATGTAAGCACGACCTTCTGGTTCAACAGAATAGTTGTGTTCTATACGATAGCGATAACCCGGACGCAAAAGTGGCAGATTCGGCGACTGACGATCCCCTTGATAATTGGTCCTAGAATGCCATCGTTTTATTGGTTTACCAGAAGCAAAACGAAGATTTTCAAACTGAACCTTTTTATCAAAATGATCAATTACAGAGCCATACAAATAATTTCCACCATTCGCTGTATCTCCCCAATAAATCTTTTGTATTAATCGTCCTTCCATTAGAGCTTCCTTCCAAAATCGTTCTTCAAGAATTTATGATACTGCGTCATGAACCACCTATTAATGGCTCTACTATTATCATTGTGACGTCCCTCATATCCCTTGGCATAGATATGTGTATCACTATCTGCCAGATGCTCTACTAAACGCTCCATAGCATGACCATCATAGTCATCCTGTTGCATGTAAGCAATAGCAAATTCCGTCTTATCAAAGTCTACCTTACCAAATTTATTCCAAAAATGCTGGTTAAAACGTTCAATCGCTGCTTCGTCTGATCCTCCAACGACATTTCGAATCATATCACCACTTGTTTCAAACTCATCTGGTCTCTTCAACTTCAAGTTAGCAACTGTATCTCCTAGATTTGTAAATGGTTTCCCAACAATGACAGCGTGCGGTTTGAAGTGAGAAGCATAGTAGAGACCACCAAATGCGCCCATCGACAACCCGGATAAAATCAATTGATCGGATGTGAAACCAAGATAGTCTAACGACTCCTGAATGGCATCAATCACATTCTTTTCCAATTGCTCTGTTCCAGAATAGAAACACCCACCTTCTAAACGCGGATCAGCAATTAACATAAATGGAGTTCTCATGGCTTTCATCATAAAGAACCCTTCGAAACCTTCCGCTCCACGGAAACCAGAAAAGTATACATTCAGTGGTGGTTTTAAATCTCCAGGATTGAAATAGGTAAAAATCTCTTGTCTTTTTTCATCAACGTGTCGCTTTCCACCTAAAACAAACCGCCCAAGCCCTTCTCGAGAGTATCTCCAGTGAGTTACACCAAATTTTAGCTTTCCACTTCCTTTTACACTAAATGAAATAGAATAATGGCCAACTTCCTCATCTGTCCTTAAAATATATGGCTCTTTTAAGTCACATTCGTCAATAATCAGAGTTTTATACACATCGCCAAGCGATCCCTTGCGAAGGCAAACAATCTCCATTCGGAGTTGACAGTCGCCTTCTTTTATGAATTCTGGCCAAAGTTCCAATGACATAGAGAAAACAGGCAGATTATACCGAAATGTATATAGTGTTGTAAAGTCTTTACCAAAGTCGCCTTCAAAATTCACACCAACATTTCCATCGTATGATACTTGTCCTTTAAAGTGTGGATTTACATCAATTTCAGGAATCTTTAATTTTGCACCATATTGCCCACCAAATAAATTCCGATATAGATAAAGTATGGTGTCGTAATGTGATTCCTCAATAGGTAGTTCCCTCATTACCGCTCGTCGACACATTCCATCTACTCGCTGATCGAAAATCGTGACTCCCTTATCCTTAAATAGAGAGTAAGCATCAACATTAGAGGTAAGTTGCTCCAGTACTTCTTCCGCAATATCCGAAGTAACTACCACACCTGAAAAATGAATATGAACTTTTGGAGGTTCTTCCATTTCAGCTAGTCTTTCCTCGGGTATCTTAGCAATTTCAGCAGCTTTTAATCCCTCTAAGTAATCTTGTAGTTTATCACTTGGTGTGTATAACCACTCTATTTGTTCGGGAAGTTCTAGGTCTTTCGCCCAGTTCTCATCCCCTATCTGCAATAGTTTCATTTTTACTTTCCAATAATTCTTTCCAATGGGCTATGATTTTTCCACTAGTATAATCACCCATTTTTTGAACTGTATAAATAAGCGAGTTATTCCAATTGCTCAAGCCGTCAAAATAATAACGAATAGCTTCCGAAATCCCTGAAACCTCATCAACAATCCAACCGTTTTCTGAATGGGTCACATACTCAGTTTTTATCATATTAATTTGAGGCAAACCAGCACTAATGCTTGCAATTTGAGTATATATGTGAGGTTTTTCACTCAAATCAATCACTAATCTTGCTGTATCCAATTCTTTTATAATCTGATTTTCATTTGTAAAATGTTTGAACTGGATAGCAGTTAACTCTATTTCCTCATCTTCTTCCAGTAAGTTCTCGCTTTCATTTTCCACCAAATCAGTGAATCGTTCTAATGAATAATTTTCATTAATAATCTGCAAGACTTCTTCTGTTACCTGCTCTTTTTTTCTACCGTTCTCATAACTTATTAAATGAAGTTCTATCAGTGGATTCTCCATCATTGTTCCTAAAATTTCATCTAAAGCTAGACGATAACGGGTTTGATCTATACCATCAATTAAGAAATAGATAATTAGTTCTTTAATTGTCTGGCTACGCCCTAAGCGAAGACGAGTATCAAATGGAGTAACGCGATTAATAAAACGATGTGGTAAGTGGTGTTGTTCGATTTCTGCCAAAAGCTGCCGTTCTGCTGCCTCAGTATCAATAATTACTAAACTTGCAGCCTCAACAACCAGCTTTAGCGCCTCAGTATTTTTTACATCAAAACGATCGCCAAAGAGAGAAAATACCTTTCGATACTCGCTAAAATTATTAAAGATAAGATCATTATGACGTAAATCACTAGCTACCACCAAAAAGTCATCTGGTTTCATCCACTCAGATTTCAGTAATTGTACACGTTCTTTAAACAATTCCTCCCAGGCATCATACTCTAATTTATGGAAGATTTGATCGGCCGATGGATTGATTTCAATCACACTATGCTTTCGAGTTAGATGTTCTCGAACCTGCCATACACCAAATTCATTTAAGTAATCTTGATAACTAGGAACACCATCTTTTGAATATTGAATGCTAGATAAAAATCCTCTATCGTCAAAGTAATAGCGTCTAGCTTCTTTATTTTCTTCGTAAAAAATAACAAAGTGTAGATTACCATTTTCGGCAAAATGAATATCAGCAATCTTTTCGTTATCAACATATGCCAATACCATAAATGGGGAATAGATAAATCTAGTTCCTTCAGGCCATCCTAATTCTTTAAAAGGAATTGTCTTCGTTTCCTTTCTTTGAATATTTTGAATATCATCAAAAAATGACCAATAATTCACATCTAATAAGCCTTGTTTATGTAAATAATAGCGAAGTTGCGGGTGGTAGCATGTCAAAATAAGCGCAGCTTCTTCATGAGCAGCTTGAAACATCTGAATTTGGTTGATTGTATCATCAAAGCTCATACGCTCAAATACACGGAACCATAGTGGCGTTTCAACAAACCACTTACGATTTCCGTTATACCATGACGGAATAAAATAATACATTTTTTCTCCTTTAAATCAAGTCATCGTACTGTTTCCAAGTTTGCATTACACTTATTTGCTCTACAATCCCTAACATCAGAGTGGTCATAATATAGATGTTTTGTATAAGAATAGCAAAACTTATCTGCCCTGATTGGCTCCAAATAATCAACATGGGAATACCACCCATTAAACTTGTATAAATTGCACCTATAATTGCCAATTTCCACAAATACGATCCGATGTATTTCTTAGTAGCTTCTCCTGGACGAACTCCTTCAATATAATCCCCACCTTTTTGCATTCCTTCAGCAATTTCTCCCGGATCCAAATTAAAGAACGCAAAGCCAATTGCCAGAATAAATAACAGAATAAGATAGAAAATTATTCCTACTAGCTGTGACATCGAGAAATGTTGTGAAAGATACTGTAGTGCTTCATTATCTGGGAAAAATCCGAGCAATATGGAAATAAATAACGGAGGTAGAGTCATCAAGGTCATCGCATACATAAACGGCATCCCACCTGCTGGGGTTAATTTGAGAGGGATGTACGTCTCCTCTGCAAAGGAACTAACGATTGTTATTCTTCGAATAGGGATTCGATATTCTGCTCTAAAGACTCTAATCGTGATCCAAATAAGAATTGATGCCCCACCTAGGACAAACAGAGTAATCAGCAACCAAATCCAAATATCAAAGCGATTCTCAGATACCAATCTAGCAATATTTACTAAAAATGTTAAGGTCATATTCGAAATAATGATGACTGATGGTCCACCAACGCCTTTTCTAGCGTTGACAGCCGCAAGCCATGCAAGAACATAGCTCCCTGCTATCAGGATAACAATTGAACTGATTCTCAAAAGTACTTTACTCTGTGGTCCTAATGCTGGAATTTCGAAATAATCACTAACTCCACTATACCCGTATGCTTGAATAAAAGCAATTATAAACATCAGTGACATCTGCCATAACTGAGTTTGTCGCTTCGTTGCCACTTTCACCACTTTAAACAAGCTCAAAAAACGCCACAGAATCATACTGGTCATCCAAGGACTTAAACCCAATGAAAATAGATTCTGCATAGAAAAATTCCCTCCAGATACCATCGCTAAAGTATCTAGAGAACTCGTTAAATCATACCCACCAGCACCTATTTCAGAATAAACTGGCAACGTCCCAATAGGAATATATTTCCCTAACATATAGACAAAAATTATACCAACTGACCAAAGTATCCTTTTTAAAATTAATGAACTTTGGATTTTTTTCTTCATTGATGCAAACATTTTATACCCTCTTTCTATCATGTATTGTGAGAATACACTTCTCACAATACATGATAAATCGAAGCTATTCAAATAAATAGCTTCGAAAATATCACTGTCGTCAATTACTATTTTCCTCGACATCTTCCTCTTCTTTTTTACGGCGTTTATACAAACCACCAAGAAGGAGACCTGCCCCAAGGATTCCTGCCCAAGCTGATGATTGTTCACCAGTATTTGGCAACGCACCTTGTCTACGCGGAGTTTGAGATTGACGAGACGGGGTTGATTCTGACTCTGAAATAGATTCAGATACGGATTCGGAAATCGATTCGCTTACTGACTCGGAGATAGACTCAGAGACAGATTCGGAAATTGATTCGCTAACCGACTCTGAGATAGATTCAGATACGGATTCGGAAATCGATTCGCTGACCGACTCGGAGATAGACTCTGATACGGATTCTGAAATTGATTCGCTGACTGACTCGGAAAGGGATTCAGATACGGATTCTGAAAGTGACTCGCTTACCGATTCTGAGATAGATTCTGAGACGGATTCGGAAATTGACTCGCTTACCGACTCGGAGATAGACTCAGAGACGGATTCAGAAAGAGACTCGCTGACTGACTCGGAGATAGACTCAGAGACGGATTCAGAAAGAGACTCGCTGACCGATTCTGAGATAGATTCTGAGACTGACTCGGAAATGGACTCAGATGTAGATTCAGAAATAGATTCGCTCACTGACTCTGAGATAGACTCGCTAACTGATTCTGAAATTGACTCAGATGTAGATTCAGAAATAGATTCGCTAACTGACTCTGAGATAGACTCGCTGACTGATTCTGAAATTGACTCAGATGTAGATTCAGAAATAGATTCGCTAACTGACTCTGAGATAGACTCGCTGACTGATTCTGAAATTGACTCAGATGTAGATTCAGAAATAGATTCGCTAACTGACTCGGAGATAGATTCTGATACGGATTCTGAAATTGATTCGCTGACTGACTCTGAGATTGACTCAGATACGGATTCTGAAATTGATTCGCTTACCGATTCAGAGATAGATTCTGATACGGATTCTGAAATTGATTCGCTGACTGACTCTGAGATGGATTCAGAGATGGATTCAGAGACTGATTCCGAAATTGATTCGCTTACTGATTCTGAGATAGATTCTGAGACGGATTCGGAAATTGACTCGCTTACCGACTCGGAGATAGACTCGCTAACTGACTCTGAAATGGATTCAGATGTGGATTCAGATGTGGATTCTGAAATCGACTCGCTGACTGACTCGGAGATAGACTCGCTAACTGATTCTGAAATTGACTCAGATGTAGATTCCGAAATAGATTCGCTAACTGACTCGGAGATAGACTCGCTTACCGACTCGGAAATTGACTCAGAGACGGATTCAGAAAGAGACTCGCTGACTGACTCGGAGATAGACTCAGAGACGGATTCTGAAATAGACTCACTTACTGACTCAGAAATTGACTCAGATGTAGACTCTGAAATCGATTCAGATGTAGATTCAGAAATCGACTCGCTGACTGACTCGGAGATGGATTCAGATACGGATTCAGAGATAGATTCTGAGACTGACTCGGAAATTGACTCAGATGTAGATTCCGAAATGGATTCGCTGATCGACTCGGAGATAGACTCAGATACGGATTCTGAAATAGATTCAGAGACAGATTCTGAAATCGATTCGCTTACTGACTCGGAGATAGACTCAGATACGGATTCAGAGATAGATTCTGAGACTGACTCGGAAATTGACTCAGATGTAGATTCCGAAATGGATTCGCTGACCGACTCGGAGATAGACTCAGATACGGATTCTGAAAGCGATTCGCTTACTGACTCGGAGATGGACTCAGAGACGGATTCTGAAATGGATTCACTCACTGACTCGGAAATCGATTCAGAGACGGATTCCGAAATAGATTCGCTGACCGACTCGGAAATTGATTCAGATACGGATTCAGAGATAGATTCTGAGACTGACTCGGAGATGGACTCTGATACGGATTCAGAGATAGATTCTGAGACTGACTCGGAGATGGACTCTGATACGGATTCAGAGATAGATTCAGATGTGGATTCTGAAATAGACTCGCTCACTGACTCGGAGATAGACTCAGATACGGATTCTGAAATGGACTCACTTACTGACTCTGAGATCGATTCAGATACCGATTCTGAAAGGGACTCGCTCACTGATTCAGAGATAGATTCAGATGTAGATTCCGAAATGGATTCACTTACTGACTCGGAAATTGATTCGCTAACTGACTCGGAAATTGACTCGCTGACTGACTCGGAGATGGATTCAGATACGGATTCTGAAATCGACTCGCTGACTGACTCGGAAAGGGACTCAGAAACTGATTCTGAAATCGACTCGCTGACCGACTCGGAGATGGACTCAGAGACGGATTCGGAAATTGATTCAGATGTAGATTCAGATACGGATTCTGAAATCGATTCGCTGACCGACTCGGAGATGGACTCAGATACAGATTCTGAAATCGATTCACTTACTGACTCTGAGATAGATTCACTCACTGACTCAGAGATAGATTCTGAGACTGACTCGGAAATTGACTCAGATACAGATTCTGAGACTGACTCGGAAAGGGACTCAGATGTAGATTCCGAAATAGATTCGCTGACCGACTCTGAGATGGATTCTGAGACTGATTCTGAAAGGGACTCGCTAACTGATTCTGAAATTGACTCAGATACAGATTCCGAAATAGATTCGCTGACTGATTCTGAGATAGATTCAGATGTAGATTCCGAAATGGATTCACTCACTGACTCTGAGATGGATTCTGAGACTGATTCGGAAATCGACTCGCTGACCGACTCGGAGATGGACTCAGAGACAGATTCGGAAATCGATTCGCTGACTGACTCGGAGATAGATTCAGATGTAGATTCCGAAATAGATTCGCTCACTGACTCAGAGATAGACTCAGATACGGATTCTGAAAGGGACTCACTTACTGACTCGGAAATTGATTCAGAGACGGATTCTGAAAGAGATTCACTTACTGACTCAGAGATGGACTCAGATACGGATTCTGAAAGTGATTCGCTTACTGACTCGGAGATAGATTCAGATACCGATTCTGAAATGGACTCGCTTACCGATTCTGAGATAGATTCTGATGTAGACTCAGAAATTGATTCACTCACTGACTCGGAGATGGACTCAGATACGGATTCTGAAATGGATTCGCTTACTGACTCGGAGATAGATTCAGATACCGATTCTGAAATGGATTCGCTTACCGATTCTGAGATAGATTCTGATGTAGACTCAGAAATTGATTCACTCACTGACTCGGAGATAGACTCAGATACAGATTCTGAAATAGATTCGCTGACTGATTCTGAGATGGATTCTGAGACGGATTCAGAAAGGGACTCGCTAACTGACTCGGAGATGGATTCTGAGACTGACTCGGAAATTGACTCTGATGTAGACTCGGAGATGGATTCTGATACGGATTCTGAAAGTGATTCACTTACTGACTCGGAGATAGATTCGCTGACTGATTCTGAAATCGATTCACTTACCGATTCTGAAAGAGATTCGCTGACTGATTCTGAGATGGATTCTGAAATCGACTCGCTGACTGACTCGGAGATAGACTCAGATGTAGATTCAGAAATCGACTCGCTGACTGACTCTGAGATGGACTCAGATACAGATTCTGAAAGGGATTCGCTAACTGACTCTGAGATGGACTCAGATACGGATTCAGAAATCGACTCACTAACCGACTCTGAAATGGATTCTGATACCGATTCTGAAAGGGACTCACTTACTGACTCGGAGATGGACTCAGATACGGATTCAGAGATAGATTCTGATACAGATTCGGAAATTGACTCGCTAACTGATTCTGAGATGGATTCGCTCACTGACTCGGAGATGGACTCAGATACTGATTCAGAAATCGACTCACTTACTGACTCGGAAAGGGACTCAGATGTAGATTCCGAAAGAGATTCGCTGACCGACTCTGAGATGGATTCTGATACAGATTCTGAAAGGGACTCGCTAACTGATTCTGAAAGGGACTCAGATACAGATTCCGAAATAGATTCGCTGACTGACTCTGAGATAGACTCAGAGACGGATTCGGAAATCGACTCGCTGACCGATTCAGAGATAGATTCAGAAACTGATTCTGAAAGGGATTCAGAGACAGATTCAGAAATTGACTCGCTGACCGACTCTGAGATCGATTCAGATACGGATTCTGAAATTGACTCGCTGACCGATTCTGAGATAGATTCACTTACTGACTCTGAGATGGATTCTGAGACTGACTCGGAAATTGACTCAGAGACAGATTCGGAAATCGATTCGCTGACCGATTCAGATGTAGATTCCGAAATGGATTCACTCACTGACTCGGAGATGGATTCTGATGTAGACTCAGAAATTGATTCTGAGACGGATTCGGAAATCGATTCGCTGACTGATTCTGAAATGGACTCAGATGTAGATTCCGAAATAGATTCTGATACTGACTCGGAGATGGATTCAGAGACTGATTCGGAAATCGATTCGCTGACTGACTCGGAGATAGATTCAGATGTAGATTCCGAAATAGATTCGCTCACTGACTCAGAGATAGACTCGCTGACTGATTCTGAAATGGACTCAGATGTAGATTCTGAAATCGATTCACTTACTGACTCTGAGATAGATTCAGATACCGATTCTGAAATTGATTCACTTACCGATTCAGAGATAGATTCGGAGACGGATTCTGAAATTGATTCCGATACTGACTCGGAGATGGATTCTGAGACGGATTCGGAAATTGACTCGCTGACTGACTCGGAGATGGACTCAGAGACGGATTCTGAAATTGACTCGCTAACTGACTCGGAGATGGATTCTGAGACGGATTCAGAAAGGGACTCACTTACTGACTCTGAGATAGATTCTGATACAGATTCGGAAATCGACTCGCTGACTGACTCGGAGATGGATTCAGATACCGATTCGCTTACCGACTCGGAGACGGATTCACTCACTGACTCTGAAATAGATTCAGATGTGGATTCTGAAATCGACTCGCTAACTGACTCTGAGATAGATTCTGATACTGATTCGGAAATCGATTCGCTGACTGACTCTGAGATGGATTCAGAGACTGATTCGGAAATCGATTCGCTGACTGACTCGGAGATAGACTCAGAAACTGATTCTGAAATCGACTCGCTGACTGACTCGGAGATGGATTCTGAAAGGGATTCACTAACTGACTCGGAGATGGACTCAGATACGGATTCTGAAATCGATTCGCTGACCGATTCAGAGACGGATTCTGAAATAGACTCACTTACCGACTCGGAGATGGACTCTGATGTAGATTCAGAAATCGACTCGCTGACTGACTCGGAGATAGACTCAGATGTAGATTCAGAGATTGACTCGCTGACCGACTCTGAGATGGACTCAGATACAGATTCTGAAATTGATTCGCTGACTGACTCTGAGATGGATTCTGAGACAGATTCGGAAATCGACTCGCTTACCGACTCTGAGATGGACTCAGATACAGATTCTGAAATTGATTCGCTGACTGACTCTGAGATAGATTCTGAGACGGATTCAGATACAGACTCGCTAACTGACTCCGATACCGATTCAGAAAGGGATTCACTAACTGACTCCGAAATCGATTCAGATACAGATTCATGTACTGATTCTGACACTGAGTTAGAAATCGACTGTGATACTGACTCCGACTTGGACGTTGACTCAGAACTAGATACCGATTCTGACGCCGAAACCGAATTAGAAATCGAAATTGATTCAGAAGTATCAATCGTATAGTAGTATGTCGTTTCATTTACCGTATTAGAAGTTAGTCCATTATATAGGTTTGCAGTTACTCCTTTAGTGTTCGGATTAACTGTAGTAAAATTCGGATTATAATCTGGATGAGTTGTTTTGAGAATAGTTTGAACCAGAATACTTGATGCATAACTGTAACCCGAAGCAGCCTTAGTATAGCCATCAAAACCTATACGAATCGAAAGATAATTATCTTCATAGACAGTGACAAAGATATCGTTATCACGTTTACCCGCTTGAGCATTCGCTGTAATCTGCGCAGACTCAGTAGCGTTGATAATGCTATTAGTAGGTACAACCAAACTTGTATTATAGGTACCCGGAGACATTACTGAGGTCTCCATCACTTTGATAAAACCTGTTGTATCTGCCGAGTTGTAGTCAACCGTACCTGTATAGGTCGGATCCTTTAACCAAATTGATTTAATTACATCCCCATCATCACTAACAACTTCTGCTAAACGCTTGATATACGAGGAAGCAATCGCACCATCATTGTAGAGCGTTCCGACAGAATATAACCTTACAGTTTCTCCACCGGTTTTACTTGCATAATCATATCCTGTAAACGTCCGAACACCTGATGGAGTTGCCATTTGCCCACCAATCCCCATCATCGTGTAGGTCGCAATAGTCGTCCCATCTGTTGTTTTATAATAAGTTGTATATAGTTGATAGGTTGGAACCAGCGTGTTCGTTACCGTACCACCATTATAGAGAACCTGCAATTCCCCTGCTGTTGTAGAAGATGCCGTGCTATCTCCATACGATACAACTAGCGGAAGATTATTGGCTCCTGAATAGTTTTGGAAATAAGTAAAAGTCGCCTGTTGCCCCTTATCCAACGTATGACTTTCTACAACTGTATTCGTAGACTTATTAACCAATTCTACATACGTTGTTGAAGTAGATGAATCATAGTCTAGTGAATAGCGGAAGTAATAATTTTCCTTAACGGTAGTATCAGTCAACTGATCCGCAAACCAATTGAGTTTAGAATAATTAAAAGTAAAACGCTCCGCTTCCGAAGACGGTGTAAAGATCGTTGTATTCGTCGGATCTGAAATTTTTGCACCATTTGCATCTGTCATGGCTGGATTTGCAACTGAAGTAGTAGCAAAAAGAACTCCCTGACCTGTGCCTACTTTGAGAGTAACTGTAGTTGATGTATCTAATGCATATGTAATGATACCATCTTCTTCGTTTTTCAGCAACTCTAACCCTAACAATTGAGAACTATTTTGAAGGGCAGAAGTAATCGTCTGAATATCTGTTGTCGTCGCATTCGAATTCCCCAACAATTGTTTCGCTGTTTCTAAATTTGTTCGGGAAACAGCTACAGCAACTGCTAAATCACTATCTGGAGCAGCCTCTAGTTTCGACTCGGCAATCCGAATAAGAATTTCTGCTTCCGACACCACTTGGTCCAAGACTTGTTGAGGAGTTTCTTCTGAAGTTGTCGACTCTGCAGTTGAACTCTCTGATAGCTCTGATGTCGTAGATGAAGACTGACTATTTTCTGAAGCAATTGTCGACTCACTTGAAGAAGTAGATTCACTAAATGAAATCGATTCACTTTCTGATATTGACTCACTTGTCGAAGCTGATATGCTATCAGATTCCGAACTACTAATAGATTCAGAGTCACTGATTGACTCTGAATGACTTGTCGACTCGGATTCACTTACTGATTGTGAAGATGTATCTGATTCCGTACCAGCATCACTCATGCTAATAGTGTCTTCGTTAGCCAACACTGATGTGGTTACTTCAGTAGCAATTACCGTATCTTCGGCAAGAACTTGCTCTGCAGTAAGTCCTCCACCGACCACAGCACTTGCAGCTACCAATCCACGCAACATCTTCGCAGCAGACTCTTGCTGACTTGCAGAAGTTAATTTTATTTTTGGACTTTCAGAAGCGCTACGTTTCCCCAATTGAATAAGCCCAATCTGTGACATAACTGTACGTACCCAATGCTTCCCAGACTTGTGCATTTTCACTCGGCTTTTACGCGAGACCTCAGTATACCGCTTTCCGTTTTTTCTTTCCATAAATACCTCATAACTTGTATATTGATATATAATTTTCTCGCAAAAACATATTTATAAATATATTTTTTTGGAGGTTTATACGATATTCTACCTAAAACAACAAAGGTTGTCAACTCTTTATGCTCAGAACATTCGTTTTTTAATACATTTGTATAAATAATAAAATAATTGCCATTTTACAGCGTTTTCAGGCATATAGAGAACCTCAATCAGTCTTTTCATTTAGACAAATCATCGTATTTTCTTAAACAAACATACATATGTTTATATATTAACTTATAAATATACCTTTGTTAATTTAGCAATTTTTTTATTGTTTTTTAAGTGCAATACACACGTAACATCCTCGCAAAACTTTATCAAATTATTCAATATAATCGAATTCATTTTACAGATAATTAGGTAATAAATATATATTTGTTTGTACATTTTTATAAATAAGACCGAGAAAAAATATAGTTTTCTCTTAACACCAGTAAAAACACAACTCTTTTCGTATGACTAACACTCCAGCAGTCAATCAAAAGAAAGCCCCTACTTTTAATCCATCACTTCCCTCTCACTATTCAACTACCATGAATTGTATGTCTCTTATTTATAAGATTGATCGCAATAATAAAAGGGAACAACACCGTTCCCTTTATTATTATTTTTACTACTAGTATACGAACTCTAGTTAGATACATTTATTCAGTTTCTCCATTTTCTTTCTTCCGACGTTTATAGAAGCTACCAAGAAGAAGACCTGCCCCAAGGATTCCTGTCCAAGCTGATGATTATTCACCAGTATTTGGCAGCACATCTTGTTTACGCGGAGTTTGAGAGTGACGAGACGGAGTTGATTCTGACTCGGAGATAGATTCAGAGATTGATTCGGAAAGGGATTCGCTGACTGACTAGGAGATATGAAAACAAAAAAATCCCTGTTTTACAGCGTTTTCATCTACTTTGTTCAATTCTAGTTTATTTTTATAAACATATAAAGCTGTGTTTTCCTTGAACACAGCTTTATATCTATATATTGTTTTTGTTATAATACTTATTTAGAATGGCTATTTTTTGTAGGCATTTTTGATATTCTTGCATATGACCCGACGCCAAAAAACTATCCCTGTGAAGATCCAATCTCCACCGATAAGCTCTCAACTCTGCGGCTATATCAAAACCAATCAGACTCAAAATAGTTATTCTCTCTTCGATACTTTTTAACGGAAAAACATAAGTCGTCTCTACTGTTTTAGTCACACTAGTCTCGCGCTTACGATGATAATACAACGCAGTATTGGTAAATACAATCCGATCAGCCATCAAATATAGCTTCCAGGTCGTATAGTCATCCTCAACTTTTTCACCTTCAGGATAGCTAATATTCTCAAACAAGGACGCCTTATATAATTTACACCATGGAACTGTAAAACACTGACTAAAGGAAAATCGCCCATCATATTCTCTAGCAAACCATTCTTGAGGAGTATAAACCTCTCGAAAATAGTCCTTTTCTGTTACATGAAAAGCAAAACTCCCTCTCTCTTCCATAAATTGCGTAAAATTAACTACAGCAATATCCGATTCCGTCTCCTTCAACGCTTGGTACAACACTTCTATATGGTTCGGTTCTAACCAATCGTCATTATCAACAAAAAGAACAAAATCACCCGTGATTAATGGAAGGGCCGAATTACGTGCTGCTCCTACTCCTCCACCACCAAGTTTTTTGTGGATAAGTCGCACACGACCATCTGCCTGTCGATAAGCTTCACAAACTTCTGCACTCGCATCTGTTGAACCATCGTTCACTAAAATCAATTCAAAATTTGAATAGGTTTGCGAAAGAATGCTATCTATACACTGTCGCAAATAGGGCCCCGCATTATACACAGGAACAATGACAGAAACTTTTTCCATCTAGCCCTCCCTCTTTTGATAACCTTCATACAAATCAATTTTTGAACAGATTGTACGATAGAGATTAACTTGACCTGCATAGAGGGCATCACCACGACATTTTTTCAAACGTTCAACATAGGATGTAATCTGTGCGGTCGGATTGTAACCAAGCGCAACCATCAAAGAAATCCGCTCCTCCGCATTGGAAACCATTGTTGCTATATCATCATGCATAGCTGTTCTAGACAATCCCTCCGCACGCTGAGAATAATAATAGGTTCCTTCATTAGTAAAATGAATTTGATTAGCTTTCAAGTATAACTTATAAATTGTTGCATCATCTTCACGCAGACGACCCACAGGATAACGAATATCCCCAAATAACTCTCTCTTAAATAACTTCAAAGGTGAAAAAGTGAATGCCAGATGCATATTATTTTTCATATCACCTTCCAAGTCCATCCATTCTTGCACCGAGTACACTTTCTGGAAGTAGGATTCTTTTGTATGATAAAAAAGAAAACTCTGTCTTTCTTCATTAAATGAAGAAAAGTTTGTCGCTGCAATATCAGAACCCGATGAAACCGCTGCCTGATAGAGATGCTCTAAGTAAAAATCCTCTACAAAATCATCCGAATCAATAAAGGTGATATAAGAGCCTTTTGCTTCATCAATCGCACGATTCCTAGCAGCAGATACCCCCATATTCTCTTGATGTATCACACGAATACGGCTATCTTTCTTAGCATATTCCTCTAAAATAAAAGCCGAACCATCCTTCGAGCCATCATTCACCAACAGAAGTTCAAAATTGGTATGTGTTTGCTTCAGAAGCGAATCGAGACAACGTGCCAAATATGGTTTTACATTATATACCGGTACAATCACGCTGATTAAACTTTGATCCATTACTTCCTCCTCTTTATGAATCAACGACTTAGCTGGGACATCAACCCATTCCACAACTTGATTGATATACTCCTCATCGACTACTTCCGCAATATTTTCATCATAATTAAACTCAGCTGTATGTTTGTGTTCCAATTTGACTTTAGACTCCGCCTTCATCTGGAACCATTCATATTCTGAATCAATATGACCTAAATCTATCGCTTGATAACCACGCTTTGTCAAATCATAAGAAAGCAGTTTAGCAGTCGGTCCCAACATCAAGATGACCAACCGTCCCTCAGCATGACGTAATATAGAGGAAATGATTCGATCATACGATGAGAAGGCATTTTTTGACGGGCAAATAATCCGTGAAACAGAATTGGCTTGCTCAAACAAATCATTTCCCATACCAGAACGTGATGTTTCTCCTTCAACAATTAGAATATCACGACCTGACCATAATTTTTTGATTGCCGCAAAATACCTATCAGAGTGACTCTTATCAACTAGATCAATATAAGGCCGAGACAGGAACGTCGAACCATACCACTCTGATTGGCATTCTTCTTCGTAAAAAGCATGGTACTGTTCAAAATGCTTACTCCAGAAATAACGAGCATTGCTATTGTAGCGCTCAAGATTCTGAAAAACATCTGGTAGGCACACCAACAGCTGTTCATTACTAGGCATCTGTAAAATTGCTTTCAATGCTCCAGCCAGTTCTTTATCATAAGCCTGATAAGGAATGCTATGCCCTAGAATTAGATCGATTTCACCATCACCGAATCGGACAACTGAAGCATTATTTTCTTGAATAAACTCAAGGCTTTCTAAAATGGGCAACACCCGAATATCTTCTAATTTTTTCATAATACCCTACTTACATACCGCTTCAAACACCGCTTCTGTCAACAATTTTCTTGTAAAGAAGCCTTGTCGAACCAAAGAGCTAAATGAGCGGACCTTCGCTACCATTCCTTGATATTCTTCGACAGACATAGTCTCGATTCGAGCAACAGCTTCCTCTAGACTATCTACAACCATACCCAAGCCATTTTTTTCTACAATTTCTTGATTGGCTAAACCACGCTGAACAATAACAGGAATCCCTGCAGCAACAAACGCACCTAATTTATACGGACAGTATAATTTTTGATACTCTTTATCGTGATCATCCATCCAAACCAGCCCAAATCCACCTTCTGACATTTCAATCAACAATTGCTCATCTGGTCGATAGGTAAAATGCTTCACATTCGCAGGCAACTCTACTTCCTGACGTGCATACAAGTTCAATTGAACGTCGTACTCCCAAGATTTCACAAAACTAAATCTATCTGGAGACCCTGGAAAATGGATTTCTTTTTTGAAAATTGCTGGTAACTGCGGAACATTGGTTGGATGGTCCCACATTCCCTGTACAATTGTTTTTTCTACAGTTAGACCATGACGTCTTAAATTATCAATCATTTGTTGGCTCGGAGCTACTACAACATCCGCTTGATTATAATATGCAATTGTACGGTCCATCAAATAGTAATTTCCAGCAAACATCAACGGAACAACATCATGAATGAAGATGACTATTTTAATCTGATATGCACGTAATTTGGCCATTATCTTTTCGTCAAAAGCCGTTGTATTCCAAGTCGGCGTTTGAAAAATAACCACATCCCCGTGTCTAAGTCCTGCGACTATCCCATCCAAGCGCTTACTCAGTTCCTCTGGTGTATCTGCATCCATACGATAAGCATGGATGCCCATTTCACGATAGCCTAGCGATGTCGCAATATCTGTGACCATATTCTGACAGATTTGTGCGGTACTAGAAGCCGCATGTCCATTCAAATTTGTAATATATACACGCATTATTTTTTACCATATTTTTCTAATAGTCGGATTCGATACTCTAAGTTTTTATAGGCTACTACATCACCTCTTCGCAATTTACTATCGCGATTTAACTGAGATCTCCACTTAAAAGCCGCAATTTCTTTGGATAAATCAAAACCAAGAAGCCCCAAAACTTCCAAGCGTTCTGCAACAGGTACCGTTGAAAAAATTGTGGCTTGATCCGCAGTTTGTGTCATAGAACCTTCATTGACACGATAAATTAGACTTGAGCGATGCATGTATGCAATTTTATTGGCAGCGAGATAGGTTTTCCAGGTTGTACGATCATCTTCACCAAAACCATCTGTCGGATACAATATGTATTCAAACAAGGATTTTCTATACATTTTTGACCACGGAACAGTGAAGCAAAGACTGATATTATGACCAACTCCGTATTGATAGTTAAACCATTCCTCTGGGCTATATACTGCCTCATAATAATCTTCTGGTCCAATATGAAGGTTATAACGTCCAGTATCCTCATAGTATTGGGTGAAATTTGAAATAGCCACATCGCTACCTGTCCGTTGCATCAAGTCATATAGGTCGCTAACATGATTTGGATCTATCCAGTCATCTGCATCCACAAACACGATGTACTCTCCTGTGGCAACATCAATCGATGTATTTCTAGCAGCACCGAGACCTTCATTTTGTCGCTTATGAATAACCCTCACTCGACTATCCTGATGCTTTAACTGTTCACAAATAAGCGCAGAACCATCTTTGGAACCATCATTTATCAATAATATCTCTAAATTTTTATAATCTTGAGCCATAATTGACTCTACACACTGTCTCAGATGTTTCTCTCCATTGTAAACAGGTACGATTACACTGACTTTTTCCATGAACGCTCCCCTAAATTTTTATTCTATTACTAACTATCATAGCATGCCCAACAAATATTTGCAACGTTCATAGAAAAAGGAGGATATCCCCTTAGCGATAAATTCCGTGTTCTAGATGAGCAGACCACAAACCTGTCGCAAATGATTGTATCAAATCCGGGTCACTTAAAAAATCAACTACTGGTTGTCCGTTTAAATACCCCTGTCCCGAACAAAAGCCTGTATACTCTCGACATATCCTTATCAACGATTCTCTGATTGGCAGAAAAGTATCAGGATTTTCTTTCGGACGATTGACATCATAAGCTCCAGCTAAAAATTCTTCCTCTGTCATAGAATGCACTAATTCTCTGAGACCGCTAAAGCGACCTTCTTCATAGCCAGGTAAAGAAATATTTAATACAGGTGTTCCCAATGCTAAACTAGGAAGCGTTCCATGCAAACGAGTTGTAACAACCAATCTTGCCGACTGATATAAATATAAATAATACTTCGCCAATTTCATACGACGTTCTGTGGACATATAGATATGCGCTACGTCTACCATCAATCGTACTACTGGCAATTTTGACTCCGACTTCATTTTTTCGTAAACTTCGTTCGATACATCTACAGCCAATATAAAGTCTTGTTTCGGAACATCCTTCTCACGTTGAAGAGTCAATGTTAAACAACCCGACCAGTAAGTTTCGACTCCTATTTTTTCAAAAAACTCCTTAGTCCCATAACTTCTCGCTCCTACCGGACCAAATTTTCGGAAGAACTCCACATTTTCTTTCGAAGAAAAAATAGGCTGAACCGGACCATCAATATACATAGAAATCAACAGAGGATGAATCTGAGGATGTTTCAAAGGAAAATTTTGTGGATGATGACTGTACCAACCATTCATAATTAGCTTTATCTCTTCGTCAGTAGAGTCGGCAATAAAATCATGAAGATAATCACGATTCAGATAGTAGTCTACCTGTGGTAGAAAACGCTCGGCTGCAACCGACTGTATTTCATCACCAATATTTCCAGTACTATAACATAATAAAGCAAATTTTGTCATAAACCCTCTCTTTTCAAAAATTTTTCAATATTATAGCACAAGAAATATCTAAAACCAATTTATTTGACCATAAAAAAAGAGAGTAGGTTTTGCAACCTGTTCTCTTAATTTTTCATTATGAATTCTGCCATTTCTTCTGCCGTATCAAAAACAGCTTCTTCAAAACCATCTGTTTTTGTCGCAGTGAATGTCAATAGAGGTTTATTTCGATCTACAAGCATTTGCAAAATATCCCTAAATTTTGAACCATGATTAATATCCAAATACATATCGCAGTTATCAATCCAACGATCCGCTGTATAGTGCATAACATGTGGATAGAGCTTAACATTTTCATAGCTTGCTAATCGCTTCAATTCTGGAACGATGTCTGTAAACGCCATAATGTGAAAGTTACAATGTGGCAATAACTGCACCAAACTTTCGATCTGCTCCAATTTTGGAAATTCAAAAATAGTCAACAAATTCTTTTCAGCAGAAATCGTCAACTGGGAATGATGATGTAAAATATCGGCCCATTCTAGTTGCGAGTAACGCCACCAAACTTCTCTCAAACGACTCGTTGAATATGTCAACCATGGTTTTACCGGTGAAACATAGTGAATAATCGCTGGGAGTGGATCAAGTGGAATATCAAAAATAAATTTATAGCCAAATTGCTCTAATAATTTATCTGTCCCAATTTGGAAATTGTAGGTATCTTCAAGCAGAAGATAACGATCTTTAATGACCATATTCAAGACAGATTGATCCGCTTCTGTCAAGTTTTGATGTTCTTGACTTACTACCTCCAACAGGCGTTCCATAATTTGTTCATCTTTCCAACGTCTGTTATTAATCAACAGAACTCCTGCATTGAACCTCTCTTCTAGACCATAGCCAATCTTTGCAGCAGCAAGATAATAATCTTCAATATCTTTAGCAAATAATCCATCCAATGATCTCGTCACTACTAAGTCACTATCCAGATACAGAACCTTGTCTTCTTCAACAAATTTCGGAATAAAGAAACGAGCATACGTCATATAATTTATATGAGGTCCATTCTTAGGCAATGTCCAACCAAGCTCCACTCCGGTACCGATAAGTTTTACATCAATTAGCTGACTTCCAGTTTCTCGCATTCGTCTTCTGATATAAATAAACCATTCTTGAGGGATGTCCTGGTTAAATAGATAAATTTTTACATTGGCATTATGATAACAAATTGATTTAATAGTTGCCTCGATGTAGCGAATATAGCCATAATCTCCTGCCAATACAATTGCCTTTGTTTCCTTATTCATTCTTCTCTCCTGATACTTCAATCAACTTTCTTAATTTGTGGGATAAAAATCCGATGTTACAATTCCATTATACCATGAAAAGAATAAAATAACCGAGTAATTTACCACAGACTATTAAAGATACGGTTCTCTATAAACTTCTTGCTTGTCCTTCGTTGTTGCCTCCAATAGAAAATAAGTAGCGATGTCCTTGAGTTAGACTATGATAAAACCCATCTCCTTCATAAATTTGAAAAATCCTCATAGTCTTTTGACTTTCTTCGTCTTTATAGACATGTTGAATATAGTCATTATCCGAAAACACCTTGTCCAGCAGTTCTTGACTTGCCAGTCTTGCCTTTCCCTCAATCCGAATAACCTGAATGAGATACTCTTCTTCAGACAAGGCCGACAATGCCACGCGACCATCTTCTATTAACTGTCTATAAAAATGAGTCTCAGAACCAGTCATAAAGAAGATACCATCTTCATTCGCAGCAGTAATATGAATAGGTCGAGCGTGGGGATTTCCTGCTTCATCTACTGTCGCAAAAATCCCCAATTTCATCTCTTCCAAAATTCCCATGATTTCTTTCGTCTTCATCAGCAGTCTCCTTGACATAAATTCTACCTAGATTATAGCAAATTCTATGCAGAAAGTTAAGATGAATAAATCTAAAACCATATTCCTATATCAGATATATCATTTTAATTACTAACAGTCCAATTATAGAATATATCTAG
Organism: Streptococcus sp. 2022WUSS083; assembly: GCF_044427155.1. Lineage (NCBI taxonomy): Bacteria > Bacillati > Bacillota > Bacilli > Lactobacillales > Streptococcaceae > Streptococcus > Streptococcus sp. 2022WUSS083. The sequence continues at coordinate 147,864 of NZ_JAOTGK010000001.1, read as the reverse complement.
ACAGCCATTAATGATAAATACCGCATCCGCTAAAAATAAATAGAATCCATTCCCGTAGAAACCACAAAAAAAGCACCCATGAGATAAACTCTTGAGCGCCTTGAAACGTTGATATATCGCTGATAATTAACGTTTACTAAATTGACTAGCTTTACGAGCTTTCTTAAGACCTGGTTGGGACTACAAAAATCAAATATCTGCAAAAACTTATTAAACCAAGTTTTCAAATCCCATTTTCATTAAATACAAACATTTATAACCCAACCCTACAAATAATGGATTACCATTAGATTACCAAAAATCAGTTTTTGAGCTTATGTAATTGAGAAGTGTACAAATAAATCATTACGGAAATGGCTTGTTTCGAGATAACTTCAGGTACCAAACAAGTATGTTTTGCCATATTTATTATATTCGAAAACTTATCGAACTTTACACATCATAATCATTTCCCAATATACTCCACAGCCATACCATTACCAAACTCTTGTCTATACAATCTTCTTGCTTCTGATTTATGCCTATTCACTATCTCCATCGTTTCACTAGAACAACTAATATCCGTGGTAGACCACTTATATCTACGCATATTATCTACAAAGCGCATTTCAAATTTTCTTTCTTTATACTGCCTACGATTTTTTAATCCTGAGAAACTTATAGCAACACTTAGCAAAAATTCTTCAGCAATTACTCGAACCGCTTGATAAATCGGGTTTGATAACGGGGAATCTCCGTAATTGTTTGTGACTCCAAGAGAATTGCATTTCGTAAGAAGAGCAAATGACTCCTTTAGTTCCGGGTCAACATGTGCTCCACCATCATTATTAGCGACAAAAAGTATAATATCTTTTCTTGTAAAAACATTTTGTTTATCATCAAATATTATTTCATTCCACCAATCTTCAAACGTTAAATAAAACAAACGCTCTCCTTTTTCATAAAAGTCAAGATTTGGTTTATAGGTTAACTGATTATCTTTTATCTCTAAGACAAGAAGAGTCCATGTTGAAAGTAAATTTGAAGGAGTATATAAAAAACTAGATGAAAGATAGATTACATTCCGATTTAACTGCTTGATTAAAGCTTGTGAGGATTTTGTGTGGTGTAACAAAATCCTCAGACTGCTAGCAATTCGCCTCGCTTCAGTTTCATTTCCTTCATCAAAATAATCAATTGCACGTTTTAGGTAACTAATTTGATCATTCCAATACTCCTCAAGTTCATCGGTATTCTTCTTAATTTTTACCATAGGCGCCTCCCTACTGTATTCTACATGTATTCTACTGTATTCTACTGTATTCTACTGTATTCTACTGTATTCTACTGTATTCTACTGTATTCTACTGTATTCTACTGTATTCTACTGTATTCTACTGTATTCTACTGTATTCTACTGTATTCTTATTACTAATAGTATCCTGACTGCAGTCATTTATCAACTAAAAGATAATACTGATTGCGGTCATTTTTACTTGAACCAAACCAAGTAATGATTTCTAAATCACGAAGTTTATGTAACATTTTAACAACAAATGAGCGACTTCTACCAGTCAATTCAACAGCTTTTGCCGTTGTCATTCTCTCGCCTGAATTATACATATAGTGGATAATCAGTTGCTCATCTGCTGTTAATTCACCAAAATCAGAGAACTGTTTTTCCAAACTGTCTCGTGTGCGCAGATGTCGGCTGACAATATTATTCTCAAGCGTCAGGACAACCTTATTCCCAGGTTCTGAGTATTTAGGTTCATGGAGAAAAGCAGATTCCATCTCAGAATAGATACGCTTAACACCTTCATTCATCTCACGTACCCAACCGAACTCTGTCAAGGTTCTAGCAATGCGAGGGTTTCTCGAAAAACGTTCATGCTTGATATTTTCAACTGTTACAATATTAGGTAATTTCCCTGGGCTATGAATCTCTAGTCGATCATCAAACATAAGGACACGAATGTGATCTCCATAGACAGAATAATCACGGTGAGTTACGGCATTGACAACACCTTCAACCCAAGCAAATTCAGGATACTCAGGTAAAATTTGGAATTGCCCGTTGTCATCTAAATACTGAAATTCACGAAGCTGAGTACGGATAAAATCTCTAACCTTGATAATCAAAGTTGGGAGAGCATCATCAAAGGTCACTTCCTTGATAACATTAAAACTACTTCCAGTCCCCATGTCAGTACCATCAAACCGTTGAAAACGAACACGCGCTTGAGGAAAGAAAGCTGACGGATATTTACCAAAAAGCAAAATGGCTGCCTTAGTTAATTTCCCATTGATTAGAAAACGACGAGCTTTGAGAATTTCTTCTGTAGAACGATCTGAAATATCAAAACGATTTTTAAAATCCTGAACCAGATGGTCATCAATATCTTCCAAGGTCGCATCAGATACAATTTCATCCTCAAAGAAACGTTGTCCCTTATCATAGCTGAGCTGAGTGCGTTGCTCGTAGCTCAACTTGACCGTTTCATCACCCTGACGAAGATAAACCTCATCACTTGGTGCTGCAATCACACGATTTGACGACAATTCCACAGAGATAACTAAAATAAGATCTTCTTCCCCCTTATGATTAACCGCAGGGATTTCTTCAAAAGATAGATCCAAAGGAGTCTCACGCATCTCACGATCAATCTTTTTGAAATCTTCAATCGGATAAGCTTTCCCATCTTTGAAACCTGTAATAATATTACCCTGTTTCTCATCTTCAATACCAATAACTAACTGACCTCCGTCCGCATTTGCAAAAGCAATCAGGTGTTTGAGAAGTTCAGAAGGTTTCTTTCTAGCTGATTTTCTATCTAGGTATTGGTTTTCTGGAGAAAATTGATAGTGAGATAAGTTTTGATTCATATAGTTCTCCTTAAACATATAAAAAATAATTAAAAATTCATGATTTACAAAGTCCTAGATTTTAAATGTACAATATTATTTCTCTCTTGTAACAACGTCTCCTTTGGAATGTCCATAAGCTCTGAAAGTATCTCTACTGGAAGAGGATAGCCGTACTTAAGATTAAATCGCTGGACTATAGATTGATTTTCAAATAAGCCCGCATCCGTCAGTAATTTATATGCCTGTTTAGCAAGGATTGGTCGTGATACTGGAATACTTGTATCCTCTGGCTCCTCTCTTCGCCATCCTCTGGCACTCATTCTTTTTTGTAGACGAGTATATTGTTCCGAATTTAACAAACCCAAATCCTTTGCACGATAAATCATACTGGCTATAGATACATTCCACTTAGACTTCAATTTCAAATAATATGCGAGGTCTTCTTCATGTCCTTTTAGATCTTCGGAAAAAGCAGAGGCTGGTAATAAAAAACTCGAAGCAAATCTATTAGCTTCTTGCTCCATTTGTCTATATTCAACATTGGAAAGCTCCTGTGGATATACTGTTCTAGCATGCAAAACCCAATGCCCTAACTCATGAGCCAAGCTAAATTGTTGCCTGAAAAAATTATTATTATCTTGGTCGATTAAAATACAATAATATCTCTCAGAATCTGTTCCCATTTTCAATTCAACAAAACTTCCAAAAGCATCCACTTTCTCAGACTTTGAATTAATTATTGCAATATGGAAGCCATTTGTTTCTAGTAACCTGAGAACACTGGAAATTGGGTTATCACCCAATCCCCAACTCTTTCTTATCTGATCTGCAACTTCCTCTGGTGAAGCATTTTCATGACTTTCAAATTCTGCTAATTTCGGGAAATCAACATAATCTTCAAAAAAATTCGCCAAGAGAGCCAGTGCTTTTTTTAGCATCTCACTAGACTTCTTCTCAGTTTGTGAGGATGTTAACTTACTCCTATAAAAAGTTCCTAAATCAGTAGTTATAAATTTATCTTTTGTTTGATAGAAGGACAGCGGAAATTTCAGTTCAAAAATTATTTTTTGCAATACCTCAGAACTCGGCTTTGATAAATTCTTTTCGTATTTAGAAATCATCTGTTTAGAAACTCCAACGTTCTCCGCCAATTGGCTAATGGAATAATGTCTAAAATATCTCGATTCCCTAAGTCTATCTCCATTAAATTCTTGAGCCATTATAACGTTCCTTTTACTATTGGTTTTAATGTAACGAGTTGAGGCTCATCTACTAAATCATTCACCTGTTCATCACGTATAGCCTCAGTTCTAATTATACCAGCTGAACTTGGAAGCAAGTGAGAAATATCTACTGAACCAACTGATAAAAATTGTGGAGTGTAGTCTTCTAACGAAGCACTCACAGCTTCTTGACCTACATAATCAACAATCAAGAATCTAATCTTAGTCACATGTTCACAATACTCACCAAGCATCCTAATCAGATCAGCTTCTTTTCTTTTCACTTCAGAGCTATCAGCATCAAAAAGAGAAAGCTGTTCCACTTCTTGTTCAGGATAAAGCCCCTCATTTTTCAAAAGTAAACTTAAGGTATAATGAGTAGAGGTTCCATTTTTGAAATATCGATTACGAATTGTCCTAAAATTATTTTTGGAGAAGAAGGCTATTAGTTCACCTGTCTCAATATTCAATATAGGGTCAAATTGCCAAATCCCCCTCTTAATATGCAAAACTTTCCAAATACTAGTATTTTCAAATAATCCTTGAAGCATATCCGCTCTTCGTGCCCATGTAGCCTGATAAATTCCATTTTGACTAGTCTCTGAGATAGCAACTTTAAAATCCTGCTCCAGATGCCTAGTTGTAAAACTCATCGCTTCCAAACACTTGATGATTACTTCCCTTTCAATATTATAACTATGTTTCATTTATTCACCTCAATTCATATGTTATCTTAACCACATTATAACAGAGAAAGGAGACAAAAACAAGAAAAACCACCAAAAAAGTCAACCGCTTTTTGTGGTGGTTTATGCATCTACCCCATCTCCTTCACTTTACTTTCAATAAATTCAATTTCATCATCCGAAAGACCATATTTTCGATAGAGTTGTGCGTTTATCTCGGATATTGATTGTGACCAATCAATATCCGAGTTAGATGTAAAGTCCTGGAGGGGGACAAAGCGATAAGTTTTTCTAGTTCCATTTTGATTCGCTTTCGCAACGCTAATTAAGAATCTCACAAATCTAGTGGTTAAGTATTTTCCTAAATTCTTAGACGAATCTAATGACAAATTTAAACTAGCTCCAATAACAAGATAAGTTTCCGTACAAATTTCCTTAGGACTCGCAATGATAGTGTTCAAATTGTCATCTGATAAATCAGTTCCAATGTTATTTGCAAATGCAGTTAAAACTTTGTAGTTCTCAATAATACTAGTATTTTTTGAAATTAGCGAAGAATCAATATACCCTACATTACCTTTACTGGCATATACTCTTAAATCATTTGCACTTGATGACTCAACTGATAGTTTATATGTCGTTGGTATCCCAAAAGGGTTACGCTCAGATATATACTTATAAAGCATTCTATTACTATTCTCATACTCTCCTACAATCATTTGCTTTTTTAGCAGTTTATCAAGGAGTTTAAAAGAACTAGACTCCGAAATAAAAATATCTAATTCTCTCAATCTATACGGTCTAAACCCAGTATCAAAAAGCTTGCCATTCTTGAATGTATTTACTAAAATATCAGATTTTTTGTTATCAAAAGAGCTATCCCAAAGAAAAAAATTCACCCCACCTCTTAAGTTGACATTACTGAAAACATCGTTCGGAGTCAAGTAGTTATTAAATACTTTAAAATGCCTATCTTCTAATAAGCGATTTCTAAATTCATCTAAGCCTTTCCCTCCTAAAAACCATACACTTGGCGTTATCAATGTTATATAGCGAGGGGATAACGAAATAGCTAAATCGATAAATTTATCATATAAAGGCTTGGCGCTGCCATTCCCCGAAGAATTATCACTTTCCTGATACGGAGGATTTCCTATCACTACATCAAATTTCACCTTGTTAAATACCTCCTCGACTAGTTTTTTACCTTGTTCAATATCTGTTTTAAGCGTTTCTGTCAGTTTCTCAATGTAAGTTACATTAGTCTTATACTTCCGATAGCCTGTCAGTGTACGTTCAGTGATGGTTTTTGCCATTGGTGTTTTGGCAATAGCATAGATGTTATTCGCTAAAATCTCCTGATAGACTTGGTCAGCTTCAAAACGATTATCATCATTTTCTGCCACTCGTTGATAATACAGACTAATGGCACTATGAAGGGGATAGAGACCTGTCTTCGAGTTGATGTCTAAAATTTTAGTTTCTTTCTGATAAATAGATGAGGCAATCTCATTGTCTACCCAGTGAAGATTTGACGTCGCACCATCTGTCACCGACTCAAAGTTATCATCATAGAAATTCAAACCGCCTACCGACTTAGATACTTGTAGATTTACCACGCGCCACGGTGTCAGTACCGTTTCCTTGTCAGGATTTTTAAAGGTGCTAAACAGCTCTGCAATCTGCTCTGCCCGCTCGATGAAGTCCAGGTCATCAAATGATTTGGCACGCTGACGGATAATACGACCCGCTTCGATAAAGACCTCAGCATCATAATACTTGGTAATCTCACTAAACATTCCCTTGGTGAAACCTTTTGGCATGAACTCTTTCCACGATTCATCATCCACCTGCTTGATAAAGTCCTGAATGGTGATGTCTTTTGATAAATCGACCGCCATACCGTAAATCATCATCGGAATACGGATAGATACCCCACGTAAAATAGAGATCATATTTTTCCGCTGTTTCTTAGCTTCTTTTTGTTTTTCGATAACTTCCAGCTCTTCTGGAGTCCGTTTAACTTTGGGTTTCTTCTTAGCCCGTTCAGCTTGCTCGTGTTCTTCATCTGTCAAACCATTTTCGTTAATCACAACTTTCTTAGGTGTTTTTTGACTCTGCGTCTTACCAACGATAGCATTGAGTTTGGTAAACATACTTGCATCATCAGCAGTTAAAGTTAGAAGATTATCATTATAGAGACTGTCGTCTTCAAAACCTGACCGCACTGCCTTTTCAGCATAAACTTTCTTGAGCTGTGTCAACATTCTATCGACATCGTAAGTCTTCATACCATGCTCAGAAGCCCCTAAAATTGGCATAAAGTTTAACAGACGAGCCATAGCTTGCTTTTGTGCTTTCGTATTTTTCTTCCCTACACCTGAGTTAATCTGAGCACTCTCCGCCATGACAGTCAAGGCTCTATCAGGAGCAAAATCAAAGACATAGCAATTGGTCTTCATTCCCAATTTCTCATGTGAGAAAGGCGTCTGGGCACGAAAGGCAGCTTGCAGGTAGTTCATGGCACTATTGGTATTTGACAAGAACATGACCGCTGTCCACTCTGGGATATTGACGCCTGTTGTCAACTTACGAACAGTCAGGGTAATGGTTTTTGTCTGAGATGGGTCTTGACCAATAGCAGAGCGAACTTTCTCTATATCCGCATCGTTAGCAATTCCGTCATCGCTACTTGAGCCTCGAACCACGTTAACAATTTTGTATTCTTTCCCGAAAATCGGATGTTCTTTCAGCAAGTCCTCAAAGGCATTAGCTTCCTTAACACCTGGCATGAGCCAAAGTGTATGCCGCAACTCCTCACGATAATTCTTCGTTGAGAAAGGGTAATTAGTACTGCTATCTGGATGCGTAATATTGTCTAAGAACTGACAAACCTCTTGCCGATAAACAAGTTTGCCATCCTCAGACACACGGAAGAACTCTCTGAAGTTGAACGATTTGCTCTCATCGGAAAAACGTTCCTTGTGTTTCATTTCAAAAGTGTACATCGATACTTTTGGTAACGTTTCATAAGGGTTTGGCTCATTTGGACGTTCTAATTCCCACTTCTTCTTAGCCTGTTGTTCCATGACATAGTCCCAAGTATAGACTTGCTCCTCATCAAATTGATCCAAAAGATTAAATGGCGTCCCAGATAGTTCTAGTATTCTTGTATGCTCTTTGACCAATTCCTTCATAACGGTGTCACTGAGCTCGGTTTGCGTTCCCTCGTGCGCCTCATCAATGATGATCAAATCCCAATCCACATCCGCAAAATCTTTCAGGTTGGTTTGTCCACCATTGTATCGAAGGAGTTGGATGGAGGCAAAATAGATAAATGGTTTCTCACCTCGCTTCAGGTTTTCAAGCGTTTCTCCTTTATTGACAGAGCCAAAGTCGTAGCCTGCCTCACTCATCTTCATTTTCTTGAAATCATCAAACCAAGAATCTGCCACAACAGGGCGATGTGTCATGATAAGAACTTTTTGAAAGGCTTCATTCTTGACTAATTGTAAGGACGTCAAGGTCTTACCAAAACGCATTTTGGCATTCCAAAGCATCTTATCTTTTTTCTTAAAGACTTTTTGCGTCTGCTCGACTGCGGCTTCTTGTTCTGGACGAAGGGTGATGACTGGTTCCTCAATAAATGATTCTTTGGCAGTAATATTTAAATAATTTCTACCTTCTTTAACCGCTTTAATGGCAGCCTTAGCTGTCTCTAAATCTGTCTTGAACCACTCTGTTCCTTCCAGTTGATCAGCCCGCTTAATCCCTGAACGCTTCAAGACATTATGCACATCATAATCATGAAACCATGACTTGGTTGCCTTTTTATAAGCAAGCTCTACCCAGCCAAGCGTGTAAGGCAAACCAGATGTTTTCATATACTGGTTGATACGTTTTGGGGCAACTGTTCTCAAAAAGTCACTATTGGGTGACCAATCCGTCTCAATGTCATCCGAAGAAACCGTCCCCTCACCGATTTTTTGCGTGCCTTCAAAAGCGTTAAATAGCCCACTGTCATTATTAACCGTTTGAATATAGATAAACTTCCGCTCAGCCGTGGTGTACATTTCTTGTGCTCGTGGTTCTAAAAACTGACCGATTGCACCTGCTTTAATATCTGGTTCAATATATGTCAGCATGACCCAAGCTAGGATTTCAAAGACTTGTTTCAACGATTTTAAAGCATTTTCTTTCGTCGCATCTTCTGGATTGAGGACATGAGCAGAATTATTCCCCTTGCCCTTGATGTCATAGAAATGATCAATAATAGTCTTATTATCAATAAGGCCTTTTATCTCACTTAGCACATCGTTAAAAGTCGCACGTTCACGAATATCTAGGTATTCTCTATCAGCAACCAACCTTGCTGTATTTTCAGCAACTTTCCTCACTTTTGTTAGCGTGCCTTCATAATCCCCGTGCGTATAATTTTCTTCAGCCATATTTATAGTTCTAAAAAGCTCGGCTGTATCTATATCAATTGCCAAAAATTCGAAATTTGAAATCATAGCCTAATCTCCTAGCAAATACACTTTCTGAATACTTATCTCTTCTATTGCATCTGTTTTTTCAACAACTTCATCTTCTATTTTAAATTCATCATCGATATCAAAAAAGCTCAGTTGTCCTTCTACGACTGCCCTATCATCTTCAACCTCTTTACCTAAAAGTTCTGATAATGCAAAAGGAATTTTTCTCACCAAACTAGGATGTCCTTTAACCATTTGCCATTCATTAAACCTGATAGGCTCCCCTGTGACTGGGTGCTGCTGAGTCAAGGTATTTCCTCTCACAATATTTTTATGAATAAGATAGTGAGCTGATTTGTAGATATCACTCTTACTACTCAGTTTCACACTAAAAGTTCTTTCATACCAATCTAGGTAATAAAGAAACATGCGCGATCGTGCCACTTCTAGGTTATCTTCTAAAAACTCTATGCCATAAATAGACGAGAGAGCAACTAAAGACTTTGTTTTCCAATTTCTTTTGTCATACTGTCTGACCACTGCCTTTAGTTTTCTCTCCAAAATAGCTTGCAAAAAATTGCCATCACCTGCAGATGGCTCTAAAAAGGTCTTATATACACTTTCACAAGCTTCTTTCACACCCGGAGTATCCAGCATTTTCTGAACCATCCAGGCAGGTGTAAAGACTTCACCATGTTTTTGAACACGTTGTTTTGATTTGATTAAATTCTCTTCCAAAGCCAACTCCTTGAAAACGTTTATCTTGACTATCATTATACCATTTTCCAATGAACACTACTAGATTTCATCAGCGCTTTATCCAAAAAACGTCAAATAAAATTGGTACACGATTTTTAACAAATGCTTTTCAAAAATCACGAAAAAACACCCCATGGTGTGAACCATGAAGTGTTGTAAATGCAGCATTGTAGCTGGTTCTTAACGTTTTGAGAATTGTGAAGCTTTACGTGCTTTCTTAAGACCTGGTTTCTTACGTTCAACCATACGAGCGTCACGTGTAAGAAGGCCTGCGCGTTTCAATGAATCGCGGAAGTCTGGGTCTACTTGAAGCAATGCACGCGCGATACCGTGACGGATCGCACCTGATTGACCACCGTAACCACCACCGTTCACGTTAACGAAAACGTCGTATGAACCTTGTGTTGAAGTTACTGCGAATGGTTGGTTGATAACCAAACGAAGGTCAGCGTGTGGGATGTACTCTTCTACATCTTTTTTGTTTACTGTGATTTTACCAGTACCTGGGACCAAACGTACGCGTGCAACCGCGTTTTTACGACGACCAGTACCTGTGTATTGTGCTTGTGCCATTTAGATTACGTCCTTTCCCTTAGATAAGACCTGAAATATCAAGTACTTCTGGTTGTTGTGCAGCGTGAGTGTGCTCAGCACCTACAAACACTTTCAATTTCATGCCTTGTGCACGACCAAGTGTGTTGTGTGGAAGCATACCTTTAACTGATTTTTCAATCAAACGAACAGCGTTTTTAGAACGCAATTCACCAGCTGAGATTGATTTCAATCCGCCTGGGTGGTTTGAGTGAGTGTAGTAGATTTTATCAGTTGCTTTTTTACCAGTCAATTTCACTTTCTCAGCGTTGATAACGATAACGAAGTCACCAGTATCAGTGTGAGGTGTGAAAGTTGGTTTGTTTTTACCGCGAAGAACGCTAGCAACTACTGCTGAAAGGCGTCCAAGAGGTACATCAGTAGCGTCTACTACATACCATTTACGTTCAACTTGGCCTGGTTTAGCCATAAATGTTGTTTTGTTCATGATTTCTCCTATACGAATCGTTTTTGTTTACTGGGCGGATGTTCCGGTCCGCGGGTATTTGGAAGGTTCCGGGGCCTTTCAAATGGGGTAAACAATACCGTCTACCATTTTATCAAATCTACTAGTCTCCGTCAAGCTATTTTACTTTACTTTTTTTATTTTTTGAAAGATAGCAGAGCTGCTGAGAATGAAAGCCTTATCAGGTTTACTTTTCCTACTGACCTAGCTGTCCAGGTAAGACCAGCTTCTCTTTATAAGGGAAGGTCTTATCAAATTCTTCCAAGACCAATTCATCCACCGTGTAACCCGGCGGATCTGTAAACCACCAGTCCCGGCCTTCCAGAACTTCTGGTCGGAACAACTTGACCAAGAAATAATCAGCTTCTGGGTCCGCCTGATAACGAACGCCGACCTCCTTCCCCTTGACAAAACCAAATCGACTGTAGTAATCAGGAGAGCCTGTAATGGCCACCAAGACTGCTCCGCTATTTTCCGCCAAAGCCAGCGAATACTACAAAAGTGCCTGACCGTAACCACGACCTTGCTGGTCTGGCGAGATGCTAAAGGGACCAAAGGTCAGACTGGGCAGGCGAGCGCCGTCTGCCGTGATCTCCGACGCGACATAGAGGATATGCCCCACCAGCTGACCGTCGGCTTCCGCCACAAGATTGAGGTCTTTTATGACGTGTTTTTGCTCCCGTAACTGATGCACAATCAGATGCTCCGTCGCACTCAGATAATAGTCCTTCAGTTTACTTTTAGTACAAGGCAACGAGTTGCAGACAGTACTGGAGTACGGCAAAACGAGTTAACGATGTAATAAAAGATAAACTGACGGACGAAAGACATTCCAAAAAGCCTCCCGTGTTGGCTCTTCAACCGCCCGATGATCCTTTTCTTCTTCTTTTCTGATGATTAGTGACATCTTATCTCCTTTTGATTATCCTATTCTACATAAGTCGTCATCACACAAAAAGGAATACATCTTTGCAAGAAATATCCCTTAGAATCTAGGCTCTCATTTCCAATTGATAAAATAGCTAGGACTCCTGTCCCTGTATGAGTGGCAATAACTGGTCCTAATTCTGTCAATAGAACATCAGAAACACGGTCGTCTTCCAATAAACTAGATTTGACGCCCTCTGCCACCTCAATATCACCCGTATAAGCAACCATGACTGTAGAATGATCCAAGTTGTCCAAGGTCAGGTTCAGCATTTCTCTGATTCCTTTTTTGCGACCACGGATTTTAGCAATAGGCACAAGTTTCCCTTCTACATCTAGCGAAAGCAGAGGTTTGATATTCACTAAGCCACCAATAAGGCCTGCTGTTTTCGATAAGCGACCACCACGCACCAGGTGGTTAAGGTCATCGACCAAGAGGTAGGTCCGTAAGCGCGGCACCAAATCTTCTACGATTGCCTTAGTTTCCGCCAAAGTCTTACCCTCAGCACGCGCCTCAACGGCCTTCATGACCAAGTAGCCTTCTCCAATGGTCGCTGCCTTTGTATCAACGATGGTGATAACTGCTTCTGGATATTGATCCATAACCATATCTCGTGCAATGACTGCACTCTGGTAGGTCCCTGAAAGAGCTGCTGAGAAAGCAAGATAAAGCACCTCTTGACCTTCCTTGGCTGCTGCCTCAAAAACTTCTTCAAACTGACCAACATTGACCTGACTGGTCGTAGGTTGACTGCCAGAAGCCATTTTCTCCAGCAAATCTGCTGAGGTCAAGCGGTTTTCACCGACTGTTTCATAAGTCACTCCGTCTAGGTTAATGGTCAAACCAAGCACGGTCACATCGTTTTCTTGGAACCAGCTGATTGGCAAATCCGATGTCGAATCGGTTACGATTGTAAATGTCACTCTTTCATTTCCTCCATCATTTCTCTTAAGGCTTGAAAATTCCCATCTGACCAGGGATTGAGCCGTGGGGTGTAGAGCTCTACCTGATCCACAAACTTGTCCAAGTCCTTTTTGATGACCCTGGTTCTTTCCTCCAACTCACGCGCCGAAACCCGTAAGGCCCCTTGTGAAAAGACCACCCATTGTTCGTTGAGATCGCTGGTTGCGACGGAAACCTGCTTGCGTCGGTCACTATTGAGCTGGGCACTGAGTCGTTCGATGTAGCTATCTGCCGTCTCTTCCTCCTCTGTAAAAATGACCGATACCTTGTATTCGTCATACTGCTGGCGAAGACCTGGCACATGATGGGCATCAAAGACACAAATCACCTCAATCTGTTCAAAGGCTGCGTAGTGAGACAAGGTGCGAAGTAAGGTCGTTCTGGCCGCATCCAAGTCTCCCTTTTTAAAATCTTGCTTGGTGGCCTGCCAAAAGGCAATCATGTTGTAGCCATCTACAATGAGAACTTTTTCTTTCATTTAGATTTTCTTCCGAAATACTTCATACATCAGCACAGCTGCTGCTACGCTGGCGTTGAGAGATTGGACATGGCCCTTCATAGGAATGGTAATCATCTCATCCACCTGCTTTTTGATATTACTGGAGATGCCCTTGCCTTCGTTACCAATAATAAGAGCTAGTTTGCCAGCCGTATTCCACTTGTGGCTTGGGGTTCCGTTCATATCGGTACCAAATACCCAGAAACCAGCCTCCTTGAGCTTGTCGAGGGTTTGGCTAAGATTGGTTACTCGGGCGATTGGGACATGGGCCACCGCACCTGTGGAGGTCTTAGCCACAACAGGCGTCACGCCAACTGCTCGGTGCTTGGGAATGATGATGCCTGCTACCTGAGTCGCATCTGCGGTCCGTAAAATCGAGCCCAAGTTGTGGGGGTCTGTCAGCCCGTCCAAGATGAGAATGAGAGGATTTTCTTCCTGCTCTGCTTTTTCTAGAATTACCGAAAGGTCTGCATAGGCAAACTCGGAGACCCGCAGGACAAAGCCTTGGTGGACGGCGCCTTCTGTCATGTCAGACAGGGTCTTTTTCGGCGTCCAAGAAATCGACACCTTCTTCTCTGCCGCCAATGCCTTGATTTTTTCTACATTTTTTCCGCGCAAATCATCCTGAATGTAGAGTTTGTTGCCGGTGTTGGCCTCCAAACTCTCCACTACAGCATGTACGCCATATACGATATCATTTTGTTCCATAAGAGTATTATAGCATAGGTTGACTGAAAATAGGCACTCACTATATCACAGCTGAAAAACTTGACCTCCTTACCAAACCATGGTATTCTGTTATCTATCATTTGTCCGTACAAACGGACACAAAAAGGAGAATGTATGACACTTATTTTGGGAATTGTGGCAGGGCTGATTGCCTTTGCTATTGGTGGTTTATGGTATGGTTTGATTTTCCGTGATGCTTGGATTGAAGCCTCTGGCATTGACATGGCCAAGGTAGAAGCTGACAGTCAGGCTGGGAAAAATGGCCAGAAGGAAATGATGATTGCCTTGGCGATTGAAGTACTGACTGCTGTTGTGGCGATTTTCTTCATCAAGACCCTTGATGTTTCACCACTCCACGCAGCTGGCGGCATGGGTGTGATTGCAGTCCTTGCTTCATTGAAGAACTATGTCTTTGAGCAACGCCCTATTAAACTCATCCTCATCAACGAAAGCTACAAACTGGTCTGCTACTTGGTAGTCGGAATCATTGCCTTGTTTGTATAAAGTCAACCCTCCTAACCTTAGGAGGGTTTTATGGTACAATAAAAGGAAGACTAAGACTAAAGGAGCCCCCATGTCCCTCTCCCTCCGAACGATTAAACTGATATTTGCCACCGTTCTGGCCATTTACCTAGCGACCGCCCTGGGTTTGTCCTATGCGACGGCAGCTGGCATCATCGCCATTCTCAGCGTCCTCGACACCCGCAAGTCCAGCTTCAAAATGGCCCGCAACCGCCTCTTTTCCACCCTCCTGGCCCTGACCATAGCCGTCCTGACCTTCGCCCTCTTTGGCTTTGGCATCTGGACCCTAGGCATTTACCTGGCACTCTACGTCCCTCTAGCCTACAGATTCAACTGGGAGGCTGGCATCGCCCCCTCGACCGTCCTCGTCACCCACCTCTTGCTAGAGCAGGATATTTCTCTGATTTTTTTAGGAAATGAGCTGGCGCTTTTTCTGATTGGGGCAGGACTGGCACTCTTGTTTAACCTCTATATGCCCTCGCAAGAAAAGAAAATCGAGGCCTACCACGACCAAGTCGAAGACCTGCTCAAGCAGATTCTCCTCCGCTTTGAAGCCTTTCTGCTCAACGGCGACGGACGAAACGAGGCAGAATTGATTACGCAGCTGGATAAGACCTTGGATGAGGCCCTGAAAGTCGTCTATCTAGACCGCCACAACCAGCTCTTCCAACAGACCAACTACCAGGTCCATTACTTTGAAATGCGAGCTGCACAAAACAAAATCCTGCGGACCATGGCAGGAAATATCAACAAGTGTTTACTGGAAGGCAGAGAAAATGTCATCCTGTCCAGCCTATTCGAGCGAGCAGCCCAGCAACTAAGCAGAGAAAACTCCGCCAAGGAACTGCTCCTGGACATCGAGCTCTTCCATGCCACCTTCCGCGAGCGACCTCTGCCGCAAACCCGAGAAGAATTTGAAACCCGAGCCACCCTCTTTCAGCTCCTACACGATATGGAAGCCTTTATTCGCCTCAAGGTTGACTTTTATGAGGTTTATAAAGATGAAGATGAGGGTAGTGAAAAAGGAAATTAAAATGAATCGCAATTTTTACTTCTATCTTTCAAAATTGATGTGCCTCTGTAAATAAATATCTATGACTACTATATTATACGGAGGGACCATGACTATTATTACTTATGCACTGATTCTCGGTATTTCAACAAGTATCGATTATTTCCTAATTTTATTCCTTTTATTTTCACAGGCAAAAAAACCAGGTGAAAGACGCACAATCTATCTTGGACAACTACTTGCTAGTTTTATACTCATTCTCTTAAGTTCGACCCTTAGCCAAGTTGCCAATGTTTTTCTAGCTGACTGGATCCTTGGTCTGCTCGGCTTCGTCCCTATTCTACTAGGGGTTAGAATCCTTTTTGAAAACGAAGCAGAAACAGAGATTCCTGATAGCAAAATCGGATTACTATCTATCATTTTTATTTCATTAGCATCGGGAGTAGATAATTTAGGAATATTCACACCCTATTTTACAACTTTAAGTACCTTAGAAACGCTCTTAACTGCTGGCCTGATCTTGCTAGAGACAGTCGCCATTTGCTACCTAGCAGAAAAATTTGGGAGTCTCCATAGCATTTCTGAATTCATAGAAAAATATGAAAAAATGATTCTTCCAACCATTTTTATCATATTAGGAATCTACATTTTATTCGAATTCGGAACAATGACCTACCTACTGCAATTACTAACATAAGAAAAAGAACCGTCAGTTTAAACCGACGGTTCTTCTATTTTCCCATGAAATTCATCCAATACTTGGTTATGCAAATGCACGAAAGATATACCCATCATGACCGTATTCCCTGCGACTGCAATGATAAATTCCTCCTTGGAGGACACCTTCCCTAGCCAAAAACCGCCAGATTTTCATCTGACGGTCAGGTGTTTTATGAACAAATTATAAAAGATTAAACAATGGCTTGATCTGTTTCATCATCAAAGAAATGAGCTTTGTTGAGGTTGAAGGTCAAGCGAACCTTGTCTCCTGGATTGTGGTAATCACGCGCATCTACACGAGATACAAATTCTGTATTCCCTACTTTAGAATAGAGCATGGTTTCCGCACCGAGAAGCTCTGAAACGACAACTTCTGCTTCCACGATAGAAGATGGATAAGTGTCCAACTCCAATTGTGAAGCTTTAATGTCTTCCGGACGGATACCCAATGTAAATGATTTGCCGTTGTAGCCTTTTTCTTCCAAATGCTTGCGACGACCTTCTGGAAGATCTACTTTGAAACCATCTCCAACAAGCACACCCTCTTGAAGAGTCACTGTAAAGAAGTTCATTGCAGGACTACCGATGAAGCTGGCAACAAATTTGTTTACAGGTTTATTGTAAAGCTCTTCTGGGCTACCAATTTGTTCGATACGACCGATTGTACCTGTACCTGCTTCATTCTTAGTCGCAGACATGATAACAATACGGTCAGCCAAGGTCATGGCTTCTGTTTGGTCGTGCGTTACGTAGATCGTTGTTGCACCAATACGACGGTGGATTTTAGCAATCTCTGTACGCATGGATACACGCAATTTGGCATCCAAGTTTGACAAAGGCTCATCCATCAAGAATACTTTTGCATCGCGGACAATGGCACGGCCCATGGCAACACGTTGGCGTTGACCACCAGAGAGGTCAGCAGGTTTACGTTGCAAGAATTCCGTCAAGCCTAGAATTTGTGCTGCTTCTTCTACACGTTTTTTGATTTCATCCTTACTGTATTTACGCAATTTCAAACCGAAAGCCATGTTGTCAAATACAGTCATGTGTGGGTAAAGGGCATAGTTCTGGAATACCATGGCAATATCACGGTCTTTTGGTGCCACATCGTTCATCAACACGCCGTCGATGTAAGCTTCACCTTCTGTAATATCTTCCAATCCGGCAATCATACGAAGAGTAGTTGATTTACCACATCCTGAAGGACCTACGAAAACAATAAACTCTTTATCTTTAATATCTAGATTAAAGTTTTCAACGGAATAATGCTCGCTATTTGGATATTTTTTGTAGATGTTTTTTAAATTCAATTGAACCATGTTCAAGCCTCACTTTCTTTGATAGTTTTATTGTAAATGAAAGCGTTTTATTTTTCTAGGTCAAGGTGAACAAAAAGAACACAATCTTTTGTACAAGTTGCACAAAAGACTGTGTTACTGAAATAGTTTACTTTTCAAAAATTCAATGAGCCCTTTGGGATTTTCAGTAGAAAAGGGACGAAGCGATGGGTGGCATTCTCAAAGGCTACAACGCTTTTCTCATCATTAGCTCCTATTAGATACTTAAATCCATGATAACCATGTAGCAAACTGCCAAATCCGTCAATTCCTTGAGCTGTAATCCCGTCCAATCAAACCATTTGTCCAAGCGATACTGTAGCGTATTTCGATGGATATAGAGAGACTGGGCTGCCTTGGTTATGACCGCACCTTCTTGCCAAAGAGCTACAATTTCCTTTTCTAGCTGCTGGTGGGCAATCAAACTAGCAAGTCCTTCTCTCAAAACGGGGTGGAGTTGACCTGCCCAAAGATAGAGCTGACCGAAGGTAAGCAACCGTGATTGATGGTGGCTGCTTCGCCAATGGTGAAAAAGGGATTGTTCAGCTTCGATTAATTGCGGCCAAGAGTGTACCAATTTGGCTGGCCAGATTTGCCCTAAAAACAATGTAATTCTCAGACCAAAATCGAACTCCATGGTAGCAAGGGTGTCACGCAGTATTTCTTTGACATCAAAAAGAGGTGCCTGATGTAGAATGAACAGGTAATCCTGTCCATTGCCTGTATAGTAGCCTTGGAGATTAGGGAGGAGTTTGGCCATCATATCAAGCCAGGCTACCTTTCCATCTTCATCGGATACGTGGCCTACATGAGCATGAATAACCTGTAGTTTTTCCAAGGTTTGTGGAAGAGGACCTCCCCCTTGGAAATAGCGTCCCCAAGGATGACCTTGTTCTGCGCCCGAGTCATTCATCAGCAAGTCAATCAGTTCGATTTCTCGATCTGTCAAATCCTTGCGATCGACGGAAAACCAGGTATGATCAGCCAGAGGCAACTGGATACTTGCTCCGTTTTCTGTCTTTTCAAATACAAGCCTTCCTTTTGGAAATAGGTGCTGCAATTCTTCCCTTTTGCTCATCTCGCCTCCATCTCATTCTGTCTGTAATTGACCGATTTTCTGTCGGTAATTTTTGGGAGATTCCCCACAAATGCGTTTAAAAATCTTATAGAAGTAACCGACATTTGTATATCCAACTTGAAAACAAATTTCTTCGATTCCCAACTGACTGTTCAAGAGAAGCTGTTGTGCTACCTTGATTCGCTGATGATTGAGCAATTCTGCAAAAGTATGCCCGGTCTCTTTTTTGATAAGTTGACCTAGGTAAACCGTATTTAGGTAGAGATGAGCACTCATATCTTTCAAAGACAGTTCCTCTGCAAAGCGTTCACGAACAATCGTAACAACTTCCTGTACATGTGGACTGTAAGTGGAACTCTCGGAAAATTTTTTCAGATAATGACTGAAATAATCCAATAGTTGATGTAAATCTCGACTCGCTTCTACCTTTACATAGAAATCTTCCAAGCGCTGATGGTCTTCTTCATTAAAATAGTAAAACACATCCGACATCATCTGATTAAAAAATTGTTTTGTTAGGTAGACTGCCGGAGTGGCTTCTCGTAATTTATCAGCCAAATGTGGTAAAACATCAACGATTTTTGCCAATCTTCCTGCACGTAGAAGCGGTTCCATATCTTTATAGAGTTCAGTGGTAGTAGCCGTTAGATCTTCTGATAGTTGCTTATAAAATAAGCACCTCTCTACCTTATCAATCAACTGCCGTATGGTCATCGTCGGGGTAACTTCTTCTGTATATAGACTACCCTCTGGTCGACTTTCTGTCAACTGAAAATAGTAGACTTGATGTAAAATATTTTTTTCACGACAGTAGCCCATTGGGTTTGGAGTCTCTCTAGCGGCAAACCATGTTTTCTGGGAGTGACGTAACAACTCACTCGCTGTCAGGGTTCCTGCCAAGAAGCCCTTGGTATATTCCCTATCTGTCTCTTTCTTCAGCGTTGGTAGCTGTTGGAGCAGCTTAGCCAGTTCTTGTTTATTGATGGGCTTAAGGAGATAATCCATCGCCCCGAGGGAGATAGCTTTACGGGCGTATTCGAATTCTTGAAAACCAGACATGATGATAATGTGGGTATCGGGCGATTGTTCTTTCATTCGCCGAACCATTTCTAGGCCTGTCATATCTGGCATACTGACATCTGTTAGGACAAGGTCCACAGTATGCTGTGAAAAATAATCCAGCGCTTCTTCGGCGTTCTCTGCCGTATAAACAATCTCGACATTGTATTCATGATAAGGGAGAAGATGCTTCATCCCTTCCAAAATCATATATTCGTCATCAACTACTAACATCTTATGCATCATGCTCATCTCCTCGGGGGAAGACACCTTCAAATAAGATTGAATAGGTCACCCCTTCCCCTTCTTTAGAATCTAATTCTATCTGGTAACGGTCTCCAAAATAGAGAAGTAACCGCTCGTGAACGTTTCGTAATCCGATTGATTGTGACCGATTTTCTTGCGACAGTTCTCGACTTGCCAAGAGCTGTTTGTAGGCTTCTAGGGTTTCTGCGTCCATTCCCTTACCATTATCTCTGATGAGAATTTCCATATCCTGTCCATGCTTGAGAGCTTTGACACTAAGCGCATTGTCTTTTCGTTTGAGGTCTACTCCATGAACAAAATAATTTTCTACCAAAGGCTGGATTACAAAACGAGGAATTTCAACCCTTTCGCACCCAGGATCCATTTGATAGGCATAGGCAATGGAACGAGGATATCGGATTTGACAAATGTAGCTATGTTTTTCGCAAAATGAAAGTTCTTCTGCCACCGTTGTCATTTTTGCCTGTGTCACACTACTGCGAAGCAAACTTGAAAATTCATAAATCATATCCCCTAGCTCATCCATCTGCTTGCTGACTGCATACATACGGAAAAATTCCAAGGTATTGTAGAGAAAATGGGGGTTAATTTGGGCTTGTAAGGCTCGCATATTGGCATCTTTCTGAGCTAACTGCAAGCGATAGATGTCTTGAATACTCTGGTCCATAGCATCCAGCATCTGATTGATTTCTGATGAAATGAGATACATTTCCTGCTCTTTATTGTCCGTCTGTAGACGAAGATGCCTGTCTTCGCCACGAATCTGTTGCATGGTATCAACAATGTCCAGTACTTGGACTTCATATCGTTTAAACACCCTTCTCAAGACCAGTAGTAAAAGAGCAACGAGACAGCTACTTCCTAGAAAAATGATTCCGACTAGGCTGCCAACTTTTTCAATAGCATGTTGCTGGTCAACTCCAACTGCAATTTGCAAATCCCCACTCATTCGGTAGGAGAGCGGAGGCGAGGCAACATCTGGTCGCAGACTATAAAACTCCCGATCCAGAGAATCTTGAACTCTAACGGTCATGGGGAGATCCGTCTTACGTTGGATATACTGTTCGAGCAAATCCGCATCGATGGTGACATAGATGGTCGCAATACCTTCTGTTGTCGACGGAGAAAATAAGGTCATCGAGATACTATGTTGCGGAGCCTTATAATTTTCAGCCGTGACCTTTTTACCAGACTTTAAGTCAGAGGTAGAAACAAAGACAGTATTTGCATCCATCGGAGCAATATCGACTCCTTCTACGAAGGGATAATAGAGATAGAGAGTGCGAACAGAATCCTGCAAGGAAATCCGTTTGACCATCAGGTGAGGGTGACTCAGTAACCAGATCTGGTACTGAGAAGGAGATAATTGAAAATAGTGATAAAGACTGTCTAGACGATCCCTGTCCGTAATGTAGTCTGCTAGATAATTCCAAACCCGTCCTTGATAATAATCCAACTCCTCTTTTAGACCATCTGCTACTTCCTGTTGAATGCGGATGCGATTGGTGTCATACTGATACCAGCTGATGTAGGAAAGAATACTGGCAAAGAAAATGACAATCCCAATCACTAATAAAGAATAACTTTTCAAAAGAGTATGAATTAAAATTTTTTTCATAAGTAATCCTTGTCAACTTGCTTGTACACTGGATCAAAGGCATCATAGAGAAACAAGAGCCATAGGACCGGTAGGAAGAAGAATAAAATCAAGGGAAGTTTGAATAGCAAGAACCCACAGACGAGACTGCCTAACAAAAATTTGACCAGGGCTTTCCAATCAAGAAAAAGCGAGACAGCCGCCAACTGTAAGCCTGTTTTTAGACTAAATTCAAAATGTACTTGAAGTTTTAAAAAGAGAGCATAGAGCGCAAAAACATAGAAAAGACCAAAAGCATTTGTAATAAGAACTGCTGGCATCCACCAGGTCTGGGGCAATTGAATCAAGAGCCAAATGCCGCTAAATAAAAGACCAATCAATAAGAGGACAAGACCGAGGCCAAGGTTAAGCCGAATAAAGTGCTCTTTAAAATAGCCAAACGCCTCTCGAAAATTGTACTTGGATGCATCCATATGATAGTTATCGTAGAGATAAAGTATCGTTCCATTTGCTGGTGAAATGCCCAGCACTACGCCTCCTAGCAATAGAAGAACCAAATAGATGGCACTCAATTTCATGAGGAAGAAAAGAAGAGTAAAAAGCCTGTCTAACCACCCTAACATTGTATATTCCTCCTTTTTTATCTATTTTATCAAAAAATCGGTGCTTTTTGTATATATTAACATAAAACAAATGCGAAAAGGTTGGATGTTGAACCCAACCTCTTTTCACACTTCATCACCTGTATCGAATTATTTATTTGCTAAAAACTCATCGTATTGTTTTTGCATTTCTTCTTTTACTTTTTTGTAGGATTCTTCTGCTTCCAATTTTTTCAACATTTCTGGAACAGCAACATCAGGATCCACAGTACCAGTATTGATACTTGCTGCATATTGGCTCATGATATTTTGGATACTTGTAATTTCAGTCTTAACTGCATCAGCATTGAAGTTGAAGCCAAGAAGTGGAGACTCTTCTGCACCCGCCAGCAATTCTTCTGCTTTTTTCACATCTTCATCTGTTACCTTGTCAGTGATGTACAGAATTTGGCTGTTACCTGTGTTCCAAGCTGACATACGAGTATCGCCTTTGTAACCATCCAACAACTTGATACGATTTTCAGCACTTGGGTCTTTTTCCCAGTTGACGCCCTCTGGACCAAATACCAAGCCGTTCAGCAATTCTGGATTTGTATTGATAAGAGTCAATACCTCCATAGCTTTTTCTTTGTTCTTAGATGTTTTTGAAATGACAAAGTTTGCTACTTGGGTAGATCCGCTTGTCTTATAGGCAGATGTGATTGGTTTAGAAGTAATCTTATAGCCTGCAACTGTTGAAAGGAGGCTATCACCAAAGTCAGCTGGTCCTTGTGTTTCTTCACGAACGAACCAGTTTGCTACATCAAGTGAGAAGGTTGCGTCAGTAGTCGCTACATCTGCCATAATGTAGCCAGCCTTATAGTATTTGTGAATGGTACGAAGGTTATTCATGTGACGATCCACTTCAAATGGGTTTACCACTTTTGTAGTGTCGCCTTTCAAGTCGATAGCAAATGGTAACTCATTTCCAGCTGGATATTCCAAACCGTCTGTTGATGGTTTGCTAGATTTTACCCAGGCAAATGGTGTCACATCTGCTTCTTTTTCTTTGATAGTTGCCAACATGCTTTCCACATCATCGTAGCTATCTACTTTAGAAATGTCAAAACCATACTTATCAACCATGTCTTGGTTGAAGGAAAGCATCTGTTGACTAGCTACGTTACCGATGACAGGGACTGCGTAGATTTTTCCGTCGATGGTATTTCCTTTGATGTAGGCAGGATCAATAATGTCATAGAGAGCCTTGCCTTCTTTCTTGTAAAGTTCTGTTAAATCAGCATAAGCTCCTTTTTGCGCATTGATAATATAGTTGTCTGCAAAGGCAATATCATATTCCTCACCAGATGAGGTAATAATGGCCATTTTATCCTTATAGTCACCCCATGAGATATACTTGATGTCTAGATGGGCACCTGCTTCTTTTTCGATAATCTTATTGGCATTTTCCAAAAGAACATCGATGTTTTTCGGTGCGTCTCCGATTTGATACATGAGGATGTTTGTCAATCCATCTTCTGTTGTAGCGCTACTTGATGCGGTCTTATTTCCAGTCAGACTACCACAAGCGGCAAGGGCAGCTGCGGACGCAAGTGTCACGCAGGAGTAGGCAAATTTTTTCCATGTTTTCATTTGGCTGTTCCTTTCTATTTTTTTAGATAATGAAGTATGGAATACGATTGTTAAGATAAAGTGATGTCTCTACTCTTTGACTCCGCCAATTGTCAAACCTTTGACAAAGTAACGTTGGAAGAAAGGATAGAGACAGGCAATTGGTAGAGTCGATACGACCACAATAGCCATACGTGTTGCTTCTTTTGGAAGGGCCCCTGCAACTTCTGAGGACATAGCCGCTGCCGCGGCAGCATTTTCAGAGAGATATTGAATGTTTGCTTGAATTTTCATCAGCAGGTATTGGAGGGGGAAGAGGTTATCGCTCTGGATATAGAGGAGAGCGTTGTACCAGTCATTCCAAAAAGCGAGGGCTGTAAAGAGAGCGATGGTTGCGATACCTGGTAGGGTTAGTGGCAAGCAGATTTGGAAGAAAATCCGAAATTCACTGGCCCCGTCAATCCTGGCGGATTCGATAATAGACTCAGAAATAGTCTTTCTAAAGAAGGACCTCATCACCATGATATTGAAAGGAGACAGCAGCATGGGTAGAATCAAGGCTGCCACTGTATCTTTGAGATTTAAAAACGAGGTCATGACGATATAGGTTGGAATGGTCCCTGCGCTAAACAGCATGGTAAAGAGAGCCATCAGGGTAAAAAATCGTCTGTATCTGAAACTGTTTCTCGAAATGGCATAGGCGTAAAGAACGGTGAAGAAGACATTCAAACTCGTCCCTACAATGGTCACAAAGAAGGTGATAAAGAGGGCTTGGAGAATCTGATCTTTCAATTGAAAGAGATATTCATAACCTGCCAAACTCCATTGCTCTGGCCAGAAAGAATAACCGTTGATAGCCAAGCTTGTCTCATCTGTCATAGAAATGATGATAACAAATATGAAGGGAAGGGTACAGGATAGGGCAAATATCCCTAGTAAACTTGAGAAAAATAGATCTGTTTTCTTACTAAATGAATGAATAGAAACAGAAGTGATTTGTTTCTTTTTTTTCATACTCCCCTCCTAGAATAAGGCTGATTCCTTATCAAAGCGACGAACAATCAGGTTGGTCACTACTACCAAGATACAACCGACAACAGATTGATAGAGGCCTGCTGCGATAGCCATACCGATGTCCCCTGTTCCTGCAATTCCACGATAAACGTAGGTATCAAGGACTTGAGTCACATTGAAGAGAGGACCTGAATTTTTCGGAATTTGATAGAAAAGACCAAAGTCTGCTCGGAAGATATTTCCGACAGCCAGAATCGTTAAAATAGTCATCAGAGGCATTAACTGAGGAAGGGTGACATAGCGGATACGTTGCCACTTGGTCGCTCCATCCACAATCGCAGCTTCATAATAGGTTGGATCAATGCCCATAATGGTTGCATAATAAATAATACTGTTGTAGCCCAAACCTTTCCAAATTCCTAAGAAAAGCAAAATGAAGGGCCAATAGGTCGGTGTGCTGTACCAGTTGATAGGATCCATCCCCATTCCTTTGAGAATATTGTTTATCAATCCTTTATCTGGACTCAAAAATGCGTAAACGAAGAAACTGATAATGACCCATGAAAGGAAATAAGGGAACAAGGTTGTGGTCTGGTAGATTTTTACCAGCTTCTTCGACCGCATCTCACTAAAGATAATGGCAATACCTACTGCAAATATTAGCCCTAACACGATAAAACCAAGATTATATAAGATGGTATTTCTTGTGATGATATAGGCATCGGATGACTGAAATAGAAATTTAAAATTATCCAATCCTATCCACTTACTTTGTATGAGGCTATCCCAAAAACCGTTTCCTGTATGGCGATAGTCCTTAAAAGCAATCACATTGCCAAATACTGGAATATAGAAAAATAGAATGAGCCAGATGACTCCTGGCAATACCATTAGGAAAAAAATGGCATTTTGTTTTAGATTTTTTATGAGGTCTTTCATCATAGCTCCTTTCTATTATGAACCTTTACATTATTAGTTTACTCCTGATTGGGCCAACTGTGAATTGCCACATTATAGGCAAAATTCTACAAATTATAGGTGTATATAACAACCGATATATCTTCTGTAAAAAACAAAGAAAATCTGGGTTGCCAATCAACATTTGCATAAAAAATCGAGCCCTTTCGAGCTCGAATATCACTAGGTTGTGTAGATGGTTGAAGCCGTCGCAATAATCTGCCATTGGTTGGCAGTTGTCGCACGAAAACCCTTGTCCTGATGGAAGTCATCGTAAGGGAGAATTGGCACTTCTAGTTCATCTAGTTTAGGTACTTCATTGTTCAGATAGGCTTGCAACCGCTGGATTGCACGGCGAATGCGGGCATCCAAGCCACCTAGGCGAATGTCCACCGTATCCAGACCAAACACCTTCTTCTCTACCATCCATTGGTAGCTGAGTGCCTGATAGAAGCTTTCTAGGTCTATCCTTAGTTGCTGCAAACCGTCAACTTGTTCTGCCAAGACCTGACGATTTCCTTCCTGATAAGCCTGACGAATACCTACTGAAATTGCCGCCTTGGTCGCTAAAACCTGACACAACTTAGCCTGAGTATCAAAGAGATAGGCATAGCCCTTGGCTCGGCTTCCAATCTCTGCCAATCTAGGCGCTAATTCCTGATAAAAGGCACTGTCTTTTTCGGCATCAATATGCTCCTGCAACAAGGGGCAGAGAATATCCTGATACAAGATGTAGCGACTGGGATTGAAACCGTGATGACCTGGACCTGGGTGACTAGGTGTCTTATTTGGCAAATCCAATTGCAGGAAGTCATCTAGGGAAACTTGGTGTAGTTGATAGAAATGCTCAGCCAGACAGCCCAAATTTCCTCGGTACTGGAGTTCTGCCCAGGCATGAAGACTCGGCAAGATCGAAAAGGTTGCGCATTCTCCACCATTATCTCCCCAAGCGGTCACCGTCACTTCTTGGACGCCATACTCTTGGCAGGCAGCATGTGCTTCTGGTGCAATCCGCATACTGAAATCATTATCAGGAGTAAAACCAATCCATTTCCAGGCACCACTTGCAAAGGCAGTCTGATTTCCCAACTGCTGATGGCTAGCTAGTTTTTGAGCATAACTCTCACGGCTGGTCTGGTAGTAATCCCAATAAATCAAGGTCACTCTGTCCTTGAGACGATCCAAATAAGCCTGAATTTCCGAATCAATTTCCAACTGACCAGTATAATCCTTACTCGCTGTCAACAACTGGAAGAACATATCACTCCACATACTACAATGGAAGCCATACTTGTCAGCAATATCCAAGACCCGTTCCAAGTGTTGGCACATAATCAGACTTCGTTTCTGATAGCCGTGTTGATTGAGGTATTGACCCAGCCCAACCAAGTGAGCCTCATCCATACCGATGTTAATGGTCCGTGTTTTCAGATGGGACAAGGCTTCAAACATCTTATCAATCAAGGAATAGGTCCTCTCATCCCCAATCAAGAGAATATTGTCCACATCTCGAATGGCCTGAATAGATGATATATTCCACTTGAGGTAGGCAATCAGATGGGCCAAGGTCTGGATACAGGGAATAAATTCCATACCGTAACGGTGGCACTCCTCCTCAATAGCCTGCAATTCTTCTTTTGTATAGGCCCCTCGGAAATAGCCAAAATAGGGTTCATCACGCAGTTGGTAGGTATCTTCCATGTAAAGCTGGAAATGGCTGTAGCCCATCAAGGCCAATTGTCTAATCAAAATCTTACTGGCTTCAACCGTCAGGACAGCATTTCGAGAACAATCTTCCATAAAACCGAGTTGACGGTAGGTAGGTCTTTCTAGAATTTGTATGTCAGTCTCACCCTGAGCCAACTGACTAGCCAAAACAAGCAAGCCTCGATAAATCATGTGTTCTTCAGGCGCAAGGATACGGTAAGAACCTGCTGAACCTTCAATCCGCAAACCCTCCTTACCATCGACTTCAAGTTCTAACTGGCAATCCAAACCAAGCAAGGAACAAATCTCTTCCAAGACCCCCTCCGACTGCCGTAACGAATGGTTTATCTGTAACATGATCATTTCTCCTTATTGTAGGGTCTTCATATAAGCACCCATGAGATTGGCATCCTGCTGGTAGTGGCAGGCACGAATGGCAGGTAGATAAGGAAATTCTTCTGGATATTCCTTTTGAATAGCCTCTAGTTGCTCCTGAATAGCTTGGATAAAGACTGGATTCTGGCTGATAGAGCCACCTATAGCCAGCACTTCTGGTTCCAGGAAATAGGAGATATTTAAAATGCCATAGGCCAGATTGCGTGTCATTTCTTCAATGGCTAATTGACATACCTCATCTCCCTGTTCTGCTAGCTCAAAAATCCGCTTGCCGTTCCAATCTTCCACAGCTTCCTCATACTGACTAGCAACCTGTCTGACCAAACTTCCAGTAGAAGCAAGTTGGGACCAGTTTTTTAGAGGTCCCTTTCCAGTAGCAATCAGCATATAGCCAAATTCGCCACCGAAACCTTGTTTCCCTCGGATGAGTTTTCTATCCACAATCAAGGCACCACCGATGCCTGTCCCACAGACGACACAGGCAAAGGTCGATAGCTGGTCGTCAATAGCCAATTCACTCAGACCGACACAATTAGCATCATTTTCAAGATAGACTGGATAGCCATACTGACTTAATAACTCATACCAAGATACACCATGGATATAAGGAACGGCACTCAGCCCCTGGATGACACCTGTTTCAAGGTCTACCGCTCCAGGGATACTGAGGGAAATTGCCTCCAAGCCGTTTACCGGCTGAATAACACTGTCCATAAGCGCCAACAATTCCGCTAAACTGGCCGGTGTTGGCCATTCCTGTCGATGGTTGATTAGCTTATCTGACCCAATCAGGGCCCCCTTTATTCCCGTACCTCCAATATCAAAACAGGCTACTACCATATTCTTTCTCCTTTCCATGATAGCCAATGACCTCTGTTCGGATTGCCTGAGGTTCAATCCTAGCCGGCAAAGCCTCTAGTGGTTCTTCTAGCAAATCAACCCCCTCAGTCCACTCACTCCAGTCTGCTAACTGCTCCTGACTCATATTGTAGTAACGGAGCAGAATGCGGTCCGAAGTCTCTGCCACCTTCAAAGAAGTCACACATAAGCGGTCCTCTTCCAGTGCTGGATGACTCAAAAACTGATGATCACACGGCAGATGCCCACTATAGCTGGTTACTTGCTTAGTTAACAAGTGTCCTTGGAAGGCTTGCGCTCTTTGAAAGCTGGCAAAACCTTCCTCTACTGGGCAAATTTCAAAGGCATAGTCCAACTGACATTCCCTCAAACACTGGGCTTCTGGTGTTGGGAAGTAGCCCCAATCTCCTAGCTCTCCAGTCGCACGAAGCAGTGTCAAAGCTATCTTGCCCCTATCTAGGATTTCATACTCATGTAGGCCCTTGCTCGAAACGGTCATGGCTTGTCGACCATCTGATAGACTAATAAAACTGCGATGACGTTGAGGATTGGACGGATTTTCCCAAGCTGGATGTGGCTGATTTGGACGTTCAACGACTTCAAAGATGGAATCTGCCAAGTGATTCTCGGCTTCTATTCCAATATCAAGGACTGCTCGTAAGCGATGGTCCTTCATTTGATTGTGGAAATTTGTCTGGATGCGAATTTGGGGTTGGTGGCGGTAGAGGGTCAGATAGGTGGTAAGGAGCAGGTCTTTCTTTTCCTGACTCCTTTGAGATGTTCGATGTTTAAATTCTACCAGTCGCTTCTGTTCATCTTCCAGACTTATTTCCATAGCCACAGGTAGATGCAAACGGTGAGTGACCTTGGTAATGCTGACCGCTTCTGTTTGGTAGACAAGACCAAAGTCTTCTATCTGACCATAGATCGGTTGGTCATTCTTCGGCGCCATGAAGATATATTCATTGCCCAAATCTCCACAATCTTCAAAGCGTAACCAGTCTTTATAGGTTTGACCCGTTCTCTTGTCTTCTAGTAAGAGCTGACCATCCACCACGTCAATACGGTAGTAATCATTCTCAAACTGTTCACTTAAACTGCTATTCACCCTAGTGTCACCGATCGGCTTGACTTGATAGGTCTGCCATGAAAATGGTGCCTGATTTTCCACTACAAAGCGGACACGAATCTGGCGGGCAAAATTGGCAGAGCGAAAAGCATCTTTTGGTAAATCGTAGCGGAAGTTGACACCTAGATCTTCAATGGTTGCTTCCAGCTCTTGGCCTTGACTGGTAAAGAGACCCAAGGCTGGCAGAGAAATAGCTGCCATGGATTGGAAATGTTGTTCTAACTGCCCATCTCGGAAATCTTCCTGTTCAACAAGCAAATCAACCTCCACTAGCTGGGTTTGTCGGCAGGCTGTAGTATTGAAAACCGTAAATAGTAAGCCGTCTAATTGGCTAGAATCCACCTGCTTTTCCCACCTGTCTAGGGAGCGCTGGCTCAGGAAATGAGCGACTTGCTTGACCTTCTTAAAGCGAGTTTCCATCTCACTATGCACCTGGTCTACGCTACAACCACAGATGCTATCATGGGGGGCATTCTGCAACAAGAGTTTCCAGGCATAGCGCAACTCATCTCTCGGCACCTTATCTCCTGTCATCACCACCAAGGGTTCTACAACTTGTTCCAAAAGCTGACTGGCTTGGTCATTGGCCTGCTTGAGATAGATTCTCGAAGAGGCCGTATTTGCCAAGGTGTACCAGCCATCTGTTTCCTGGCTAGTCAATTCTCCCTTGACGCGGCTAAGGTCCTCGGGTAACTCTTCCTTGACAGCAGCTATGTATTCTTCAAAGCTTGAATGAACAAAGTCTATATCTGGATACAATGTTCGAGCCAGTCGCAAAGCTTGGCTGAGATTTTTCTGGACAGGCTGGTGATCACAGCCATTCATCAGCAGATAGTGGGAGGTTGAAGCGTATTTGCGGACATCTGCAAATTTTTTCTCCCAGAAAACACGCGCGTCCTCCTCATCAACTGGGATTTCATTGCCATTGCTGTACCAGTTAGCAAATAAAATTCCCAGAACCTGACTGCCATCTGCCCCCTCCCAAATCATCTCCGAGAAAGTGGACTGGAATTGGTCATCTCCCAGAACCTGATTATCAAAGCCAACTGGTTTAACCCCACGACCAAACAAGGCCACATCTATACCAGCCTGACGCAGTAGCTGAGGAGCCTGCCCCATATTGCCAAAAGTATCTGGATAGTAGCCAATCTTCGGAGCCTGTCCCCACTTCTTGCTTTCCAAGTGGCCCAGAAGGGTATTGCGCATATTGGCCTCGCTGGTGATGAGGTAATCATCCTGCAAGATGTAAAAGGGTCCAATAATCAGCCGACTGTCTTGAATGTATTTCTTCAATAATTCTCGATTCTGCGGACGAATTTCCAGATAGTCATCTAGAACAATGGTCTGTCCATCTAGATGAAAACTCCTAAACTCAGGATCTGTTTCAAACAAGTCAAATAGGTCATCAAATAGCTCTACTAAGCGCATCCGATGTTCTTCCAAAGGAAGATACCATTCCCTATCCCAGTGGCTATGTGAAATAATATGAACCGTTTCTTTTCCCATTTTATTCCTCCGGTCGTATATCATAATAATCTAAAACCAATTCGCAAAACATCATATTTGCCCAGGAGAACCACTCCCTAGAGTAAAGCGTCGGATCATCCACATGGAAACTCTCATGCATCAGTCCTGTACCGCCATCACAGGCCACCATGGTATCCAATAAGCGCGCTTTTTCTTCCTTGTCATCCGTCGTCAATCCTTGAATAGCCAAGGCAATCGGCCAAATATAGCGATAGAAGGTATGACTGGAACCAAGACCCGCAGCATAGTCTCCCTCATAGTAATAGGGATTTTCTTGACTTAAAATAGTCCGACGGGTTGCCAAATAGATAGGATCATCTTTGGAACAATATCCTAGATAGGGAGCCGCCAACAAGCTAGGGACATTGGGATCATCCATGATCGACTGATTGCCCAATCCGTCCACTTCATAGGCAAAAATAGTTTCTCCCGCCTGATTCTTGGTCAGCCCGAAGGTCCGAATCCCCTGGTCAATTTCCTGCGCCAACTGTCTGGCACCTTCAGCTAAATCTGAGAACTCCTCACTGGCAAACTGCTCTGCTATTTCCCCTAAATAGCCCAAGACGACGACCGCAAACATATTTGAGGGGATGAGGTAAGGGTAGATACAGGCATCATCGCTTGGACGAAAACCAGACCAAGTCATCCCTGTATAGGCGCAGGGAGCCCCTTTCCCTTGGTGCGTGAGGGTATCCTCTAGCCGGTCAGTGTCCCGTTCAAAGCTATAAGGGGAGTTTTCATGGTGCTGCTCCAATTTCCAGAGTTGAACAATTTTTTCAGCTGCCCCAAAGAAGGTCTGGTTAAAATGGCTGGTTTCCCCTGTCGCTTTCCAAAGTAGATAGGCTAATTGAAGGGGATAGCAGAGGGAATCCACTTCATATTTTCGCTCCCAAATCCAGGGTCCCATCTGAGTGTGGTCAGTCTGGTGCCCATGTCCATTGGCTGCCTGATTAAAGGCATTGGCATAAGGATCCATCAAAATAAAGGCCATTTGCCGCTCTACCAGACCTACAATCATCTGGCGCAATGTCTCATCCTTGCCTGCTAGGGCTAGATAGGGTTTGACCTGGGCTGTCGAGTCCCTCAACCACATGGCTGGAATGTCCCCTGTTAAGACAAAAGTAGTCCCATCCTCCAGCTGACTAATGGTCCTATCAAGCGTATCCGTGTAACACCTTTCAAATACACTCCCCCAACTTGGGTGATCTGCTGTTTTCTTCTGAATGTCCGTTAGCCACTTCTCTATGATTTCTTTTGTATAAAACATGATTTCTCCTTTTCATCCTTTGCTCAGACTTCTTCCAACCTCTATCTGGCAAGTCCATATCATTTTCATTGGACACAAGGTTCCTAGTATCAGTCTATACAATTCCAAATGCAAATCCTATACACAAATTAAACGCATTTTTACACAAATATTGCCAGTTTTAGAAACCGCTTTCTTTTTGCTCCCTTTCTCTATATAATTAGAATGACACTACTTGTTATCAATATCGTCTTTTAGTTTACTTTTAATACTCGCTTCAAAGGTTTGGGAAACCTTTGAAGGCTGGAGATAGTGCGAACCAAGTTCGCTTCAAAAGCCGCAGACATAACTCAATGCTTTTCTTGTTTCTAGGTGACCAGCTGATGTACTTCGCTTTTTTGTTTTCAGGCTCAGGTACGAATAGTCCACCGGACTATTCGTATCCCCCAGACTGTTTCAATCAGGCAAGGCGAGTTCAAACACTCCAGTGGAGTGTTTGAAGTTGGAAATAAGGAAACGGAGTTTCCTCTTATGTCTAAGTAATAAAAGTCAACTAAATGACGATAAAATAAAAAAGAAAAGGATAACCTATGCATACCTCCATCGTTTCAACCATTGACACCCGCTATGGTACTTATAACTCACATGCCTTTTCAAACGGAAATACCCTGCCATTGACAGGTGCCCCTTTCGGCATGAATTATTTTGCTCCCCAGACCAGCGACCAGACTGGAAACTGGTGGTTCAATCCCTATGAACCTGTCTATCAAGGCATTCGCTTGACCCATCAACCCAGTCCTTGGTTGGGAGATTTTTCCTCCCTCCTATTGACGCCTGTCACAGGCGAATTAACCCGAGATAGCCTCTTTCACCGTCAATCTAGCTACCAACTGGATCAGGCTGTTTTCCGACCTGACCTTCTTCAATTACAATCCAACCGCTATCGCTTGATAAGCCGTTTAGCTCCCAGCCGATACGGATCCAGTTTTGAGATAGCGTCTTTTGCTAACCAGCCTGTCGGAATAGTCTTCTATTCATCTGGAAAATCCATTTATCGACTGCTCAATCCTCATCAATTGCTCATTCAGATTTTTCAGGTCAGCGCCTGCCAATCCCCTGATTTCTGCATGTATGCTCTCCTAGAATTTGAAGAGGAAATAACAGAATGTTACCATCTGGTCAAGGATCGCAAGATAGCTAAAACGGAAGTGGTGGGAGAAGATTTGCACCTTCGCATCAACTTCTCAAGCACTTCTATCAAGGGGCGTTTGGCTACCTCTTTTATCAGCCCTGAGCAGGCCGCCTTTCTATTGAAAGATGTTCCTGACTTCCCCCAAGCCCAAAAACAGGCGGAAAGCAACTGGAACCAACTACTGGGCCGTGTTCAGATTCGTGACAAAAAAACAGAAGACATCAATTTCTTCTACCACTGCCTCTATCGTTGCCTACTTTACCCACAGACTTTCTACGAACCTAGTCCTGATGGACAAGCCATTCATTTTGACCCTATCAGCAACCAGGCCAAACTAGGCAAATTTTTCACCAACAACGGCTACTGGGACACCTTCCGTTCCTCCTATCCCCTGCTTTCACTTATCTACCCAGACTATTTGGAAGAGTTTCTCCACGGCATTCTCCAACACTATCGAGATACTGGATTTTTACCCAAATGGCTATCACCAGACGAACGCGGTATCATGCCAGGAACTCTTGTAGATGGAGTCATTGCTGATGCGGCCTGCAAGGGACTTGTTCCTGATTTGATGGAAGATTTTCTCCAGGCCATGATAGAAACCAGTCAAAAGACCGATGCGGATCAGCGCTACGGTCGCCATGGTAGTCAGATTTACCGCCAGTTAAACTATCTCCCTCTTGATTTCAACGAATCTGTGAGCCATTCTCTTGATTATGCCTACAGTGATTGGGCTATCAGCCAAGTAGCAGAAAAACTGGAGCAGGACCAACTGGCTAAGCAGTACGCTCAAATGAGCCTGGGCTACCGACAGTTATTCGATAGCCAAACAGGTCTCATGCGTGCCAAGGATAGACAGAAACAATTCCGAGCAGATTTTTCCCCTCTAAGCTGGGGAAGAGACTATGCCGAATGTTCTGCCCTACAAGCAACCCTGTCTGTCTTTCATGACATCGATGGACTGATCGAATTGATGGGCGGAAAAGAAGCCTTTACCACCTACCTCATCCAACTGTGCAATCAGGAAGCTTTTTTCTCACCTGAACAGTACGGCTACGAAATCCACGAAATGTCTGAAATGGCACAAGCCAATCTCGGTCAGCTTGCTATTTCAAATCAACCGAGCTTCCATATCCCTTATCTTTTCCAATGGTCCACCAAACCAGAATACACTAGTCTGCTCATTCACAAAATCAGACAAACAGCTTTCAAGACAGGTTTTCAAGCCTATCCAGGTGACGAGGATAATGGTAGCCTTTCAGCCTGGTACATTTTCTCCTGTCTAGGCTTCTATCCTGTCTGTCCAGGAAAAGCTGACTACCAAATCGGACTACCGCATTTTAAGGAAGTAGACTTGCTACTTGCAGATCAACACAAGCTGACCATTTCTACTCCAAAAAGCGAGGCAAATTCCCAGTTTGTCAAGAAAGTTTCATTAGACAAACAAGTCGTCCAAACCATCAAGCATGACCAACTGATAAAATCAAACTGCCTAGAATTTGACCTATCTATACTACCAAGTAACGAGGCACACTCTTAGAAAAATAAATAGTCAGGGAGCAACCCCTGACTATTTATTTTATTCACCTTGCTTTCTGAGCTTAACTAACTGTGATAGGCCAGCCAGAGCCACACCAACTAACCCAAGAAAGACATACTTCTCCTGATAGGTATCACCAGTTTGTGGAAGACCACTCTTCTGCAGAGAAGCATCTCTGATCTGCTTTTCAACCTGCGGGCTATTTTCTATCATTAAAGTCTTCTCTTGCTGGATAGGCAAACTGCTACCGACCTCCACTATTTTCGGCTGACTCTCATCAGCAACTGTTCGTGAATACAGCTCGCGACGACCATCACTATAGACTAGGTGAGCTACCATCATTTGACCATCAGCCCCCTCCTGAACAATTCGCTCTTGGCCCAGTGGCAAATCAGTGCTGGTCCGTGTGATGATTTGTCTCGGCACCAGCTCATAGGTCAAATCCATTCTCGGTTTTTCAGGAGCTAGTAAATTCTTAGACTCCATCGAATCTCTTGTACCGACATGCGTTACCAGACTAGACTGTTCAAACAAAGCAGTCCATTCACTGAGCAGCTCCTTCATCTCATCTGGACGAATACTATCCGAACCCAAAATTTTCTCAGTTTTTTCAAGTAAAGAACTCAGCTCAGAAGAATTTATAGGCCTATCTATTCCTTTCACCTCTTGGATTAGCTGATTGAGACGCCCAAGATCTGCTTGGTAAAGTTTCTCCCCATCCAGCTCTCCTAACTGTTTCTCTAAAAGAGTTTGAGCGGCTTCAACCTGCTCGACTGTCCGATTGGTATCTGCTACCACAGACTTAGCTTCTTCCAAGGCAGTTTGCAAGGCAAGTTGTGTCTGCTCACTAGAATAGAGATAGGCTGTTTGGGTTTGTAGAGCCTCAATTTCTGCTATTTTCTGCTTTAGATACTCATCATTGACGATTGGCTTCGGTGAAACAAGGACATCAAATGAAGTCTCCAAACCAGCATACCGCAAACCTAGGCTCTGACGCCCCTCTTTACGGGAATCGAAACCAACAATCTCTACTCCAGCTTCTGTCAAAGAGAAGGACTGAGTTGACTCATCGTCATAGATAATAGCAAATCGACCATTTGTGACATCCAAATCATCTCCTACAACATACTGCACTTTTGGTAACTGTTGGATTTCTAGACCGACTGCTTTTTTCTCACCTTGGGCTATATCTTCAACAACATATACCATCAGTGGCTGAGCAAGTGTTTCTCCTAGATAGGAAACGGTCAATGTTTGTTCACCTAATTTTTGCGGATCAAATCCCCTTACTGTAACTGCCGGATTGGTGGTATTCACCCGTTCAGCAGGCCAATCTCCTTCAAAAGCTACACGGAATTGTGCTCCTGCAAGCGATAAAGGACTACCTTGTCGGTAAACTTTTTTCGCTAGGGGAGCTATCCATTCCATCGCTTTCACGACTTTTTCACCTTGCGGAACGCGAATGGCCAATAGATTGCTCCAATCCTTTCCTTCCTCCAGAGTACGGTAGTAAATGAACTCAGGCAGGGACTCAAAGCGAATCGGGTCAAATATAAGATTTCCTGACTCTGTCGATTCCAATTCTGCCAGTGCTTTTACGGCATCTGGGCTAGAATAAAGCGCTATTTTCCGAGTGGCAGGGACATCCTTGAAACCTACTTGAATCTGGTGATTACCGAGATGGCGAGCAACAGCATGGGTCATCGGAATATTTGGTGTCTCCATGTCCAATTCTTCATACATACGCCAATTATAAATACGAATGGCCTTCCAAGGAGTACCATTATCAGAAGTCAAGACATCCAAACGCCATTCCTGCGCTCGAATTGGCTTGTCCAATACGATGTCTGTCACATGATCACGATTGCCACGAACTTCTTTGGCTAACACCCAATCACCATTCTCATTTTTATAATAGAGATCGAAATCCTTGGTGTTCATTAAGCCATCATTGACCGATTCACCACCTGCACCAGCATGATCCATAGCCCATCGAACGACTGTCCGAGGTTGGGTCAAACGAATATCTACATGGCCACTCAATTGATGGGAAGACCATTTATCTGACAGACTGGTAATGGTCCCATTCAACATGCCCTCAATGCCCTCAATGCCTTCTTTTTTAGCAAAACTTGAACCGATGACTTCTGCTCCGAGAACAATGTTTTCTGCCGATGGTTTAGGAAGGCTAGTATCTTTCACCGTCATCTCCCAATCAAAGATAAACTCCCCTGCTTCCGAACGCAAACCATTTTTCCCAACGGCATGAACTTTCAAAGCTTGGGTTCGACCTTCTGCCTGAGCAGAACGAACTAGCTGAGGGAGGTAAATCCTTGTATTAGAAGAACCTGTCAGCAATTTCCACTGTCCGTCGACCTGCGCATATACTTCATAATAGTCTGCATCATCTGTCCCTGTAAAGCTAATCACAGCTTCAGCATCTTGGGCATTCTTCAATCGCTTAGCAAGGACTTGGCCATCTTTCGGTGCAGTAGGTGAATTTTCTTGGTCATAAATAGCCAACTGCCCTAAACGAAAATCAAAATCTGACAGCGCTGCTTCATTTTCAACAACCACTTGGACACCGTACACTGTCTTTCCTGCCAGACTAGATAAATCAAAGGTCTGATCTTGCCAATCTCCTGATAGTTTAAGCAAGCGCCACGCTTCTTTATTCGCAAATTGATAATCTGGTTCAAGCGCTAGAGCTAGGGAGATATTTGCACCTTGCCCTCCTTTGTGCGCAACCCTCAAACGACTTGTTTCTGATAGAGGAATCTTGGTGGAATACAACTTAATTTCCTGCTTACCATCTTTTTCCAAATCGCCTGTAAAACGAAGAGAGTTGCCCCCATTATAAGCATCATCAAAATCATAAGCCGCAGCAAGCTTTTCACCACTTGCTTCAATCCACCACCGCCAGGTTGGTAAAATACCAGACACAGAGCGATAATTCCATTCCCCATCTTTGGCAACCTTGCCATCTACAAACCATTTTTTCCCGTGCCCTGTATTAAAGGAACTATTGAAATTACTGCTTGTAATAGCCGTCTTATCCGCAATGAGATTGGCCAAGCCATACCAATTTTTATCCGAAGGTTTCTGTTTGGTTGGATCACCTTGATAGCCTGTAAAGAAGATATTCTCATTCTCATGATAATCCTCACCCGTCGCACCCAAACTTGTAATGGTATCTGGCGCAAACAAACCGAGTGATAATTTCAATTTCCCATTTTCATCAAACAGAGCATCCCAGTTAATTTGCGTTTTGTAAGAGCCTCCCCGTTGCAATTCAAATCCAGCAAAAATATCAAATGGATCTCGACCGATTCGTTTCGCCACTTCGATTGAATAGTTATTTTTCGCCCGTGTCCAGTTAAAATTCGCAAAGAAACGATCCGCAGGGACCTTGTCTCCTTCCTTTTCCATAAACGGATAGTTGTACTCACCCAAACCATCTTCGTGATAGCGACCATATTCGTAGGTCATGGCATCATACCAAGAATACGTAATCGGATAACCAATCGATTCTGCATATTCCTTGGTATAGAGCATGAAGTTTCTCATTGTTTCCCCTAATGGTTGAACCATGCTTCCTGTAGTCTCTTGATTAATGAAATAACCATCGAAACCATAGTATTTTGCCATATCTACCAACTTACGAGCCACAGGAAAACTTCCATCAGGATCCTGTCTCATAGAAGCCACAAACTTCTCTTGGTCTTCAATACTACTGGACCAATTGTAGAAAATCGTTCCCAAAACAGGCACACCATTGCGGTGTCCAGCATCAATGACGTCTGGGCTAGGAATCAAGCCTTCCCAAAATACCATTGAATCAATATACTGCCAGTAATCAAAGGCATAGGCTTTAAACTCTTCTCCCCCAACAGAGGCATGGTCTTTCGCCTTAGAGTTGGTATTTGAAAGAGCTTCTACCTTTGCATTCTCATTGGCTCTCTCATTGACGACATGCCCTCTAAAGCGCTCAACCAACTCTACAGAAGCACGGTTCAAATCATCATCTGGACGAGCACCCGGCTCCCAGGCAAGCACCTGATCCCAGTTGTCAAACTTAATCTCTTTCGGACGAATTCCTTGATCCTCTACCTGAGGAAAATCAGAAAGCAACAGACCAAAATCCGAAGAATCTATCTCTTTATCTTCCGCTTCCTCTGTATCCTCTAGTTTATTTTCTGGATTATCAGACGGAGTTGAAGGTAGTTTTTCTTCTCTACTATCTGATACAGATACTTCTCCATTCAACTCTTCGGTCACCGCTTTCTCATCTGCTGAAATTAGTGATATTCCTTCCTCAGCTTCGGTCTTTTCCACATGTTCGTTCCCTACCGAAGAGAGCTCAACAGCTGGCTCTGACAAGCTGTCCACATTTTCTAGCTGGTCCGCAGAAACCTGTGTCCCAAATAAGGTCGCACCAATCAAAACAGAACAGGCACCTATTGTAAATTTTCGAATACCGAATCGCTCACGTTTGTCGAAATCACATTTTGTCATATTTTCCTCCTACACAATTCTAGTGCTACAGCTATTCTCAATTTACTCCTTTCCAGATCATAGTTGGCACATGCTACCTTTGATAGAACAGCTATCACACGAAGTTTATCAGGTTTTATTAATTCCATTGTACAGAGGAAAAATATGACCTTCAAGCCCTCATGGTCCCCTTCTTTAAATCAGATAAAAAGAACTTTAGTTTAGAGAAAACAAAAAAGAGGAAGTTTCCCTCCTCATTGTCTTAGTTAATTATTTTCTACAAACTTAATACACCAGCCCACCAGTTCATCCAGGCGTTCCATCTGCTCGGTCATGTGCAAATAGCCCAAAACCGCCTCAAAACCTGTGGACATCCGATAGGTGACCACGTCCGCATTCTTGGCCTTGGTGTGGCTATTGGTATTGCGCCCCCGCTTGTAGATTTCTTCCTCTTTTTCGGTCAATAGCTGAGCTTCTAAGAGGGCAGAAATCAGGCCTGCCTGAGCCTTGGCCGAGACGTATTTGTTAGCCTCTCCATGCAATTTGTTAGGCTTGGTCAGCCCCTTGAAAATCAAGTGCCGTCTGATATACATGGAATAAACAGCATCCCCTTCGAAAGCCAGAGCAATTCCATTGATGAGATTGACATCTACTGCCTTAGTCACGTGTCCACCTCACACCATCCTTGGTATCCAAGAGCTTGATGCCCTGGGCTGCCAATTCATCACGAATGCGGTCAGCCGTCGCAAAGTCCCGATTGGCACGCGCTGCTTGACGTTCTGCTATCAAGGCTTCAATCTCGCTGTCCAAGACTTCTTCTTCAAAGACAATACCAAAGACGGCGAGCATCTTGCCAAAGGCTTCTTTTACAGTTTCATCGTAATTGCCTGAGTTGATCCACTTGGCAAAGTCAAAGATAGCCGTAATCCCATTTGCCGCATTGAAATCATCATCCATTGCCGCTTCAAAGGCCGCCAAATGCAATTCAAGAGCTGACTTATCCACAGAGTTTTGCACAGGTTGTGTATAAGTATTTTTCAGATATTTTAGATTGATTTCCGCATCTGAAATAGCCTTCTCAGTGTAGTTGAGTGGACGGCGGTAGTGCTGGGTAGATAGGAAGAAGCGCAAGACCTGACCGTCAATTTGTTCCAACATGTCATGTGCTGTCAGGAAATTGCCCAAGGACTTGGACATCTTCTCATCGTTGATATTGAGCATGGCATTGTGCATCCAATAATTCGCAAAAGTCTGACCTGTCTTGCACTCAGACTGGGCGATCTCATTAGTATGGTGAGGGAATTCCAAGTCCGCACCACCACCGTGAATGTCAATGGTAGCTCCCAAAATCTCTGTCGCCATGACCGAACACTCGATATGCCAACCTGGACGACCTGCTCCCCAAGGACTTTCCCAAGACACTTCACCTGGCTTGGCAGTTTTCCACAGGGCAAAGTCGAAAGGATGTTCTTTCAGTTGACCTTCTCCCTCAACCCGCCCAGAAGCACCAGCCTCCAAGTCAGACAGGGTTTTGTTGGCCAAACGAGCATAATTCTCCGCCTTTTCCACACGGAAATAGACATCTCCAGAAGCTTCATAGGCGTAACCCTTGTCAATCAAGACCTGCACAAAATCAATGATTTCATCCATGTAGTCGATGACACGAGGATTTTTGGTAGCAGGCTTGACACCCAGTTTTGCCACATCTTCCTTGAAGGCTGCGATAAACTTATCAGACAGTTCCTTGGTTGTCATGCCAGCTTCATTAGCAGCTTTGATAA
The DNA here is from genome assembly GCF_044427155.1 of Streptococcus sp. 2022WUSS083. Taxonomy (NCBI): domain Bacteria; kingdom Bacillati; phylum Bacillota; class Bacilli; order Lactobacillales; family Streptococcaceae; genus Streptococcus; species Streptococcus sp. 2022WUSS083. The sequence continues at coordinate 106,049 of NZ_JAOTGK010000001.1, read as the reverse complement.
TCTTGTCATCCACATCCGTAAAGTTTGAGATGTAGGTCACATCATAGCCACGGTATTCAAAATAACGGCGGATAGTATCAAAAGCCACAACGCTACGGGCATTACCGATATGGATATAATTGTAAACCGTCGGACCGCAGACATACATCTTGACCTTACCCTCTTCCAAGGGTACAAAGTCACGCAGACTGCGAGTCATGGTATCGTAAATTTTAATCATAGCTTCTCCATTACTTCTGAGTATTCTTTAGGACTTGATACTTTTGATACAATTTTACTAGCCAATAAGCTGTCGCGGCCAACCAAATCATCCCTACCTGCCAGCTTCCTTGGGAGAATTTAAGGATAAACATGATTGTCCCAGCAATGGCGGTCAACACATAAGGCCAGTTTTGTCTTACTAATTTTTTTAACATGATCTACTTTCTAATTTTCTTGCAATCGCCATAGCCACTTCAAAGAAGGTCATACTGTCAGCCATCCGCTTTCCTACAAATGTGACGAACGGTGGCTGGCTTCTCGTAATTCCGCAAGCTTAGTCGTGTAGTGTTCACGGCCATCTTCCATGTCATGAATGACCTTCTCATCTTTTTGACCGTGTACACGGACAATTTTAGCTGGCATACCGACCACTGTCACATCTGCTGGAACATCGGCTAGGACAACGGCAGCTGCACCCACTTTAGCATTTTCTCCGATTTCAACTGGTCCAATAACCTGTGCGTGTGCAGAAACAAGGGCACCCTTTCGGACAGTTGGATGGCGTTTACCCGTATCCTTTCCTGTTCCACCAAGCGTTACGCCGTGGTAGAGCATGACACCAGACTCAATAATAGCTGTCTCACCGATAACCAAACCAGCTCCATGGTCAATGAAGACTCCCGAAGCAATCTCGGCACCTGGATGAATCTCAATATTGGTCCAAAAGCGCCAAAATTGGCTGTGCATCCGAGCCAAGAGTTTAAAGCCTTTTTTCCACATCCAATGGGACAGACGGTGGGCAGCCAAGGCCTTGACACCTGGGTAGGTCAAAAGAACTTCCAAGGTCGTCCGTGCTGCCGGATCTTTTTCTTTTACAATCTCAATGGTGTCCTTCCACCAACCCATAGTCACTCCTTCTAGCGAGAAGACAAGCCCGCTACCGAACTTGTCTACTCAGCTTATTTCTTTTCAACCTTGTGGAATTTGAATTCACCAAAGTTGTTATCTTTTTTCTCTTTGTTGTCTTTATGACGGCGTGGTCTGTCAGAACGCTCGCGTTTTTCTGGCTCCACATAACCTTCTGGTTTTGGAAGAAGAGCCTTCATAGAAGCGTCAATACGTCCTTTATCATCAATCTTGATGACTTTAACATCGACAATATCGCCGATTTCAACTAGGTCTTCTGGTTTATTGACACGAGTCCAAGCCATTTCAGAAACGTGGACCAGGGCATCTGTCTTGTCAAAGAGGTTGACAAAGGCACCGAATTTCTCCAAACGGACAACTTTTGCCTGGAAGACTTCGTCCACTTTTGCCTCACGAACAAGGCCTGCGATGATTTCCTTGGTCCGCTCAATCGCATCGCGATCTGGTGAGAAGATCGCCACAAGACCGTCTTCGTCAATATCGATTTTCACGCCAGTTTCTGCAATAATCTTATCGATGGTTTCGCCACCCTTACCGATAACAATCTTGATCTTATCTATATCAATCTTGATAGTGTCAATCTTCGGTGCAGTTGGTGCCAAGTCAGGACGAACTTCTGGGATTGTCGCTTCGATGACATCAAGGATTTCAAAACGTGCCTTCTTAGCTTGTGCCAAGGCTTCTTCCAAGATTTGCGGTGTGATACCATCGATCTTGATGTCCATTTGAAGGGCTGTGATGCCGTCACGAGTACCCGCTACCTTGAAGTCCATGTCACCAAAGTGATCCTCAAGACCTTGAATATCGGTCAAGACAGTGTAGTTGGTACCGTCTGAAATCAGACCCATGGCAATCCCTGCAACTGGTGCCTTGATTGGCACACCACCTGCCATAAGGGCAAGGGTACCAGCTGTGATAGAAGCCTGCGATGAAGAACCGTTTGATTCCAAGACTTCTGCTACCAAGCGGATAGCGTAAGGGAAGTCTTCCAAGCTAGGTAGAACTTGCTCGAGAGCACGCTCACCAAGGGCACCGTGACCGATCTCACGACGGCCAGGTGCACCGTAGCGACCAGTTGAGCCCACTGAATATTGTGGGAAGTTGTAATGGTGCAAGAAGCGTTTCTTGTACTCGTCGTCCAATCCGTCGATGATTTGAGTTTCACCCATTGGGGCCAAGGTCAAGACAGAAAGAGCTTGCGTTTGACCACGGGTAAAGAGACCTGAGCCATGAACGTTTGGCAAGAAGTCCACTTCTGCGTCCAGCGGACGAATTTCATCCACACGACGACCGTCTGGGCGGACCTTGTCTTCTGTAATCAAACGACGAACTTCTGCGTGCTCCATGAGTTCCAAGATTTCATGGACATCCCGCATGATGCGGTCGAATTCTTCGTGTTCAGCATATTTTTCTTCGTAGGCTGCGATGACGGTCTCACGCACCGCATTGGTCGCATCTTCACGGGCCAATTTTTCTTCTACCTGCACCGCTTTTTTCAAATCGTCATTATAAGCTGCGACAATCTCAGCCTGCAATTCTGGGTCCACTTGAAGAAGTTCCACATCTGCTTTTTCCTTGCCGACTGCTGCTACGATTTGATTTTGGAAGTCAAGAAGTTCTTGAATAGCCTCATGACCTTTCAAGAGAGCTTCCAACATGATGTCTTCTGACAATTCTTTGGCACCAGACTCTACCATGTTGATAGCATCCTTGTTACCAGCTACTGTCAAGTCAAGGAGAGACTCTTCCATTTGAGCCTTATCAGGGTTGATGATGAGTTCACCATTGACATAGCCGACCTGGACACCTGCGATTGGGCCATTGAATGGGATGTCTGAGATTGCCAATGCCAATGAAGAACCAAACATGGCTGCCATTGGAGCAGAAGCATCTGGATCATAAGAAAGCACTGTGTTGATGACTTGAACTTCGTTACGGAAGCCTTCCGCAAACATTGGACGAATCGGACGGTCAATCAAACGAGCTGTCAAGGTCGCATCGGTTGACGGACGGCCTTCACGCTTCATCCAGCCACCTGGGAATTTACCAGCGGCATACATTTTCTCTTCATAGTTGACTTGGAGCGGGAAGAAATCGCCCGTTGCCATTTTCTTGGACATAACTGCCGCTGTAAGGACTGTGGAGTCGCCATAGCGAACGACAACCGCACCATTGGCTTGTTTGGCAACCTGGCCTGTTTCAACGACCAATTTCTTGCCAGCAAAAACCGTTTCAAATACTTGTTTTGACATGAATTGTCTCCTATTTTTTCTGAAATTTTTCTTGCGTGTTTTCTACAAAAGACAATCAAACAAGCTTGTTTCACTCTCTTTTGCACAAAACCACGCATACTTCTTATTTTATCATATTTGACGGAAAATGTGGGGAATTGAGGAAGGAATTTGATGGAAAATCTAACCTGCTATATAAACAACCGAACGAAACGAATACTCTTCAATCAAACGAAGAACACCCAGCTTTTTCCGAGCACTACACTCCCATAATGGAACATAAGAAAAACTGCCAATGTCCGAAGACATGGCAGTTTCCTATATTAACGACGGAGTCCGAGTGAGTGAATCAATTCACGGTAACGGTTTACGTCTGTGCGGCGTAGGTATGCCAACAAGTTACGACGGCGACCGATTTTTTTCATCAAACCACGGTAAGTTGCGTGGTCTTTTTTGTGTTGTTTGATGTGGTCGTTAAGGTGGTTGATTTCCCAAGTAAGTACTGCTACTTGTACTTCAACTGAACCTGTGTCGCCTTCATGACGAGCATATTGTGCCATGATTTCATTTTTTTTCTCTTTTGAGATTGCCATGATATGTTCTCCTTTGTTTTGAGCCTAATCCGAGTGACAGGTTGGCGACCTGTAACCAAGAAAAAGCTAGATTTGTCCTTTTGGACCTTAACCATTCTATCAAGGAATGGCTCTTTTGTCAACTGATTTGAGAAATAGCTGAGCTGCTCTGCTATTTTCAAAAAAAGCCAGCCGGAGCTGACTTTCTGCTTGTATATCACATTTACTCAGCCTTTTCTGCTTTTGGCAAGATAAGATTGAGGATAATACCTACAATGGCTGAGAGGGCTGTTCCTGAGAGGGTGATGGCACCGATGTTGAGAACTGCTCCACCAAGACCCAATACCAGCATTGAGCTTGCAATAATCAGGTTGCGGACTTGACCGAAATCAACACGGCTTTCAATCAAAACTTTCAAACCGTTTGAGGCGATAACACCGTAAAGTAAGATAGACATACCACCAAGAACGGCACTTGGAATAGTTGAGATAAGGGCTGTAAATTTACCCAAGAATGAGAAGGCAATGGCAATCAAGGCTGCGTTACGGATAACGGATACTGATGCGATGCGAGTCATACCGATAACCCCTGTATTTTCACCGTAGGTCGTATTGGCTGGTCCACCGATAAATGCAGATACAGCAGTCGCTACACCATCTCCAATCAAGGTACGGCTGAGGCCTGGGTCTTTCAAGAACTGGCGGCCGCAGATTTGGCTGAGAACGGTGTGGTCACCGATATGCTCAGCTACTGTTACAACAGCAATTGGTAAGATAGCAATCATTTCTGGACCGAAGTAGAAATTGTACGACTTGAAGGCACCTGTTTCAAATGGTAGGTAGAAACCTGGTAATTCAAACCAAGCCGCTTCCAAAACGGGTGTGAAGTCAACCAAACCAAGACAGAGGGCAATCACGTAACCACCGACAATGGCAATCAAGAAAGGAACAATCTTGGCGAAGCCTTTCCCTTTGGTATTGACAAAAGCAGCAATCAAGAAGGTTGCAATCGCCACGACGACGTTTTTCCAGTCGCCGTCTGCGACGAAGCCTGCTGAAGTCACGGCAGAGTTGGCAAGACCCAGACCGATGACGATAATCATTGGACCGATGACAATCGGTGGCAAGAGGCTGTCAATCCACTTAGTACCGATAACTTTGACAAGTGCAGCGATCAATACGTAAATCAAGCCGACGAAGAGAATACCAGTCTGAGCTGCCGACACATCACCACCCATTTCCTTGATAGCAAGGGCCATAGCTGAGATATAGGCAAAGGAAGAACCTAGGTAAACCGGCACCTTAAACTGTGTCGCTACTTGGTAAATCAAGGTCCCGACACCTGATGCGAAGAGGGCAACCGATACGGGCATACCGAGAATCAGCGGCACCAAAATCGTCGCACCAAACATAGCAAACACGTGCTGGAAACTCAACAAAATCCCTTGAAGCGGGGCTGGTTTCTCATGGACATCAAACAAAAGATTGGCTTTTGTACTCATAAATCTCCCATTCTGGGTACACAAAAAGACCCAGACTTTCTAAATATACATAGTCATAGGCCCTTAATAATTTTTCCTATTGTCTTTCTCACCTCACGGGATGAGTTTAAAAACCTACGCTTTTGGTATTGTAACATAAAGGTTCGGTTTATTGCAAGGGATTTTAAAAAAATTTATTTTTCTTTTACCTTCTTTTATACAAGACTAGCAAACATAGGGGGAAACTAACTGAAATTTAAAACTTCCGAAAATATCAAATGTTTTTCGTACAATCTATAAATTCCTTAACTAACATTAAGATCTTATCTTCATGCCCTCTGATTACCTCATTATTCCAATTGTCATCAGAATTTCCAGTAAGTTTAGCCATCCATTGCAGTTTTAGACTTTGGTTTCCGAATATCTTTTCCCATTGGCTATACTTGGCCTGCGGTCTAGAGTTCCCAAACTTCGAATTTTGACTGTCCGTGATAATACAAAGGTTTCCGAAAGAATGAAGCAGACTATCAGACATTCTTAACATCCCACTATCTTCAAAATTTGGATTCTGAGGATACCAATGTTCAACGGAACGACGATAAGTGAATCTAAAATTCCTTGAATCAAAAAAGTACTCCTGTAGATTATTTTGATTTTTCCATAAGACATAATCAACAAAATTGAAAGCATAGATAGGCATATTAGGGTAGCATCTAAATTTTTGACCATCTTCTGCAAATAACCGACCTTCAGCATATCGAACTGCCAACGCTTCTAGAAAATTTACAAACTGGTGTCCAAATGCTTCATCTTGCAAATGCTCAACATTCTCAAAGAGATAGGCCAAAGTCTCATATAGCCAACGACTATCTCGATTTGATGTAAAGGTCACTGCAAACATAGACTGAAGCATAATAATGGTATCATTCACTGCCTTATCTGAAAAAGTATTATTCTCAAAATGTTCTTCTACAAAGTAATCTGTATTTTTCCGATTGTCTCTTTGATATTCATAGTAAGTACCTTTGCTAAGAAACCAATCGTTTTTTGACCGCCTTGATGTATCTTCGCTTGCATTTCTAATGACATAGTTATCAAATAGGTGTCTAATACTTAATAAAGTTTCCGAGAAGTAAATGACCCAATCCCTTCCTTTTTCACTCACCGTAAAGACATCAAGTAGTTTCTTATCATCTAATTGAACATCTTGTGGGGAAATATTTTCAATAATAGAAACAGTATATAAGAGTAGCGTTTCAAAGTTAATAACGGTTGTATATTTTCCAGTTTCTTTGTCGTCTACGATGTCATCAAATACCAATGAACTTGAATCTTCTAGCGTATCTAATATACTTTTTTTTGAACTATTTCTGCTATCAACAAATTGATAGATATTGGCTAATTTATAATTTGAAAAATGCCAACCAAAAATGTTTTCTCTTTCTTTAAACGTTTCCTTTCTTTTCTTTCTCATTTGAAATGATTTAACTACCGGCTTCTCGAAGTCTGCACAGGCATCCCAGATTTTAGCAAACTTAACAGCTACATCATCGTCAAGCTTCGCCATCAATTGAGCCTTAATAATTTCATGAGCTTCCAATTGCTCTCCTCTTGAATTAAACCGCTCAAAATAAAGATTCAAATCTAAGTCCGTAGGTAGCATATTTCTAAAAATAATGACGTGTTGAAAGAGGTACTCAGCATATACCTTCACTTCCATTTTAAACTGTTCGGACAGAATTTTATTGAGTGCTAATTTGGTGTTTTGATAACCTCTAATAATCTCGTCCATATTCTCAAATTCTGCACTACTATTTTCAAATAACTGCTGCAAAGATACATTGGACTGCTTACGCGCTTCAAAATTTAAGAGTTTCAAGCCAGGAATCTGAATGTGATACTCATTTCTCAAAACCAATGCTAACAAAGTCAAAGCTGTTGTTCTCTGTTGCCCATCAATAATGTGGTACATATTTCCTTTTTGATGAACAACCAGTGTTCCGATATAATAATCAGGACGTTTTTCACGTTCCTTGTAGGCATCTGCGATGTCAATAAGCAATTGCTCAATCTCATCATATGTCCATGAAAAATTTCGCTGATAAAGAGGAACAATGTATTCATCTTCAGTCAGAAGTTTTGTAACTGTCAAAGTAGCTGTCTTAGTCATTTATTAAGTTCCTCTTCCTCAAGAATTTTCTCCAAGGTAAAATGTTCAAATTGATCACGATTGATTTTCTGCAAAAAATCGCTTGGTGTACTTGCATGATGTAATAGCTGAAATAATTTTTGAACTGTACGCCGTTGAAAAATTCCACCCGCAGCATAATTGGCTAAAGTGCTATCATAAATGGCACGCGCTTTTATACGTGGATAATAGGCCCATATAAAAATTGTTTCAACAATATCTTTATCTAAAGCTCCCTGACCAAACCTATCCACAAAAAGCAACACTAAATTATCGAATAAATTACGATTCCGGCTATAACGTTGTTTAGTAGAATGTAAAATCTTTAGCATTTTGGAGTCTAAACTGAGATTTTCAAACCAAGTCTCTCTATTTTGAATCATTTTATGCGACTGATTAATATAAGAGAAAAAGTACTCTCCATCAATAATTGGCATCATTAAAGAAATAGGATATTCAATATTTTGTTCTTTTAATAGTCTAAAGAGATTCAAATAAGGGTAATCGTTATGATGTAAACTGACACCTTTAAAATCATCGATAAAATCTTCTGTAAAGCGAAGGTATGAACCCTGACGGCGTTTGGTCAACCCAGTTTCACCAATTGACCACCGTCGCACTCTAAAAAGATATTGGTTAAATAAATCTTTTAAATTGACCTTTTCATCTGTAACGATTTTTTCCCAATTTTCGATCAAATCTTCACTGATTTCAGAGGCATTTCTCAAATGATAGGCTTTAAGCAGGTCGTGTGGCTCTAGAGCTTTTCCCCGATTATTTTGAGAATCAAAAAGTTGGAAAGCTTCAGATAATCGATTATGTGGCATTGTAATAACAGCAATTTCACAATTTTTAAGAAGAAAGTCACATACTTTTTGCGCCTTTTCGTCATCTAGATCAATCAGTATTTTCCACTCTTCAAAATTTTCCTTAGCATGTTGACACGAAACCACGTCAAATTTTTGATTTAGTAACTGCTGGGCACCGATATAGTCGTTCAACTTCCCTAAAGCCTGTAAAAATAATGCAACAGAAATAGTCCGCTGTTGTCCATCAACAATATCTAAAGTTTGTTTTTTATCGTGTAAAATAAGAGAACCAACTTGATAAACGTCCTTTTTAGAGTCTATAACTTCTTTGACATCATAGAATAAGTGGCGAATGTGTTTACGTTGCCATTTATAAGGGCGTTGATAATTTGGGATATGGAGCCTGTTATCCTTCAAAAGTTCCTCTAACGTCATATGCCTCAAAGTAATATCAGTCATTCTACTTATTCTCCTATTTTTTCTCTACACTTGCATTCGGAATCATTTTCGCATGCATTTCCGCAGCTGTTTTATCATAAAACGGTCCTGCAATGACATTCCCAAATTGATCTACTACAATCCATTCTTGCATTTACTTCTCCTCCTTTCAATTAAGAATTCAATATCTATTTGATACATTCATTCTAATACACAGGGTGGACGAATGTTGTCCTACCTTTCTAATTTTTATAGTTTTCTTGCATATTTTTGAGAAAATGTTTCATATCTTCTACAAGAGAACTTGGAAAAAGCACAGTTAGGGCATCAGCCTGACTCAACAACCAACGTTTTAAGCCTGGTGTGTCTTGACTGACAAATTCAATCACATTGCCTTCTGAGCTTGTTTCGATAATCTTTGCTGTCGGAAATTGATCCAAGACAATGGTTGGATCATAGCTAAATCTGACTCTTATGGTTAGTTCCCGTCCCATAAAAGAATCCACGCGCTTATTCCGTACTTCACCGTCTCGAAACTTTTTGCCATAAGAAATATCCGGTTTCTTCTCAGGCGAAACTTTCCACTCTAAAATCCGATCTAACTTTAAAGTCATATAGGAAGAATGTTTTAGATTATAAGCTACAAGGTAAAAGTAATGACTATCGTAATAGAGTGACACAGGAAAAACTGTGTGTTTCTTTTCTACATTGTAGGGAGATTGGTAGCGAATATCTAATACCAATTCCTTACGAATGGCCTCTGACCATTCCCAAATCTTATCAATCCTGTTTTGAGTATCTGAAAGCGGGGCATAGTTTAAGAGTTCACTGGCGATAATGGCAGAAATTTCTTTCTGCTCATCTTTCGATACTAGAGCAAATAAGCTATCTAAAACAGCCTTATTTTCTTCCTTATTCAAAGCCCGATTTTCTAGCAAAATTTTAGAAATGGTCAGAATTTCCTTTTTGTTAAAAAGAGACTTCCCTTTTAAGAAGCGAGTATGGTACTTGGGATCATAGGCTAACTCTGCTGCAATCATTGGCTGACTTTCGATAAATCCTCCTAGAAGAGCAAAATCTCTTTGAATAGTCTTCTCACTAACTCCAAATTCATCTGCCAATTGTGATTTTTTTAGATGCGCCCCTGATTGTAAGCGTAAAAATATTGTAAGTAATCTTTCCTGATCGTTCATAGAAACCTCAATTCTAAAAAGATTATAACACTCTTAACAAGTCAAATTCAATAAATTTCCTTGGTAAAGAATCTTGCTCAATGCGTCATTTGAATTATCAAACTCACAACCTGTTACCAGTAATTTTCCTCCTGTTTCTAGATAACTTTCCAAAATTCTTGCCAACTTCTTCTGAATCGCATCGGTACTATTATAAAATTCTTCAATATTTTCAATCATCACAACATCAAATTCTTCGAGAAAATGAACATTTTGTACTATTTCAATCGCTAGACTAACTCCAACTACTCTTTTCACTTTCCTATTCATCTCTCGATAGTAAAATTCTATATGGTCAACAAAGCTCCTTCTAATCTGATCAACATCTGAAATAATATATAAAAGTTGTCCGATATAGCTCTTTTGAGGGATCCCCAAAAAATCACTTACTTCACGATTGATACTGTCAAAAGAACTTCTCAACCTAGTATCTGAGTCCAAATTTCTGTATAGCAAATCGATAAATATTTCTAAAATTTCCATATCATTAAACACAGTGTTTTCTTTCAAGTCATTGTTATTCATATGCATTTCCTTTCTTCTATCCCTGTAATCCAAAACCTATTAATCGTTGAGTTGATTCCAACTCTGATAATTCTAGGATGGCGTTTTTAATATCAGCTTCTATTACGACATTCATCTCTGTTTCTTCTAAGGTTCTATTGCCTATCTTTTCCATCACTCGAGTCGCCTGTTGATACAAACAAGCTTCTATTAGTTTACGAACATAACGACCATTGCCAAAACGTTCGGTTGTTCCAACTTTTGAAAAATGCGAACACAATACCCTCTCACAACTAGATTCAAGAGAATAGTCTTTTTTACGCAACATCATTCTAAAAATTTCGTACAGTTCGTCCATAGAGTAATCTTCAAAATGAATGATGTTTGAGATTCGAGATTGTAATCCTAGATTCGTGTCTATAAAATTGTGCATCAAATCTTTATAACCAGCAAAAATAACAACTATCTCATTACGACGATTTTCCATTTCTTGAATAATGGTGGGTATAGCTTCATTAGCAAAATCTCTTTCACTCTGTGGAATCAGACTGTAAGCCTCATCGATAAACAGTACACCACCACTTGCACTATCAAACACCTTTTTTATTTTTGGTGCTGTTTGGCCAACATATTCTCCAATAAGATCTGCTCTTCCAACCTCTACTATCTTGTTTTCTGCGATCAATCCATGTTCATACAGGATTTCTGTATAAAGACGAGCTACCTCTGTCTTACCCGTCCCTGGATTTCCTGTGAATAACAAGTGCCCATTACTTTCTTCAACATGATAGCCTCTTTCTTTCCTCAGTTTCGATAGTTGTTCAAAAGCAACTTGTTGTCTGATTAATTTTTTTACAGATTGAAGACCAATCATTTGATTCAGCCTCTTCTCAGCTTGGCCACATTTACTTTTAGATTGTTCCTTTTGCAAACTAAAGTGACCCAGATCCAGCAATCCGTTTTCTTGACAATAATTGGTTGCCACCGCATATTCATGGATTCTCTGAACCATTCGTCGAATATCTTTTGCATTGATGAGATTTGAAGCCTTTTCTACATACTCCCTAACAATTTTCTTGTCTATACTAATTCGTCTTTTTGCTAATAGTTGAATAGCAATTTCAACCAGTTCGTCATTTGTATAAGGAGGAAACTCGATTCTATTTACATTATAGTATTCCTCCTGTAATTCCATTTCTATTTTTTTAGCTTCTTCAGTCGATTGAGCAATTAGAATACAAATATTATTCTCCTTCTTTGTATTGATATTAGCGAAAAGTTCTAATTTAGGACGAGCTCTTGCTTTTAAATAGTCATAAACAACTGGAAATTGTTTTTCTTCAGTCTTAGGAAGAAAGTATTCGCTACAATGAGTATCAACTGCTTTCAAGTCGAACAAGCGTTCTAAATATTGGAGGGCATATTTTCGTCCAGTCCCCTTTTGACCGTTGAAAATTAAGAAAAATGGCTCTTTCGTATGCGATCCTAAATAGTTTGATTGGTAGTCTAAATAGTTTATAAGATGCTGAATGCTATTTTTAAAGTCGCTGAGTCCAATCATATTTTCTGACAACACATCTGCATTCGGAGTAAGACCTTGCTTATCTTCCTTTGATTGCTTCAATAAGAAATAACCAAATTCTCCCAAATTTTCACGCCCAACTTTTTCAATAAAATCATTCTCGTTTAGTGAAGAATAGCCATCTAAATAGACATCCACTTTCCAAAGTGATTGAACCTTTTTTGCTATTTCTCGTTTTGTATTTGCAGCTCCCGTTACAATAAATAAATCTTCTTTTTCCTTCAAAAAATACATCCAATTATTTTCTTGTGTAAAAGATTCACTAGGTCGCTCTAGTTGCTGTACTTCTCCCATTAGTTTTATGTGATAATAGTTCATCTTTACCCCTCTATTCTGATATTCTCAATAAGAAGTATATAAAAATAGATGGACAAAATATGTCCATCTTTGCTTATTGTTAAACTTAAGTGTCATTCCGCCCTACTTTATTTTCAGTGCATCTTGGCTCAAGGGCAATACCACTGCTTAGAATTCCTTCAGTAAGACACAGACAGCACACTGTTCCGTTCATTCTCTCAGTAGAAGAAGACCTACATTAGATTTTCAAAAAATAAATATATCCAAACAACTCTCCCTACTCCACACTCTTAATCCGTTTCTTAATCTTCTGACCAAACTCCATCATTCTCCGCTTTTCCTCCGGCCAGATTTTGGTCACGCGGTCAACAGCAATTATGAAGATGATTACCGCAGCATAGTCCTTGGCTTTTTCAATCAGACCAACACTTTCAGCAACTACTAAAAGTAGATAGAATGTGAATAAAATAGTTCGTTTGGGTAATGCCATCAAAAACTCAATCCCTGCCTTATAGCCCAAATAAATCTGCCAATTAAGTCCTTTGGCCTTTTCCAAACGACGATTGAGAAAGGCACGAATCCGCTTGTAAAACCAATCCGAAGTCAGAAAAAGTGATTGGGCACCAATTACAATCAAAGAAACATTATTGGCATGTTCTTCCTTAAGCCCTAGCGCTCTAGTCACAACATAGGTCCAATCACCATTATCAATACAGATAAAAATAGTAAAGTAAACAACCGCTCCCGCTACTATAACAAGGGGAAGGGCACGGATATATTTCAACATATAATAACCTCTCTTGGACAAATCTTAGAACCTATATTCATAAACAAAGTGTTCTTATGCAAGACATCTTTTTTGCTCATCAAGGCAATTTTTTGAAGGAATACTTGACTCTATCACCATTTAGTTTCACTTTATTGCTTCGACGAGTAAAAAGCTCCTGTGGCTGTTTTCGCCTACCACCTAATTGGTCAGGAATCTCCTTTCCTTATCTCCACCTTCAAACACTCCAATGGAAGCGATGAACTGTGAACACAGGTTCTTATATATATTGTAATATGTTATACCAAGTACGGTCAAGCAGGGGCTAGAATTTCAGATATGACAACTGTACACCCTTAGCATTTTTTACTTACCCCAAAAAGGGGAGTGGGAAAGAACTCGACCAAGATAAAAAGAGTTCGTTTTCCCACCCCCGCACAGTTGATTAGACCAGATTTGGAGTGTAAAACACGAACAAATCTGCCAATCAACCACTGCGCTGAGATGTTGACACGAACTCTGAGTAGTGGTCCTGGGCTTTTTGCCCAGCCTTCTCTTTTCATCTAAGCAAACTAATAAAATAACTCTTATTTTTCCTCTTTTAACACCAGATTTAATACCAAGGCAGCCAAGGTCCCTGTTGAAATACCTGATGAGAAGACCATTTGAAGAGCTGATGGAAGATGACTCAATAATTCTGGACGAACGGTCACTCCAATCCCCAGCGCAAAGGCAATGGAAATAATCAAGAGCTCACGGTCACCAATTTTTACAGTTGCAAGAGTCTTAATCCCTTGGGCAGCAACCAAACCGAACATGATAATCCCAACACCACCAAGAACAGGCTGCGGCATGATGGAAATCAAAGCTGATAATTTTGGAAAGACGCCAAGTAGAGTCAAGATAATACCGGCTAAAATCATGACATGACGACTAGCAACTTTTGTCAAAGTAATGAGGCCAACGTTTTGTGAGAAGGCTGTATTTGGACCAGCACCAAAAATACCTGCAATCAAGGAACCAACTCCGTCTGCCAGAACACCATTTGCTGCCCGCTCAGAAGAAATCTTTTGATTTGAGGCTTCTCCAATGGCCATCATAATTCCCACCGTACCAATCAAAGATACGACATAGGCTGGAATGAAGGCTAGAATAGAAGATAGGTCAAATTTTACACCGTAATGGAAAATTTTAGGAAGAGCAAACCAGGCTGCTTCTCCTACAGCCGATAAATCAACTTTCCCAAGAAAAATACACAAGATATAACCAAAAACCATCCCAAAGAAGACAGAGGCTGTTTTCAGCATTCCTTTACCATAATGATTTAAAGCCAAAGTGAAGACCAAGACGATAAAGGCAATACTGATATTTTCAACTGAAGCATAGTCTGAAGCGCCAGCTCCACCAGCTGCCCAGTCCATACTAACTGGCATCAGGGTAATACCGATGAGGGATACAACAGTTCCTGTAATCAAAGGCGGAAAGAAGCGCATCAAGGGTTTGACAAAACGACTGAGAGCAATCTCTACAAATGAACCAGCAATGGTTGCTCCTACAATACCTGCAATCCCGAGCTGGCTACCAACACTGATAGCTGGATTGGCAAAGGTAAAGTCCGTCCCCATCATACCAGAGACACGTGAACCTACTGGCCCAACACCTTTAGATTGTAAAATGGTAGCAATACCAGCAACAAAGATAGAGGCTGATACCATAATAGAAGTATCTTCTACCGATAATCCCAAGGCACTTGCAACGATAAGAGGCACTGCGATGATTCCTGCAAAAGCTGCTAAAATATGCTGAAAAGCAAGCAAAACAGCCATCCCTTTTGGTGGTTGTTCATCAATTCCGTAAAGCATATCCGAAGAATGTTCGTTTGTTATTTTCTGAGACATGATTTCTCCTTCTTTATTCCTAAATATTGGTATTAGTCTAACAGAGAATATAATCATTTTCAATACATTTTGCTCCGATAAACACAGAACATTCGTATTTTGCAATGAATTTTGTCAATATATACAATATCTCAACACAAAAATTCGTTTATTGTTTTGATTTTAGCCAAAAAATGCTATAATACACAAAAGTATCATTTGGAGGAGAAGATAAGCATGAAAGCTTTGGAAGAACGCATTTTAAAAGATGGTCAGGTATTAGGAGAAAATATCTTAAAAGTTGACTCATTCTTGACCCATCAGGTTGATTTTCGCTTGATGAAAGAAATGGGGCAGGTCTTGGCAGAGGCCTATCGCTCTAAAGAAATTACCAAGGTTGTCACGATCGAAGCCTCGGGTATTGCACCAGCCGTCTATGTTGCAGAAAGCTTAGATGTGCCAATGATTTTTGCAAAAAAGCATAAAAATATTACTATGACCGAAGGCATTTTGACCGCTGAAGTCTATTCATTTACCAAGCAAGTTACTAGCACCGTTTCTATTGCTAGTAAGTTTTTGTCACCTGAGGACCGTGTTCTAATCGTTGATGACTTTTTGGCCAATGGACAAGCAGCAAAAGGCTTGATTGACATTATCCAACAGGCCGGGGCACAAGTAGCTGGGGTTGGTATCATCATCGAAAAGTCCTTCCAAGACGGTCGCCAGCTCTTACTGGATGCAGGTGTCCCGGTTACTTCTCTCGCTCGTATTGAAAAATTTCAAGATGGACAGGTTGTTTTTGCAGCTGCGGATATTTAAAAGGACTTGCTTCCAATCGGGAGCAAGTCTCTTCTATTTATCTATAATTCCACACCAAAGACTTCTAATTGCTTTAATTCGGCAGCAGTCAACCTGCGGTATTCTCCAAGCGCTAATTTTGGATCTAAGCTAAGAGGCCCCATGGTCAATCGTTGCAAGTCTGTCACGGTCTTGCCACAGGCCTGCACCATGCGTTTGACCTGGTGAAATTTCCCTTCTCGGATGGTGATGTCAACGAGCGAGGTCTGCTTAACTTCATCTGTAGAGAGGATGGTCAACTGGGCTGGCTGACAGGTAAAGTCTTTCAGTTCAATTCCTGCCGCAAATCGTTCGACATCCTCTTGGGTCATGATCCCGTCCACCTGTGCACGGTAGAGTTTATCAACATGTTTTTTCGGAGAAAGCATGACATGAGCCAGCTGACCGTTGTTGGTCAAGAGGAGCAAGCCATGGGTATCGATGTCCAAGCGTCCAACAGGAAAAACTTCCTTCAGGCGAGCTGTATCATCTAGCAGGTCCAAGACAGTCCGATGACGGTCATCCTCCGTGGCTGAAATCACACCCTTGGGCTTGTTTAACAGATAGTAAACAAAGGTTTCATGACTCAAGACCTGGCCCGCTACTGCAATCTGATCTGACTTTTCATTAATCTGCTGTTTTGGGGAGGTTTCTACTTGGCCGTTGACTGTGACTTGTTTGTTTTTCAGGAGTTTCTTGACTTCTGTCCGACTGCCAACACCGCAATCCACTAAAAATTTATCTAATCGCATACGACTTTCTTTTCCATTTTGATATATTCTGCTTGCTTTTCTATTTCTGTAAAACCAAGAGCATGAAAGAGTTTTTGGGCAACTTGATGAGAGCTAGCAACTGTCAGTTTGATACTAGCTGGCTGAACATGCTCTACTAAATAGTCTTCAATAGTCTGGTAGAAAGCTCTGCCATTTCCCTGACCTGTCAAAGAAGGTTTCATGCCCAAACGAATGTCAACTGTCTCGCAATCTTGGTCCATACAGAAATAGCCCATGAGTGCGGCATTGCGGATGACTGCAAAAAAGCGGTCCCCACGCGCCTCTGGTGAAATCATCTCAGCATAAGTCTCGGGGTTTGCACTAATTGTATAGGCATCCAAAGGTGGTTGATAGCGCCATTGGTTAGCAATTTCCAATGCCAGATCCTGGGGCAGGGGCATGATGTAAAAATAATCCATTCTTCGGAAATTTTTTGCTAAATTTTTAATCCGACGGTTTTGGGTGGCGTAACTATCTGTCTGATAGACATAATCCACATAGCCCAACTGATAGGAGGGAATCATGTCCTTAAAAATCAACTGAACATCCTCGGGAAAACGTAGTATTAATTCATTTAAGCGGTTATTTTCTAACATAAGAATATTATACCAAAAAGGAGCGGAAATCCGCTCCTACTTCTTCAGTTGTTTATAAATCAAGCCTGCGCTTATCAAGGCACAGCCGATGGCGTAAATACCAAAGGCACCTGTTGGGGTTGGGTTGAGTTTTTCCAGATAGGTCGGCAAGATAGCAGATGTCGCACCGCCGATATTGCAGCCCATAAGGACGATTGTCATGACCGCATTGAGCAAGGCCTTGGGTGCACGGTCTGTTACCTGACTAAAGACAATGGTTAGGATGATGCTGTAGAAAAATCCTGACACCATACCACCAAGTCCCAGCACCCAGAGATTATCCGCAAAGGCAATGCCGATAACCGCTAGTCCAAAGACCACGTAGGAAACAGCTAAAAGCCAACCCTTCAAACGACCAACCAGGCTACTAAAGACCGTCCCTGCCACAATCCCCATGACCTGCATAAGACTGAGAATGAGACTGGCTTGCTGAGCAGTACCGATGCCCTTGGCTAAAACAATCTGAGGAATACGAATGGTCAGGAAGGTATTGACGTTGATAACAAAGAAGGCTAAGAATGCCAGATAAATTCCCATCATCCACATGGTCTTGTCCAGTTTGACCTTGGGCGCATTCTCCTCAACCTTTACCTCCATGCGAGCCAGCAATTCCTCTTTGGGAACAAAGAGAAGGAAGAGAGCCAAGATGACCAAGGCAAAAAGGTAGACCAAGAAGGCAGGTTGCCAACCAAACTGGGTCAACCAACCGACAAGGAGGGTGAGCCCTGCACTTCCCAAAACCTCTGCTGAACCACGCAAGCCCATCATCTGCACCCGCTCCTGACCGGTGAAAAAATTACCGATGATATTAATAGCACGCGCATTGATTAAGCCAATCCCCAAACCAAGCAAGATGCGAGCCAATAAAATCAGAGGATAAGCAGTTAGAAACATGGGCAAAGCTCCGCCGATGGCCATAAGCAAAAGCCCTGCAATGATAATGTTTCGTTCAGACAAAAAACGGACAACTAGACCGTTTGCCAATAGAGTAACCATAATAGCAAAAGAGGTCACCGTAATTAAGTTTTCCACCTGGGCCGCTGCAATTCCCTGCTGAGCAAAATGCTCAATCATCTGTGGAATAGCTGGCGAGACAGCAAATGTCGAAACCAGCATGGTGGATAGGGCCAGCAAACTGGCTTTTTCTAAAATTCTTTTCATTTTTCTCCCTTTCAACGTTCGTCTTTTACTAGTATAACAGATTTGAAAGCGAATGGATAGAAAAGTCCGACTTTTATTCTCTCCCATTTCATGCTATACTTATCTTAACTATATTCAAAGGAGAGAATCATGTCTGTTATTGAACGATTGACAAAAGCTGCCCATTTGATTGACATGGATGACATCATCCGTGAAGGACATCCAACCCTACGCCAGGTCGCTGAAGAAGTTGCATTTCCACTATCTGATCAGGAAATTATTTTAGGCGAAAAAATGATGCAATTCCTCAAACATTCGCAGGATCCTGTCATGGCTGAAAAAATGAAACTCCGTGGCGGAGTTGGTCTAGCTGCACCTCAGATTGACGTTTCCAAACGCATCATTGCTGTCTTAGTCCCAAATCCAGAAGATGAGGAAGGCAATCCACCTGCCCAAGCCTACTCCCTCCAAGAGGTCATGTACAACCCTAAAATCGTGGCACATTCTGTCCAAGAAGCGGCTATGGAAGGGGGCGAGGGCTGCTTATCCGTTGACCGCGAAGTCCAAGGCTACGTAGTCCGCCACGCACGTGTGACTGTTGACTACATGGACAAAAATGGAGAAAAGCACCGTATCAAACTCAAGGGATTTAATGCCATCGTGGTCCAACACGAAATCGACCACCTCAACGGTGTCATGTTCTACGACCGCATTGACCCAGAACACCCATTTGCCGTTAAAGAAGGCATGTTGGTAATTGAATAAACATAAGAAACTGACTGAAAAATTTTCAGCCAGTTTTTCTTTTTTTATGAAAATAGCAAAGCTAACTGCCTAAAGACCTCCTGCCCATCCAAAATCAGGTCTTGAAAGAGGAGGTAGTCCAGCAGAGTCAGCAAACCAGCTAGTAGGATGAAAACCACTAAACGGTTTGAAAACCGAACTTGCAAAAGATGATTGAGACTGACTAGAACAATTTCCAAGACAAGCAAGCCAAGCACCATCCACAAGAGATAAGGAGCATTGGGCAGGAACCAAGCCCAGAGTTCTTGTCCTATCAGGAGTTCAAGAAAAATACCCCTCTCCGAATGGGAAAGCAAGATTAGGCCATCTTCCAGATAACCAAAACCACCAACCAGGCTGTTGATCAAGAATAAAGCAAGGAGAAAGAGTAGCGTAAAACCAAGTGCCTGGACCAGTCCCAGCAACCACTTGGTGAATAGAACCTGACGCAAATCCACAGGCTGGGTCTGATAGAGACGCCAGTTTTTTCCAGCAACTTCCACCGCCTTGCCCCGACTGCCAATCCCAACCGCCAGCAAGAGCACCACCAAATAGGTCGGACCATCAAAAAGAGAACGCAGGCTACCGATACCTGACAAATCTCTGGAACGGTCCCAAGAGGGATTATCTACTGGAACCAAGGCATCATTGGTATCAAAACGATTTTCCAAGCTGGTCAAAATGACATCCTTGCCCCGCTTAGTTGCTGGCACCCCAGCCTCCATCAGCTGCTGCCAGTAATACTGACTGACCTGATTGCGGGTCTGGTAACGGCGAAGATTGTCCACCGTCTGGCTGGCCCCAATATCCCCATTGGCAAAAGCCTTCTCCTCTCTGGCCCATAGATAGACCTGCTCTGCCTCCAGCATAGCAAGGTGACTGGCCGACAGAGCCTGAGGTTTTTCCTGATAAACCTGCCATTGCTTGACATAGAGGTCCTTATAGACACGATATTCTTGCAAGAGACCAAGCCTCAGCTCCAACTCTTCCTGATAGCTCGCGTCCTCTTTGACCAACTGCCTCAGACGGTTGATTTCCGACTGCAAAACCTCCACATATGCCCCATCCTGCTCATAGGACTGGGCAACCAACTCCATCGAAACCCTCTCCTCTTGGGCAACCTCTTGCTTTTCTAGTCCCGTCAGTAGGGAAAATAGCAGAGCTAAGAGCAAGTTTACTAAGACGAGCCCTTTCCAAGTCTTGAGCCGACTAAGGATGAGAACATCAAAAGACCAAACCTTGTCTAAAGAACCTGTGTCTAACTCCTTCTGATGCCCCACGGTCAGGACCAGCCTTTTCTTTTCTGTCAGCACATAATAAGCAAAGAAAATCCCAATGGTTAGCAGGAGGAAAACATCCACCTGTAAAAAGACCTGTGAAAATACGCCTGTGTCTAAAAAACTAGGAAAGGCCAGTAAGGGAAATACTTGCCCTGACCAACCAGCTACTGCACCAGCCTGATAGGAAAGCCCCAGAGCCAATAGTAGCCCCGTCACTCCAAAAATCAGCCGACTGGCTAACAAGTGGTCCAAAAATCCAAAAAGTAGGCGAATAGCTAGGAGTAAGATTAGCCAAAAACCAAGCAAGATAAGTCCGTAAAGCCAAGAGCCTATCAACTGACTCTGACCCAAAATCTCAACAGTGGCTTGAAAACTAGATACAGCCAACTGACCTGTCAGCCCATCATAGACCAGGATAAAAAGCAAACCTATCCCCACAGCCAGCAAAAGCGAAAGCAAGGAAGCAACCAAACGCCTCATCCCCTGCAAACTCAGACTATCCCATTGCCGCAATTGCCAAACTTGATGCGCAAGTGTCTTTTCTGACAGTTGATTGGCAAGTAGAAAACCAAGCACCAAAAATACAGGAAGAAAACCAAACAAACTTTCTAAGTAGGCTTGAACAATACGCCCTGTTGACCAAGCCTTGTTTTCAGGACCATCAGGCAATTGGTAGGCAAGCAACCAGTCATTCCATCTGGCCAAACGTTCGACCTCACTAAGCGTCAAGGATTGTCGCGTTTGAAAAAGCTGTCGATTGCGACTGATAAAATAGTCCAAATCCTGATACATGAGTTTGCGGTAGTTGGGTATCAGTTCAAACTTCCCCTCATCCAAGGCCTGACTGATACTTTCAATATCGGATTTCAATCCCACCATCCGCGGTGCTTCTTCTGACTCCTCCTCAATTTTTATATCTGCCAAGACACTAGCTAATTCACTCAATTCTTTTTTATAGGTTTCCACATAGGTCGCTTGGTGGACTTGGCGCTGAGAAATAGGAAGGTAGGCCAGACCTAGAAAACCCAGCAAGAGCAGGCAGTAAAGAGGCGACCAGAGGATTTTCTTGATTTCAAAGTTCAGCCTCATGTCTACTCACCACCTTCCTCCACGTAGAGATCACGATAGAGGGATTCCATATAGTCGCTGGCTTTTGTAAGACCAGCCACCTGCTGGATTGGAATACGATCCAAACAATCCAGTAAATCTCTCTCAGGCAAGAAGATTTCCACCAGACCCTGCTCTGCCTTTTTCCACAAGAGTTGAGGATAATCCCGTAAAAATTCCTGAACCTGCTTGGAGTTTTCCACAGCAAGATGGTAATCATAATCAGCCGTCAACTCCACTTCTGTGGCAATCAACTTGCTGGCCTTGAGGAAATAAACCTGATTAGTCAGCTTCTCAATCTCCGACAGATGGTGTGAAGAAAGCAAAATGGCAACCCCTTCTGCTTGTAGGTTTAGAAGAAATTCCCGCTGTTGAATGATATTGGTCGGATCCAAGCCGATATGGGGCTCATCCAGCAACAAGAGCTTGGGCTTGGGAAGGACAGCCATGGCAAAGAGCAACTTCTGCTTCATACCCATGGAATAGCCAGCCACCCGCTTTTTGACATAGTAGCCCATCCCCAATTCTTCCACCAGCCCATCCACTTCCTTTTTCCCCAGCTTGTGGGTGGCAGCCACATAGGTCAGATGGTCATAACCCGTCAACTGTGGATAAAGGGCTTGGGCATCCAACATGACAGACATATCTTGAAAAATCGCTCGGTCACTATTGGGACGACCATTGATGGTTACCGACCCACGGTCAGCGGTTTCTGTGTTGCTGATGATATTCAACAGAGTGGATTTTCCCACACCATTGGGACCCACAAGAGCCACCAAGTCCCCCGCTTGCAACTCAAAGGACACATAGGACAAGACCTGGTGGGCACCGTATCGCTTGCAGACATCACGAACATTTAGCATAGAAACTCCTTTCTTGGAGAAATGGCAGAGCGGTGTAGCAGACTTTCATCAGCTTAGTTAGCTAGACTACTTCTTGAGAGCCTTGTATAGCAGATAAAGCCCCATAAGAAAACCTAGACTAGCAGCAGGTTTTAAAAATAGCACATGAATAAATGAATGTAGCCAGAGCCAAATCTCTCTATCTACAATCTGAATCGGGTCCATATGAAATAATAGGACACTACACGAAAGAACAATAACTGCACTTAAAAATAAGGTGTTTTTATCAAGCTGTTTCATTAGGTTACTCCTTTTATCAGCCTATTTTCTATATATAAAAAACAATATTTCCACATTATTATGATATACTATTTTTATAAAGTTTATTTATTTTGTTGCAAATAATCACATTTTTTGAAGGAGTTTGAACATGAGATGGGATTACGGAAGTGTTTATAAGAGCATTCGGAAAAGCAAACGTTTGAGCCAAGAGCAAGTATGTGGGGATTATATCAATCGAACGACCTTGTCACGTTTCGAGAAAAATCAGAACATTCCTAGCTATGAGCTCATGCGGTTCTTGCTCAAGCAAGTTGATATGACCTTCGAGGAGTTTGAATACCTCTGTAACTACTACCAGCCCAGCCAACGCCAACAACTGCTCTATGATATAGATAATCTCAGAAATCCGACCACGAAGACCATGGAGGATTTGATAAAGCGTTGCCAGGACCATTTGAAAAAAGAACCCAATGATATTCCTATTCACAGAAAGTGCCTCCTCCTGGAGACCGTTGTAGCTGTCCGAAAAAGTTCTTCTATCACCCAGCTTTCCGACGAAGCTGAAACCCTGTCCAAACTCCTCTGGTCAGAATTGGAACGATATGATAACTGGTACCATAACGATATTATCTTAGTAGGTACTCTTCTGTCCAAGATTTCTTCACTTGATAGCCTTGAAGAAACTGCCAATCTTCTTCTAAAACGATTGGAAAAATACAAGGATTACAAGCGAATCCAGCCCACCATACTGTCATACTATCAGTCTCTTTCTTATTTTTTCTTGGAACAAAGACAGTACAACAAGTCTACTTTTTTTGCCACCAAACTCATGGACCTAGCCAAGCAAGAAAAACGCTATGACCAACTAGCCCGTGCCTATGTCTATCTAGGCATAGCCCAAAACAAGCAAGAACTGGTGGAAAAAGGATTACAAATCTTGGAACTGACAGACGAGAAAAGGCTAGTCGACAACCTCAAAAAACTTATCAAACAGCACCAAACTGACTGAATTTCGGTCAGTTTTTTATGTACGAAAAAACGACCCTTTCGGATCGTTCCTATTTATAGTTTATAGTCTTCAGTTTGCTTTTAGTACTAGCTCTAACTGTCTGGGAGACAGTTAGAGGTTGGAAATAGCACTTGCGGAGCAAGTCACCTCTGCAGAGTACAGCGAGGCGAGTTCTCTAATGATGAAATTATTTGAAGTTGGAAATAAGGAAACGGAGTTTCCTCGTTCGTCGACGTAATAAAAGATAAACTAAATGACGATATCTTAGTAATATTCCCCTTGTCTGTAGTCCCAAGAGTTGAAATGGTCAGACAAGTGCATCATGATTTTATCAATGTCCAGACCCTTACGGATGACAACTGGGCATGGGCTGATAGAACGGCTATCCGCGCCTTGTTCTGGAATGAGTTTACCATCTTTGTCTACCATAGACACCATAACGCCTTGCTCATAGCGGGTTTCAATGGTCTTGTCTGGCTGGATAGATGCCACATAGTCATCCGCCTCGATAATCAAATCCACCTTAGAAGCGATACGCTCACCGATACCTTCTACCTTGCCACGATTTCCCTTACCTGACGGGTTAGCAGATGAAGCGTAGACCATACGGCCTTCTTTTTCCCACATTTCCTTGGCAATCTGCTCGCCAGCCACACCAAACTTGATAACAAAGCATGAAGTACCACGCACGTCGGTCATCAACTCCTCACGACCATCGCCATAAGCCTGCAACTTAGCATAAGCCTCTGGTTTCCAAGGCAGGATACAACCCAACAAAATGTCCTCATCCCAATGTTTTTGGTAGAAGGCATCAATCTCAGGAGTCAACTGAGCCAACTCACGAAGCTCCTCCATGCTACCACAAAGGACCACGCCCGGCTTATTACGCTTACGCTCTTTGGCATCAAACTTACGCTCCAAGCCAGCCTTGTCGGCAGTCATGATAATATAACCAACCTTAGTCGGACAGACAATCACGCCTCCCTCACCTTTGATAATGTCAAAACCTTCTTGTGAAAGTGCGCCATCCCAGTGAATTTGTTTCGTCATAATAATTTCCTCTTTTCTTTTGTTCCATAGCAGAGCAATCTGCTTGTTTTCTAATATATATTTTATTCTTGCCAGTAGCTTGGGCGACTGCCCTCATACTCAGTAATCAAATCCTGATACTGTAAGGTAATACCGATATCGTCTAAGCCATTGAGCAACTTGTGTTTCCAGTCCTGTTCGATATCAAATGGGAATTCCCCAAAAGGCGTCCGTATCAACTGATCTGCCAAGTCAACCGTGATTTCTTGGTCAGGAGCCAGCTGAGCTAGTTGGTCCCTGACTTCTTTGGGCTGGATAATGGGCAGAATCCCATTGTTCAAGTCATTGTTGTAATGAATATCTCCAAAGGAGCCTGCAATGATGACCTTGAAGCCATAATCTGCCAGAGCCCAAGCAGCGTGTTCCCTAGAAGAACCTGCTCCGAAGTTATCCCCAGATATGAGGATACTAGCGCCTTGATACTCAGGCTGATTGAGAATGAAATCAGGATTGTCCGTGTAGTTATCATCCAAGTACCGCCAAGCATATAGCAGATATTTGCCAAATCCCTTTTTGTCAATCAGCTTGAGAAATTGCTTGGGCAGGAGTTGGTCGGTGTCAATATTATCATTCATGAGTGAAACAGTTGTCCCAGTCCATGTGGTAAATTGGTGCATTAGACGTCCTCCTTGAAAATGTCTAGCTTTCTGGTATCGACAAATCGTCCATAAAGCGCAGCTGCGGCAGCCATCGCAGGACTACACAAGTGGGTCTTGGCCCCAAAGCCCTGTCGGTCTTCAAAGTTTCGATTACTTGTGGAGGCGCAGTGGACACCCGCAGGGACCTTGTCTGGATTCATACCCAGACACATGGAGCAACCGGGATCCCGCCACTCAAAACCAGCCTCCATAAAAATCTTGTCTAGACCAAGCTTTTCTGCAGCTCGCTTGACAGGGCGACTGCCTGGTACGACAATAGCCGTAACCTGCTCTGCTATTTTCCGCCCCTTAACAATCCTAGCTGCCAGCTGCAAATCGCTGAGGCGAGCATTGGTACAAGAGCCCAGGAAGACATAGCCGATGGGAATGTCCGCAGCCTTTTGGCCTGGAGCCAAATCCATGTAGGCGTAGGCCCGCTCGTCGTTGTGGTCACGGATAGTTGGAAAGCTTTCATCGAAGCTCACCCCCATAGCAGGTGTGGTTCCCCAAGTCACCATGGGAGCCAAATCGGTCACATCAAGAATTAGGTGCTTGTCATAGACCGTGTCCGCATCCGAGTAGAGCTCCTTCCAGTCTGCCACCGCCGCATCGAAGTCCGCTGGTGCACACTCCCGACCCCGCAGGTAGTCAAAAGTGGTCTGGTCTGGAGCCATAATGCCCATCTTAGAGCCGAACTCAATGGACATATTGCAAATGGTCATCCGCTCTTCCATGCTGAGTCGGTCGATGACGAGTCCTGCGAACTCGACCACATGACCCAAACCACAATCTACGCCGTAGCGGGCAATCAGAGCCAGGATAAAATCCTTGGCATAGACACCTCTTTGCGCCTGACCGACAAACTCTACTAGGAGTCGCTTAGGTTTGACCTGCCAAATGGTCTGGGTAGCGAGAACGTGCTCCACTTCAGAAGTACCAATCCCAAAGGCAATAGCCCCAAAGGCTCCGTGAGTCGCTGTATGGCTATCTCCGCAGACAATGAACTTACCTGGCTGGGTCTTGCCTGTTTCTGGTCCAACCATGTGGACAATCCCCTGATGTTCCGAACCGTGGGCTGCGTGGGGAATGCCGAAATCTTCTATATTCTTAGCCAAGGCATCCATCTGAGCCTTGGAAATGACATCACGGATATTGTGAATATCAACGGTTGGCACGTTGTGGTCAAAAGTCGCAAAGGTCAAGTCTGGGCGCCGAACAGATCGCCCTGTATCCCTCAATCCTTGAAAGGCCTGGGGACTGGTCACCTCGTGGACATAATGTTGATCAACATAGAGGAGCTGAGGCTGACCTTCCTGCCCTGTAATCACATGGCGGTCCCAGAGCTTATCGAAAATGGATTTGCCACTCATATCTACCCACCTCCAATCTGGGCAATAATGGCCTCTGTCATTTCTTTGGTAGTGGCAGTGCCACCTAGATCTTTAGTGAAAATCCCCTGTGAAAAGACCGCTTCAACTGCCTGGCGAATGGTCTGACCTGCTTGGACCAAATCAAAACTTTCTTCCAGCATCATGGCAACAGATAGAATCATACTGACAGGATTGGCAATGCCCTGACCGGCAATATCCGGTGCCGAACCATGGATAGGTTCGTAGAGACTGGGACCTGCCACCGCATGACTAGCAGAAGGCAGAACCCCCAACGTTCCTGTCAGTACACTGGCCTCATCCGACAAGATATCCCCGAAGAGATTTTCCGTCACCAAGACGTCAAATCGACTAGGATTGGTAATCAAGAGCATGGCTGCGCTATCCACCAACTGGTGCTCCAAGACCACATCTGGGTAGTCCTTAGCCACCTCATCCGCTACCTTACGCCATAATTTTGACGTCGCCAGTACATTTTGTTTATCAATGCTGGTGACTTTTTTTCGTCTTTTTTGGGCTAGGTCAAAGGCAGAGCGGACAACCCGTTCAATCTCTTCTACCTGATAGGTATTGCTATCGCTGGCTTGGTCTGTTTCCAGAATATGCTCTCCAAAATAAATCCCACCTGTCAACTCCCTTACCATGACCAAATCCACACCATCCAGCCGGTCGGCCTTCAGAGGAGAATAGTCTTTCAGGCTATCAAAAATTTTCACCGGACGGATATTGGCAAAGAGACCCAATTCCTTCCGAAGTTGAAGAAGACCTTGTTCTGGACGGACCGCCGCATCATCATATTGAGGGCTACCGATTGCTGCTAACAAAATCGCATCCGCCTGCCGGCAGGCTTGCAAGGTAGCATCTGGTAGAGGATGGCCAGCCGCATCAATCCCAGCGCCACCAAAAGCTCTCTCCTCAATCTCATAATCAAATCCTACTTGCCCAGCCACAGCCTCGAGAACTGCTAGGCCAGCCTCCATGATTTCAGGACCGATTCCATCACCAGCCAAGGCTACAATTTTTTTCGTCATACTTCCTCCTAGATGTGTGGCATGTCCTTCTCAGATAGTTTCTTATCTATCTGTCCACTATTTTCTTTTTGCACCATGACATTAGCATGGATATAGGCAATGGCAGAAGCCTTCACCACGTCAAAGTCAATACCAGAGGCATTAAAGATTGTTTCCGTTGCCTTGTTTTCTACAGCAACCAGTACACGAGCTTGAGCATCGATACCATCGGTAATAGCGTCGATATGGTAGCGTTCCAAGCTGATTTCCTGCTGGAAGAATTGGTCAATAGCATTAAAGACAGCCTCAACCGAACCCTTGCCTGATTCCACAACGACCACTTCTTCCTCATCCTGATTGATAAAGATGACCTGAGCCTGAATACTTCCGTCAGACTGACTATCCAAACGCAAATCTTTAAATTGGAAACCATCACGATTGCTGATTTCTGTCCCTGCTACCAAGGCACGAATATCCGCATCCGTAATCTTTTCCTTCTTGTCTGCCAGGTTTTTGAAACGAGCAAACAAGCTAGCAACGTCTCCTTCTTCAAAATACAGGTCTAGTTCTTTCAGCTTTTCTACAAAGGCATGGCGACCAGATAGTTTACCCAGTGGCAGAGAATTTTTCTTGACCCCTACCAACTCAGGTGTAATGATTTCATAGGTCAATGGATTTTTCAAGACACCATCTTGGTGAATTCCTGACTCGTGAGAGAAGGCATTGCCACCGACAACCGCCTTATTGCGTGGAATGGCAATCCCAGAAAAGCGAGATACTAATTCCGAAGTATTGAGCGTTTCCTTAAGAACAATCGGACTAGTCACATCATAGAAATCTTTCCGAATTTCAAGGGCAACTGCTACTTCTTCAAGGGCCGCATTCCCTGCTCGCTCCCCGATACCGTTGATAGTTCCCTCGACACGACCGGCACCGTTTTTAATGGCCGATAGGGTATTGGCAACAGCCATACCTAGGTCATTATGGCAATGCGGACTGAAAATAATCTCACGGTCCGATTTGACATTTGTCGTCAAGTAACGGAAAATTTCTCCGTAGTGCTGAGGAGTCGTAAAGCCGACTGTATCTGGAATATTGATGTAGGTCGCACCAGCATCTACCGCTGTCTGCACCACTTCTAGCAAATAATCCAACTCCGTCCGCGTCGCATCCTCTGGCGAGAACTCGACCACCTCAAAACGCTCACGCGCATAGCTGACATGTTCAGTGATTTGCGCCAAAATTTCTTCTTTGGTCTTTTGAAGTTTAAATTCACGGTGAATCGGACTGGTAGCAATGAAAACATGAATCTGCGGATACTTGGCATCTTTCAGAGCCTCATAACAAGCATCAATGTCCGACTTAACAGACCGTGCCAAACCCGTCACAGCTGTCTTGGTCATCGCTGCCGCAATCTGACGAACCGCTTCAAACGAATCAGGACTGGCCGCTGGGAAACCCGCTTCAATAGCAGAAATCCCCCATTTTTCCAACTGCTTGGCGATGGTCACTTTTTCTTTAATCGAAAAATTCACACCCGGCGTCTGTTCACCATCTCGTAAAGTCGTATCTAAAAATTCAATCACACGCATAAGAATACCTTTCTAAACAATACAAACTTTAAATGACATTAGGTTCTCTTTCTTAGTTTTCAAAGTATACTAAGAAAAAGAAAACACCTCGAGGACTATTACCTGCGAGATGTTGTCAACAGCGCCCGCTTGGTAAGCCAAACAGGACTAATGCATTCTTTCAGCACTAGCCCGACCGTCGCAACAACAAAGCAAAGAATTTTGTAGTGACAGGTTTCATTTGACTTTTTCCTTTCAGTATTCTGGAACCGGTATTCACAGTTCAGCACTTCCATCTAAGGCTAGTATTTCAGCTACTCATCGTTAGTTTTTTTCAAAATACGTCAGTATTCCCTCAAAAAACTGCCTTGATTAGCGAAAAACTATCTCTTATATACAAGCACTTCACTTGTGAATACAGGTTCTTAATTGTTTACAATGATACCTTACTTTTTTTCACTTGTCAACAGAAAAATGGAAATTTTCTGAAAAATCCGAACAATACGGCAATTCGTACAAATCCAGATAATAGAAAACCATGCTCCAATTGAAGCACGGTTCAGGTGTTTAATTCCGTCTAGAACTGCTAAAAATCGCCACTAAGAGAATAGCCCCCAGAACAGACGGCACTACAGCCATACCAGCAAACTGTGGCCCCCAATCACCAAAGAGCAACTGTCCAATCCACGAACCAGCAAGCCCAAGGATAATATTCCCCAGACAACCACGACGGTCATCTGACGAAGTCAAGGCTCCGGCAATCAAGCCAATAATGGCACCTGCGATAATACTTGTTAACATCTTGTTTTCCTCCTATTCTTACAAAATAAGACTGGTTGCCCAGTCTTATACACATATCATTAGATAGCCCACTCACCGTCACGGAAGATTGGCACACGAGTACCGTCTTCACGGATACCGTCAATGTTCATCTTGTTAGAACCAATCATGAAGTCCACGTGAACATCTGAGCGGTTGAGACCAGCTTCTTTCAACTCTTCTTGGCTCATTTCCGTACCACCTTCGATAGAGAAGGCATAAGCTTGACCAATCGCCAAGTGGTTTGAGGCATTTTCATCAAAGAGAGTATTGAAGAAGGTCACACCTGATTGAGAAATTGGGCTCTTGTCTGGCACAAAGGCAACTTCACCAAGACCACGTGCACCAGCATTATCAAAGACCAATTTCTTCATAACTTCATCGCCCTTTTCAGCTGTCACGTCCACGATTTCACCGTCTTTGAAGGTTACTTTGATGCCTTCGATGATGTTACCGTTGTAGCTGAGTGGTTTTGTTGACGTTACATAGCCGTCTGCCACACGGTAGTCAGGTGCTGTGAAGACCTCTTCTGTTGGCATGTTGGCAATAAAGTGTTCACCTTGGGCATTGACCGAACCAGCCGCTTCCCACAAGTGATTCTTCGGCATACCGAGAACGAGGTCAGTCCCTGGTGCTGTGTAGTGCAATTTGACAAACTGCTCGTCGTTAAGCACCTTAGCCTTAGCCACCAAGCGTGCTTCGTGCTCTTCCCAAGCCTTGATTGGATCTTCCTCGTAGATACGGCAAGTCTTGAAGATTTGGTCCCAAAGGAGGTCCACTGCCTCTTCGTCAGACGCTGCATTTGGGAAGACTTTTTTAGCCCATTCCAAACCAGAGGCTGCACCGAGTGTCCAGCTGATTTTGTTAGCTTGGGATGCTTGCCGCATTGGGTTCAAAGCCTGGCTGAGTGCACGAGCGTTGCGAGACAATTTCTCTGGATCAACGCCATCGTAAGCACCTGGATCTTCTGACAAAACAACCAAACGGCTAGCCTTACGCTCCAAAAGGTAGTTCATTTCAGTGATGCGTTGTGGATGAACTTGTTCCAAGAGTTCCACATCGACATTGACCAAACGCTCACGCGCAATCACGTCGTCCAACCAGTTGACCAAGACTTCCTTAGCACCGTGAGCGTAAGCTTCTTTGACAATCAAGCGTGCCAACTCAGCCTGTTCCACACCAATTGTCAACTGCACCGTGTGACCAGGTTGGACATTGATACCTGTTGAAACCAAGAGTTTAGCATATTTTGCGAGATTTTCTTTAAAATTTGGTAATACCATCTTTTTCTCCTTTGTACTTTGAAATACCCTATTATTGTATCATATTTTAAGCTAGACAGATAAAAAAACTTCCTGCTGATACAGGAAGTTGAAAAGGTTAGCTCTGGGAGATAGTTGAAGCTTGGAGATGAAACGAATGGAGTTCGTGTCAACAAGCCGCAGGCATAACCCTGCTCCTCTCTTGTTTTAAGTGAACAGGCTGTAAAACTCCACTGGAGCTTTACACTCATCACATCAAGTCAACAACGTCTGACTTCAATTTTCGCAGAGTAAAGTTTTCAGTTTGCTTTTAGTACTAGCTCTAACTGTCTGGGAGACAGTTAGAGGTTGGAGATAAAGCGAACGAAGTTCGTGTCAACAGCTGAAGGCTGTACTGAAGTACGCCGAAGCGAGTTCAAACAATCCAGTGGATTATTTAAAGTTGGAAATAGGGAGTGAGAAAGAACTCGACTGGTCTAAAAAGAGTTCGTCAACAAGTCTTTATTTCTAGTTGTTGAGCTGAAACAGTCTATTCCCAGACTGTTTCACTCCCACCCCCGCATAGCTCCAAAGGTTCGAGGAACCTTTGGAGGTTGGAGATGAAGCGAACTTTGTTCGCAACAGTCGTAATGGTCAGATTTGAAGTGTAAGACACGAACAAATCTGCCAATCAACCACTGCGCTGAAATGTTGGCACGAACTCCGAGAAGTGGCGCCGGGCTTTTTGCCCAGCCCTCATCTGCCGACGTAATAAAACAAACTGTAAATATGTATACTCAATGAAAATTGAAGTCAGACTAGGCGACGCAGATGTAGATAGAACTTAAGTTCATCACATCAAGTCAACAACGTCTGACTTCAATTTTCGCAGAGTATTAGTTACCAAAAACCTTTACACGGTCCCCATCCGCCATATAGTCTTTGTCTGCTGCTGGAGCTGCGATGCTTCCGAATGGTGCTTGTGCACGGAGTTTCCAGTTAGCTGGGATACCGTATTTTTCAGCAACTTGTGCGTCAACCAATGGGTTGTAGTGTTGTACGTTCATGCCGATATTTTTCTCAGCGAAAGCCAACCATACTGCGTACAAGTTGATACCGTGAGCTTGTTCAGACCAGATTGGGAAGTTTTCAGCGTAAAGTGGGAAGCTTTCTTGCAGGCCTTTAACCACGTCTTGGTCTTCGAAGAACAAGATAGTACCAGCACCAGCCGCAAAACCAGCCAAACGACCTTTTGTGCCTTCAAAAGCTTCTGCTGGCGTTACTTTTTCTAATTCGCTGTAGGCAATTTCATTCCAAAAAGCGTCTGATTCAGCTCCGAAAAGTACAACTGCACGGCTTGATTGTGAGTTGAAAGCTGATGGAGATTCTTTCATGGCTTTCTCAACAAGTGCTACTACTTCTTCATTTGATACAGGTAGGTCTTTACCAAGTGCATAGATAGAACGACGAGTTTCTTGAAGTTTTGCAAAGTTTGACATAGGATTTCCTCTTTTCTTATTGTTACTACATAGTAGTTTTTATCACTATGTAGAGATTATATACCTATCAAAAACATTAGTCAAGAGTTTTGACTTCTTTTTATAAAAAAAACTCACTGCTTCCAAAGAAACAGTGAACAAGTTTAAAACAAATCATCAAAGAGACTGAGCTGGTTATCCTCTGGCATTTTACCGAGGATGCCCATTTCATCCATTTTTTCAACAAGAGTGCTAGATAGACCTCCCCGTTTACGGAGTTCGGTTTTTGAGAGGAATTCCCCCTCGGCACGCGCCGCCACAACCTGCTTGGCTACGTTCTCTCCCAGACCATCCATAGCGACAAATGGTGGTATGAGGGTGTCTTCTTCAATCAAGAAGTCAGTCGCATGGGACTTGTAAAGGTCCAATTTACCGAACTTGAAGCCACGTTCCAGCATCTCATTGACCAACTCTAAGGTGGTGTAAAGGTCCTGCTCAACGTTTGAGGCTTCATTGTTTTTCTTCTTGAGGGCGATTTCTTCCATCTTGGCCTTGACTTTATCTAGACCGCCTGACATGGTCGCCAAATCAAAGGCCTTGGCACGAATAGAGAAATAAGCACAATAGTAGTAGAGTGGGTGATGAACCTTGAAATAGGCAACCCGCAAGGCCATCATAACGTAGGCAGCCGCGTGGGCTTTAGGGAACATGTACTTGATTTTCCCACAGGATTCGATGTACCAGTCGGGCACCTTGTTATCCTTCATGGCTTGGATATAGCCATTTCGCTCTTCCTCGGAAATCTTGAGCCACAAGCCCTTCCGCACCCGCTCCATGATATTAAAGGCCATCTTAGGCGGTAAACCTGCGTGCATGAGATAAACCATGATGTCATCCCGACAACCGATAACCGTGGATAGGTCGGCAATTCCTGCCTTAATCAAGTCCTGAGCATTGCCCAACCATACGTCTGTACCGTGGGATAGACCAGACAGCTGCAAGAGTTCTGCAAAGGTGGTCGGTTTGGTCTCCTCCACCATCCCCCGTACAAAGTTGGTTCCGAATTCAGGAATACCCAACATACCTGTCGGCGTCCCAATCTGCTCTGGGGTAACTCCTAGAATTTCCGTACCTGAGAAGAGGGCCATCACTCCCTTGTCATCAGCAGGAATGGTCTGCGGATCAATGCCTGACAAATCCTGCAACTTGCGAACCATGGTCGGATCATCGTGACCCAGGACATCGAGTTTCAAGACGTTTTCATCAATATCGTGGAAGTTAAAGTGGGTAGTCTGCCAGTTGGCCGTCACATCATCGGCAGGATACTGAACAGGTGTAAAGTCATAGACATCCATGTAGTCAGGAAATACGATAATCCCCCCTGGGTGCTGACCGGTCGTCCGTTTGACACCGGCCGCTCCAGCAGCCAAGCGTTCTACTTCCACATCTCGATAGAATTTGCCATAATCCCGCTCATAGCCTCGGACAAAACCATAGGCAGTCTTAGCCGCAACCGTACCAACCGTTCCTGCACGGAAGGCATTTTCTTCACCAAAAATATCTCGAACATCCAAATGGGCAGAGGGTTGGTCATCCCCTGAGAAGTTCAAGTCAATATCGGGAACCTTGTCTCCATCGAAACCTAGGAAGGTCTCGAAAGGAATGTCCTGCCCATCTTTTTTATACTTGGTCCCACACTTTTCACAATCCTTGTCTGGCAGGTCAAAACCTGAACCATAGGAACCATCTGTGATAAATTCACTGTGTTGACAATTTGGACAGACATAGTGAGGAGGCATAGGGTTTACCTCGGTAATCCCAATCATGGTCGCAACGAAACTGGAGCCAACAGATCCCCGTGAACCCACCAGGTAGCCCCGCTCGTTGGAACGGTGCACCAACATCTGCGATGCCAGGTAAATCACGGCGAAGCCATTACCCAGAATGGACGTCAATTCCTTCTCAATCCGCAGATCAATAATATCAGGCAGAGGATTGCCATAAATTTCAAAGGCTTTTTGATAGGTCAATTCCGCAACTGTTTCCTCAGCCTTCTCAATATAAGGCGTGTAGAGGTCGGTCTTGACTACCTGAACATCTTCAAACCGATCGAGCATGGCATTGGGATTGGTAATGACAATCTCACGCGCCAGACTTTCTCCCAAGAAGGCAAATTCGTCCAACATCTCGCTGGTCGTTCTAAAGTGAGCTTTTGGCAGCGGTGCTGGCTGAGCATTCTCACCATTTCCGATGGTCCAGTTAATCGGTGCCCCTTGACCTAGAGCACGAACAATGATTTCCCGATAGATTTCCTCTTCGGGGTCAATATAGTGAACATTTCCTGTCGCCAAAACTGGCAGACCTGCCCTACGTCCTACCTCAATCAACTGCTTGATAGTCTCTTCAATCTCTGCCATGTCCTTAAACTGCTCCTTGGCAATCATGGGAGCATAGAGGGCAGGTGGCATGACTTCGATAAAATCATAATAGGCTGCCGTTTTAACCGCTTCATCTATCCCTTTGGAGAGCAAGTCATCGAAAACCTCGCCCTCTTGACAGGCTGTTCCCAATATTAAGCCTTCACGATGGGCATTGAGAACGGTCCGTGGAATACGTGGAACTCCCTCAAAATACTTGGTATTGGAAAGAGAGACCAGTTTGAACATATTTTTCAAACCAACTTGATTGATCACATATAACGTGGCATGCTTGACACGAGCCTTCTTATAGGAATCCTCCGCAATCAGCTCCGTATTTAGCTGGTTGAGATTGGTCAAATTGTGCTTCTCCAGAGCATCTTTTAGGAAGATGAAGAGCAGGCGCCCTGTCGCCTCCGCATCGTAGTTAGCCATGTGGTGGTGTTCAAGAGCAACACCAAACCGCTTGGTGAGAGGACCTAAACCATGACGCTTAAAGTCGGGGTAAAGGTTACGAGCAAATTCCAAGGTATCAATGACAGGCTGGCTAATAATAGGTAAGCCTGCTCGTTCATAGTTGACATTCATAAAGCCAACGTCAAAGGTCGCGTTGTGGGCAACCATGACGGAATCTTGACAGAAATCTTGAAACTCACGCAGGACTTGTTCCAGAGGTTTAGAACCGCGCACATGCTCATCAGTGATTCCTGTCAGATCTGTTGTAAATTGACTGAGCGGATGACCTGGATCGATAAACTCATCAAATTCTGCAATGATATTGCCCTTGTGCATCTTGGATGCCGCAATCTGAATTAGGGCATTGTTGACTGCAGAGAGACCGGTTGTTTCCACGTCAAAGACTACATAGGTCGCTTCGGACAGGACTACATCTGCTTCGTTGTAAGCAATGGGCACAGAGTCCTCGACAATATTGGCCTCCATCCCGAAGAGGGGTTTGATTCCAGCTTTACGGGCAGCATGATAGCCATGGGGGAAGGACTGGACATTGCCATGGTCAGTAATGGCCACCGCCTTGTGTCCCCAAGCCGCAGCACGTGCCACCAAGTCCTCAACAGCAGGCAGGGCATCCATGGTAGACATGTTGGTATGAGCATGAAACTCGACCCGCTTCTCACCCTCAGGCATGAGATCTTTGCGGATTTCCTTCTTAACCTCTTGGACTTCCTGTACGTTCATAGTCAAATCACGAGTGAAATTATTGGTTTCCACATTTCCACGTACCCGTAGCCAGTTGCCCTTTTTGACCATATCAAACTTCTGGGCCTCTTCCTCATTCTTAGCCCACTTCTGCAAGGTGAAGGACGAAGTATAGTCGGTCATCTTAAAGTTGATAATGACCCGTCCCGTCTTGGTCGTCTTCTGCTCAACCTCAAAGACCAGCCCCTCAAAGACAATCCGGTTCTCCTCACTATCCACCTCAATCATAGGAGTAATCTCAGCCTTTTCGATATTGACCTTGGCAGGACGATTTTTCTTATATTCTGGGACAAATGGCTGAGCTGCCTCTGGTGGTGGCGCCATTTGAGCCAGTTGTTCAAGGGCCGCCAAGTTTTCTTCATTAGCTTGCTGGTAAATTTCTTCATTTTGCGCATGGAAAATCTCCGCTTGTTGCTGCGTCATTTCCTGACAGACTTGGATGTCCACCGCAAGATTGCCAAAACCAAATCGCTTGTATTGTTCCACAAGATTTGGCAGATGATTCTTCCGAAAATGATCTGTGTCAATGGTTTCAGGACCTTTTATCCACAAAACACCATCTCTATAAGTCACCTCTAATGGCTGAAAAAGAGCCTTGAAGCCTGCACTCTGGCACAAATCTTCCGTAAAAGCTTCTGGATAATAAGCTTCTACCAAACCAGCTTCAAAGGCCTCCGCATCGCTGACAATAGAAAATTGAATCTTATTGCCCACCTTTTCAAACTCCGTCGCCAAACGAGCCTTGAAGAGTTGATAGTCCATGAGCGGCAAGGGGGTTTCAAAACGGAAGGTAAATTCCCAGAGTTTGCTGACCTTGTGCAAGACTACTTTCTCAATCGTTGCAGTCGAAAAAGCCCCTGATTGTCGTGCATCAAGAGGCATTCCGATTTGTTGTAGCAAGAGTTGAAACTTATCTGACATACTTATTTCCTTTGTAGTTCGTTAGAAACATTTTACCATAAATGAAAGAATTTTTCTTGGACTAAGCCAGGGACTTTTCTGGCAGGACACCACCATTTAAACTGGGAGTGGGACAGAACTCGACCAATCTAAAAAGTTCGTCAACAAGTCTTTATTTCTAGTTGTTGAGCTGAAACAGTCTATCCCCAGACTGTTTCACTCCCACCCCCGCATAGCTCCAAAGGTTCGGGGAACCTTTGGAGGTTGGAGATGAAGCGAACTTTGTTCGCAACAGTCGTGATGGTCAGATTTGGAGTGTGAAACACGAACAAATCTGCCAATCAACCACTGCGCTGAGATGTTGACACTAACTTTGAGAAGCGTGGCAGGACTTTTTGCCCAGCCCTTTCGTGTTATAATAGAGATAGAAGAAGGTAGTTGCGTCAACAACTACCCAACGTAGAACCGTTAAAAAGACGGTGGCTCGTATTTTATTTGCTAAAAGAAATAGCCGTTACTTGCCAAAGTATGGACGGCTATTTCTTTTGGTCATTTTCTTTGAAGATTTTATAGCACAAGCTGACTAAAGCAATGGTAAAGCTACCTAAAGCTAGAATCGTTTGTACAACTTCAAAAGCTGAAACTAGCCCCGACGTTTTATTTTATAGGTATGAAATCCCCAGTATGCCACTGCCTTTTAAACTTGCTTTTTCAAGCTTTCGTGTTATAATAGAAATAGAAAAAGGCAGTTGCGCTAACAACTACCCAACGTAGAACCGTTAAAAAGACGGTGGCTCATTAATTTTAGCTAAAGAAATAGCCGTTACTTGCCAAAGTATGGACGGCTATTTCTTTTGGTCATTTTCTTTGAAGATTTTATAACACAAGCTGACTAAAGCAATGGTAAAGCTACCTAAAGCTAGAATCGTTTGTACAACTTCAAAAGCTGTCAAAAGAATGCTCCCCCCTTCTGTTAGATTTTGATGAATTGCCCATAGGCATCACCTCACTTTCAGAAAATCGAAAGCCACCGTCTTCACTTTTCTACTAAATAATTATACCATAAACTTGATAAAAATATGAACACAGAACAAAATCCTCAGAGTGCTTTCCGAGGATTTTGTTTATTTATATTGTGAATTTTTCAATACCTAGTTATTCCAGCGTACTTACTGAACATAAATACGACAAGATTGACCTGATAAACTTTCTATAAGTGGCTTACCTGTATTTACATTTGTAAATTGTTCTAAAGCTAATGTAGCAAGCTTTTTAAGATTTTTTAGTTCAAACCAAGTATAATTTGACTGACTTTCTTGGATCGTATCAAACTGTGACGGATTTTGATATGCATTACTTGGTGTCTTACTATGGAACTCTCCAAAGTCATCAACTTCCGCAATAAAGTCGTCCGAGAAGTCTCCTAGTGTCATGATGAGTTGGTCTGGTTGTTTATTTTTACCTACCTTTGTCACATTTTCAGTCGGCACTGTAAACAAAACTCTGCCGCCGTTATTTATTGCGTGATTATAGTGTGCATCTAAAACATCTTTAGCAGACATACCGTTCAATCTGTCTCCCAATTTATAGGCTATAATATCTATAGTTGGATTAGTTACTACGTGATTATTCATCCCTACTCTCCTTTCCATCTCACTCCTACTGCCAATCCGAGCATACCCAATCCTGCTCCGTTGTCGCCACTCCCGTATCAATGGCTTGCGCTACTTGACTGGCTTCATCAACCACTGCCTGCGCATCTGCACATCCTGAGCAGTGACCGGTTGGCTACTGGTCGTCGAACTGACAGCTTCCGCCTCTGCTGGACGAGTCCGGTCAATTGTTTTTTCTTTGTCATCTTATCATCCTTCTGAATCGTTTTATGACAAACTTTTTGTTTATCAGTGCCATTCTCCTCCCTGAACATTTTTGTCAAGGTATTTTGTCTAAAAAATAGAAAGAGTGCACGAAAAACCTCTATGGGAAAAACCCTAGAGGTGGATGTTCTATGAAAAGAGGAACCTACCAAGCCGCAGCTTCTGTCGGTGCTTCTAAAAAATCCAGCCATTTTCGATCCTTGACACGACAGAGGGTGACAGAAATTCCTCCCATATCAAGACTGGTCATAAATTTACCTGTTTTTATATAGGAAAGCTGTAAACCTTCTAGCTCTAGAAATTGGCAAATGTCATTCAAAAAGATTCCTTGCTCAACCTCAGACATAGATCCAAGATTATTGACCAGAAGAATATAGTCTTCCCCCTCCTTCCAGCGGAATTTTAATTTTAATTTGTTCACAATTTCGTTGGCTAACTGCTCAGAGGATTCAAAACGAACGGTCCGATAGCCTTCTTCTCCATGGATACCGATGCCGTAAGATATTTGTCCCTCCTCCAAATCAAACAAAGGCAGGGCAGCATTGGGCAAATAGGCCGACTTGGTTGCAAAACCGATGGTCGCAATTTCTGTTGCCAAAGACAGTCCCAGCTGTTCCAATTCATCCAGGCTATAGCCAGTAAGGGCAGCAGCTCCTAATATCTTATGAAGTAGAATGGTCCCTGCAAGCCCCCTATGCCGCATACGGAAATTATTCTTAGTATCGACC
Source organism: Streptococcus sp. 2022WUSS083 (assembly GCF_044427155.1). NCBI lineage: Bacteria > Bacillati > Bacillota > Bacilli > Lactobacillales > Streptococcaceae > Streptococcus > Streptococcus sp. 2022WUSS083. Next base: position 65,883 of record NZ_JAOTGK010000001.1, on the reverse strand, counting down.
GAAATATCGTCATGGGATACGATGTACTTGACTGCAATTCCCTCCTGCCGAGCCAATTCGATGGCTTTTCTAAAAGAGACAAGGTCTGCCTCAAAGTTTTTTACAATCAGAAAAACTCCCTTGCCCTTATCTACTGCACGAATGGCTGCCAGGACTTCTTCAGCAGTTGGTGGAGTAAAAATCTCTCCGTAGACTGCTGCAGTCAGCATTCCTTTACCGACGAAGCCAACATGGGCTGGTTCATGACCAGAACCACCGCCAGAAACAATCGGAATCTGTTCCCCATTTTGTCTTCTTTGCAGAACAATCGGAAGCCCCTTCACTTTCTTCACTTTAGGATTGGTTCGACAGAAACCATCCAAATAATCTTCAATAATTGTTGCCTGTCTATTTCTAATAAACACCATATATTAACTCCTACAAAATCAAAAACGACTCGCGAACAAGAGCCACCATTTGCTTCCAATAACTGTGAATCTGACAAGGCGACTGCGTCAGTCCTTCCTTTATCAGTCCAATCCAAGCATTAGCATGATAGAGAATCAAAAAATGCTTATCCTGTTGGGAAATCATTTTCCCCTCCTGAAGCTGGTATTCGTTGATAATTTTCTCCATCAAAACCATAAAGTAGCCTTCTAAATAGCTGACAAAATCATTTTGCCCCTTAATCTCAAAGAGTTGCCTATAGAAAGATTGGTTACTCTCGATGTAGTACAAGAGCTCATCCAGAAGCTTGATTCCACTAATATAGGTCAGATTGTCAGTTACCTGCTCCTGCAATTCTGTTTCAAATATCCAGTCCAGTAACTCATACTTGTCTAAAAAATGGTTGTAAAAGGTTTGACGACGAATCCCTGCTTCCTGCATGATGTCGACAACTGAGATTTTATCAAAGGATTTTAGGGATAGCTGTTTTTTAAAAGCCTTTGCAATCCTTTTCTTTGTAATCAACGAGGTTGGCATATGTCACTTCCTTTCGCTTCCTCTTTATTATACCCTATCATGCTTTTCTTTGGAACAAAAGGGACACTTTGGACAATCTGTCCCTTCCTTTTTTCTTTCGGACAACGTAAAATGAAAGCGCAAACAAAAAAACAAAGGAGTTTTCTCATGAAAAAAATTATCAATCAACCCGAACATGTCGTTGATGAAATGTTAAAAGGACTTGTCTTTATGCACCAAGATCTTGTCGATCAAATCGATGGATTTGATGTAATTATCCGCAAGGCCGAAAAATCTGGTAAAGTCGGCATCATCTCAGGAGGTGGCTCTGGTCATGAACCTTCTCATGCAGGCTTTGTCGGCAAGGGCATGTTGTCTGCCGCTGTATGTGGCGCAGTATTTACCTCACCAACCCCAGACCAAATCTTGGAAGCCATCAAGGCTGCTGACGAGGGAGCGGGCGTCTTTATGGTCATCAAAAACTACTCTGGCGACATCATGAACTTTGAGATGGCGCAAGAATTGGCGGAAATGGAGGGCATCGAAGTAGCCAGTGTCGTTGTGGACGATGACATCGCTGTGGAAAATAGCCTCTATACCCAAGGCCGTCGTGGGGTAGCAGGTACCATCCTTGTCCACAAGATTCTCGGTCACGCTGCAACAACTGGCAAATCCCTAGCAGAAATCAAGGAACTGGCTGACCGTCTCGTCCCACAAATCAAGACTATCGGCTTAGCCCTATCAGGCGCTACTGTACCAGAAGTGGGCAAACCAGGCTTCGTCCTTGAAGAAGATGAATTTGAATATGGTGTCGGTATCCATGGCGAACCTGGCTATAAGAAAGAAAAACTCCAACCATCTGCTAAATTGGCTGAAGAATTAGTTGACAAATTGGCTGAAGGCTTCGATATTCAAGATGGCGAGCACTATGGTGTCCTTATCAACGGTCTCGGCGCTACCCCTCTGATGGAGCAATATGTCTTTGCCAACGACGTTGCTCAATTGCTGGCTAAAAAAGGTGTTGTCGTTGACTACAAGAAAATCGGTAACTACATGACATCGATTGATATGGCTGGACTGTCATTGACCTTAATCAAACTAGAAGACCCAAGCTGGATTGACGCTTTGCAGGCACCTGTTGAAGTGGTAGCTTGGTAGGAGAAAGACTATGGATGCAAAACAAGCATTACTCTGGATGGAGACATTCAACAAGAAAATTCAAGAAAACAAAGATTATTTGAGTGAGCTTGACTCTCCAATCGGAGATGGAGATCACGGGGGCAACATGGCGCGAGGAATGGCTGCCGTCATGCAGGAGCTATCTGAAAAAGACTATGAGACTGCCGACCAAGTCTTTAAGGTGGTTGCCATGCAACTTCTCAGCAAGGTTGGCGGTGCTTCCGGTCCTCTCTACGGCTCTGCCTTTATGGGTATTACCAAAGCCAGTCAAGCCGGCACTGATTTGGCAGACATGCTACAAGCAGGTTTGGACATGATCCAAAAACGCGGCAAGGCTGAATTAGGCGAGAAAACCATGGTAGACGTCTGGATTCCTGTTATTTCTGCCCTAAGAGAAAGCCAGCTGACAACGGAAATTATCCATAAAGCCGTTCAAGGAACAAAGAATATTGCTGCAACCAAGGGACGCGCGTCCTATGTTGGAGAAAGGTCTATTGGACACATTGACCCAGGCTCTTTCTCATCTGGACTTCTCTTTGAAGCCATGTTGGAGGCAGGACTATGACAAAGGTTGGTATCTTACTCGTATCCCATTCAAAAAATTTGGCACAGGGAATCATTGACCTAGTATCTGAAGTCGCCAAAGATATTCCCATCACCTACTGTGGCGGACTAGAAGATGGTAGCATCGGTACTAGCTTTGAAATCGTACAAGAGCGAGTTGAAGCAAACCCTGCTGATACCCTCCTTGCCTTTTTCGACCTAGGTAGCGCCCGAATGAACATGGAACTTGCTGCCGATTTTACAGACAAACAAATTCTTATCCAAACCGTACCAGTCGTCGAAGGTTGCTATACTGCCGCAGCTCTCTTACAGGCTGGAGCTGACTTGGAGACTATTCTTGAACAATTAAAAGAACTGACAATCAATAAATAGGAGGTCATTATGAATCTGATTGGAGAATTACTTGGAACTTTCATACTAGTATTACTTGGAAACGGTGTGGTTGCATCCTGCATCCTCTCTAAAACCAAGGCTGAAAATAGCGGCTGGCTGACCATCGTACTAGGATGGGGCATCGCTGTAACAATTGCCGTCTACGTATCAGGAATTTTTGGACCTGCCCACCTGAATCCAGCTGTCACTATCGCAATGGCATCTATCGGCTCCCTACCATGGGCTCAAGTCCCAGGCTTCCTACTTGCCCAATTTGCTGGAGCAATGTTGGCATCCATCGTCCTCTATCTCCATTTCTACCCACATTGGCAGGAAACAAAAGATAGTGGAACGATTCTTGCAACATTTTCTACTGGTCCTGCATTGCGCCACACAGCCTCAAATCTTTTCGGTGAAGTTCTAGGCACCGCAGTGCTTGTCATGGGTATTCTCGCGATTGGCCCTAACAATGTCAGCGCTGGCCTCGGCCCAATCATCGTGGGACTCATCGTATTTGCCATCGGTTTCTCGCTTGGTTCAACAACCGGCTATGCCATCAACCCGGCCCGCGACCTCGGTCCTCGCATCATGCATGCCATCCTACCAATTCCAAACAAGGGAGATTCTGATTGGTCCTATAGCTGGATCCCAGTTGTCGGCCCAATTCTCGGTGGTGTCATCGGTGCCATCCTCTACAACCTCCTACTAAATATGTTATAAAAAAAAAATAGGCTTGGGTGACTAGAACCAAGCCTACTTTTTTATATCATCGTTTCGTATACTTTTAGTACCGGGCAACAAGCAAAACCCTGTCCTAAACCGGAAATCTACAAGTAACATTTTTTCACTCGTCATAGCAATCAACAATAAACTAAGTTATGACATCAACAAAGACTTGGCTACCATCAACCAAGTCTTTTTCTGTTATTCATTTTCAGTTGTAAGGATTTGAAGGGTTTCAAGGAGTTGGTCCACATGGACTTCCACAGTGTCACCTGTGCCCTTGATTTTCACTTCGACGATGCCATCAGCTGCTTTCTTACCAACAGTCACACGGATTGGCAAGCCAATCAAGTCGCTGTCAGAGAATTTAACCCCGACACGCTCATTACGGTCATCTGTCAAGACTTCATAACCTGCACCTACCAAGCTCGCTTCGATAGATTGGGTCAAGGCCATCGCTTCTTCATCTTTAACATTGACTGGAATCAAATGCACATCAAGCGGTGCCAATTCTTTAGGGAAGTTGATGCCCCAAGCGTAACGGTATTCACCTTTTGGTGTCTTGTTGACAAAGAGACGGGCGTGTTGCTCAAGAACGGCTGACAAGAGGCGGCTAACACCGATTCCGTAGCAACCCATGATAATCGGCATAGAACGACCATTCTCATCCAAGATGTTGGCATTCATGCTGTCTGAATAGCGTGTACCGAGTTTGAAGATGTGACCAATCTCGATACCACGGGCAAAGTTGAGAACCCCGTGTCCATCTGGAGAAGGCTCCCCCTCTTTGACTTCGCGAATATCCACATACTCAGTTACTTGGAAATCACGCCCTGCATTGGCACCTGTGTAGTGGAAACCATCTTCGTTGGCACCGACAACAGCATTTTTCACATCTTGAACCTTGCGGTCTGCAATAATTTTGATGTTTTCTGGTAAGCCGACTGGGCCAAGTGAGCCAAAGCCTGCACCGAAGACTTTTTCTGCATCGTCTGGGCTAGCTACATCAAAGAAATCTGCTCCAAGGTGGTTTTTCAACTTGACATCATTCACTTGATCATTGCCGACGAGGAGGGCAACAACTGGCTCACCGTCTGCCATAAAGAGCATGGTTTTGATAGTTTGCTCTTCAGCGACATTCAAGAAGGCCGCAACTTCGTCGATGGTTTTGGCATCTGGCGTCTCTACTTTAACCAAATCTTCTTCGACGACAACTGCTGTACTTGATTTGTACTCGCTAGTTGCCATTTCTAGGTTGGCAGCGTAACCAGATTCGCTAGAGTAGGCGATGGTGTCTTCACCAGACACAGACCATGCCAAGAGTTCTTCCTTGATCGCTTCAAGAACATCCTCTGGGATTTCTTCAAAAGAAGCAACCGACTTGTCCAAGACAACCCAGCGGTCCAGGTCAGTACGGTCTGGTGTAATGGCCATAAACTCCTGGCTATCCTTACCACCCATGGCACCACCGTCACCGATAATGGCCTTGAACTCCAATCCTGCACGAGTGAAGATTGCCTCGTAAGCCGCCTTGTAGTCATCGTAGGTCTGGTCCAAGCTCTCATAACTAGCATGGAAGCTGTAACCGTCTTTCATGATGAACTCGCGACCACGGAGAAGACCGTTACGAGGGCGTTTTTCATCACGATACTTAGATTGGATTTGGTAGATGTTAAGCGGCAACTGTTTGTAAGACTGGACCGCATCACGCGCCAAAAGTGTCACCGTTTCTTCGTGGGTCGGACCCAAGATAAAGTCAGAACCTTCGCGGTTTTTGAGTTTGTAAAGATCGTCGCCATATGTTTCGTAACGACCTGACTCACGCCAGATATCTGCTGACAAAAGTGCTGGCGCTAAAAATTCAATAGCATCAATTTTGTCAAACTCCTCACGCATGATATTTTTTGCTTTTTCAATCACACGGTTAGCCAATGGCAAGTAGCTGTAAATACCAGCAGAAATCTGACGGACATAACCCGCACGTAACATCAAAGCGTGGCTAATCACCGACGCATCCGAAGGCATCTCCCGCAAAGTAGGGATAATCATTTTAGACTGTTTCATATTAAGATATAAGTGCGTTAAGAAAACGAAACGAAAATAGGAAACCTAATGCCGTGCCTTTGGCACTAGGCAGGTTTACACCTAACGGTAACCGTAGCTGTAATCAACTAAAGTTGAAACACCTACGTTTCTTTTTCGTAAAGTTTTTAGCACGCATTCAATTCCTTTCATCTTTTGTTTATCAGGAATGCACAGGTCTCAGCCCGTGTTCAATTCCTTTCGTAGTTTACTTGACTGGAAGACAAAGAATTAACTTTTCAACCCCCTCGCTGACGCTCGAGTTCAAATATGAAAACTCTCTGTTCCTTTCTTTTTCGTATTTTTTCAGAACATCCTGCGTTTAGCACGCATTCAATTCCTTTCATAAATTTCAAATTATCTTAGAAGAAGACTCTTATAATATCATTCCAAGTGACTACTATCATAAGAACCACCATAACGGCTACACCTGCTAGAGTGATATAAGATTCCGTCTCTGGTTTGAGTGGTTTTCTGCGAATGGCTTCTAGGATATTCATCACAATCTTACCACCATCCAAGGCTGGAATTGGAATCAAATTGAAGATTCCAAGGTTAATGGAGAGCGCAGCCATCAGCCCCAACACAGAGACCAAACCAAACTCAGCCGCTTGAGAACTTACTTTATAAATAGCAACCGGTCCCCCCAACTGCTTAACATCAAAGTTTGCAATTAGGTTCTTCAAAGCTGTTACAACCCTAAGAGCTGTCGCACCCGCTTCTTGGAAACCACCGACAATTTTATCAACGAAACCAGTTTTCAAAATCGGTGAAATACCTATTCGATAGGCCCCATCTACTTGTTCAGCAATAACGGAGACATGACGGTTTTTCCCATCATGCTCAACGACCAAATCAAAGCTTGGGGCTGTTGTTGCATCTGTCGCTGCTTTGCTAATAATCGTTGCAACTTCTGTGTAGCTGTCTGTCGTGTTCCCATTGACCGAAAGAATCTTGTCCCCTGTGACAACACCTGCCGCCTGCAAAGCACCACCTTCAGTAATACTTACTGCATTGCTTGATGGGTTGGCAACCCCGCCTTGCATGAAGAACAAAATAATAAATACTAGAATCCCTAAAATAAAGTTATTCATGGGACCCGCAAAGTTGGTCATCAACCGTCCCCAGACTGTCGCATTTTGATACTGAACATCAAGTGGAGCAATCCGAACTTCTGTTCCATCTTCCTCTACAATCGTGGCATCGTGATCAACCTTATAGGTCTTGCTTTCTTCCAAGACCAAGCCTGTGATTTCCAATTTTTCTTCAAAGTCAAAACTGGTTACATTCATTGGCAAACTGAGACTATCCAGTTGCTTACCAGACAAATTAATCCGCGTCACAACACCAGCTTCATTCAGGCTGAGACTGGCAGGACTACCTGTCTTAATCTCTGTCTTATCTTCACCCCATCCAGCCATTCGAACATAGCCACCTAGGGGAAGGATACGGATGGTGTAAAGTGTCCCATCCTTACCTGTATGAGCGAAAATTTTGGGACCCATCCCAATCGCAAATTCCCTCACAAGGATACCAGCTTTCTTGGCAAAGTAGAAATGACCAAATTCATGGACAACCACAATCACACCAAATATAAATATAAATGCTAAAATTCCCTTCATAGTACCTCCTTAAAATAATCCAAAGAAGTGCATGATTGGAAAGACAAAAATCATACCGTCAAAACGATCCAGGATACCACCGTGTCCTGGAATAATTCTTCCAGAATCCTTCACACCAAAATGGCGTTTAATAGCACTTTCTACTAAATCTCCGAATTGTGAGAATATCGAGAAAATCACAACTAACAACAACATCATGCCAAATGAATAGCCAGCCAACAAGGACTTATCGACAATCAAGAAAATGATAGCAACTACCACCGCAGAAAGAATACCGCCTACAAAGCCTTCAACCGTTTTATTCGGTGAAACCTTCGGCAATAATTTTCTCCGACCAATCTGACGACCGATTAAGTAGGCACCAATGTCTGTTGCCCAGACTAAACAGAGGGCAAAGAAGACTTTATTGAGCCCATCCATACGAGCCAGTATCAAACTATGAAAGCCGATACCAACATAGAAACTTGATGCAATTGGAAAGACCACATCGGAATAGTTGTAATGACCGATATTAAAAACCGTCGAACCAAGCAGTAAAAATACTACAATGGCGTAGGCTGTGTAATTTCCATCCGTCGGTAAAAATGTCAGATAATTCTGGAGCGGAAGAGCCAAGACTAAACTGGCCAACATAGCTAAGACACCCTCGATAGAATTTGGTGCTAGGCGATGCATTTTAATCAATTCAGCCGTAGCAATGATGGCTAACAGGCCTACAAAAAATTGAAATGCCATCCCACCAGCCAACAAAAAGGGAATGAAAATAGCTAGAGCAATGCCGCCAAATATCACTCGTTTCTGTAAATCGTTTGTCATACCTTCTCCTTATACACCGCCAAAACGTCTGTGGCGACGGTTGTATTCTTTAATCGCTAATTTAAGTGCTTCTCCATCAAAATCAGGCCAAGCAATATCTGTAAAGTACAGCTCGCTGTAGGCTGTTTGCCACGGTAGGAAGTTGCTAAGACGAAGTTCACCACTTGTACGGATAACTAGATCGGGATCGCGTAACGTTGGTGATAAGGTTCCTGTATAGAGGTAATCCGCTATTAATTTCTCGTCAATATCTCCAGGATTGAACTTGGCATCCAAGATATCTTGCGCAATAGCCTTGACTGCGCGAGTCACCTCATCACGACCGCCATAGTTAAGAGCGAAGTTGAGAATCAAACCAGTGTTACTCTTTGTCTTTTGTTCGGCTTTATAAAGCGCATTGAGAGTCGGGACAGGAAGTTTTGAATGGTCACCAATCATCTGAATTTTGACATTATTGGCATGGAGTTCAGGAACATACTTATCATAAAACTCCACAGGTAGATTCATAATAAACTTCACTTCTTTTTCCGGTCGAGACCAGTTTTCTGTAGAAAAGGCATAGACAGTTAACACCTTTACTCCCAAATCAGAAGCCGTCTTGGTAACCTTTTGAAGTGCATCCATACCAGCCTTATGCCCCATAATACGTGGCTGCATCCGCTTTTTCGCCCAACGGCCATTGCCATCCATAATCACAGCGATATGTTTAGGGACTTCAATTGCAGTTTCAATGCTTTCTTTCTTTTTAAAATTAAATTTAAACATGGTATTTTCCTTATTGTATAATCGTTTCATTATACCATATTTTTACCTAGGATAGCAAAAATCAGGCAGGGCTAAAACAAGAGAAAACCAAGGTTTCCCTCGGTTTTTCATCCTTATTCTTCAATTGCAGCTTCTGGAGTTGCTTCTGTCGTTTCAACTGCCACTTCTTCAACAACTGCAGATGTAGTACCTGAACTTGCTACACGATTACGAATAGCACCACGTTCAAATGTCAAGTAAACACCATCAACATCGAGAACAACCTTTTTATCATCGATTTCATCGACAATACCAAATAGCCCACCAATGGTCACAATTTCATCACCTTTTTTGATTTGATTTAGTGCTTCTTGACGTTGTTTTTGTTGTTTACGTTGCGAATAGAACATAAAACCAATCATGGCAACCATGACAAGCGGCAAAAATAAACCTTCCATTTGTTTACCTCTTTTATTGTTTGATAAGCATGATTATATCAAATTCTGGACAAGAAAGCAAAGTTCGACCAAACAGAAAAAGACCGAACTTTCGTTCAGTCTTCGCACATTATTTTGCGCTCCATACACTCTCAAGGATGTTGGTCTGTTCACGACCAGGTCCTACTGAGAAGGTTGAGATACGAACGCCTACCAATTCGCTGATACGACGAACATAGTTGCGAGCCGCTTCTGGCAATTCATCCAGGCTACGTACACCTGTGATGTCTTCAGACCAACCTGGCATTTCTTCGTAGATTGGTTTGCAACGTTTGAGTTGCTCCAAACTTGCTGGGTAGTGGTCAATACGCTCACCATCCAAGTCATAAGCCACGCAGATTTTCAAGGTCTCAAGACCTGACAAGACGTCAATCGAGTTGAGGGACAAGTTGGTAATACCTGACACACGGCGGCTATGGCGCATCACCACTGAGTCAAACCAACCGACACGGCGTGGACGGCCAGTTGTCGTACCGTACTCTTTACCGATTTCGCGGATACGGTCTCCGATTTCATCGTGCAATTCAGTTGGGAATGGTCCGTCACCAACACGGCTAGTGTAGGCCTTACATACACCAACAACCTTGTCAATCTTGCTTGGACCGACACCGCTACCGATGGTCACACCACCAGCAACTGGGTTTGAAGAAGTAACGAATGGATAGGTACCTTGGTCAATATCCAACATAACCCCTTGCGCACCCTCAAACAAGACACGTTTGCCTTGGTCGAGGGCATCGTTCAAGATAACAGAGGTATCTGTTACATACTTTTTGATTTCTTGACCATAAGCGTAGTATTCTTCAAAGATTTCGTCAAACTCAATCGGAGTTGACTCATACATCTTCTCAAACAAACGGTTTTTCTCAGCCAGGTTTGTTTTCAAACGCTCCGCAAAAATCTCCTTGTCCAAGAGGTCTGCGATACGGATACCAACACGCGCAGCCTTGTCCATGTAGGCTGGACCGATACCCTTGTTGGTTGTACCAATCTTGTTCTCACCTTTAGACTCTTCTTGCAACTGGTCCAATTTGATGTGATAAGGCAAGATAACATGTGCGCGGTCTGAAATCCGCAAATTATCTGTCGTCACACCTGAATCATGGAGATAGTTGATTTCCTTCACCAAAGATTTTGGATTGACAACTACGCCATTTCCGATAACCGAAATCTTTTCTGGGAAGAAAATTCCAGACGGAATCAAGTGCAACTTATACTTGGTACCGTCGATAACGATAGTATGTCCTGCATTATCTCCACCTTGATAACGTGCGATTACTTCAGCATTAGCAGACAAGAAGTCTGTAATTTTACCCTTACCTTCGTCGCCCCACTGGGTTCCTACAACAACTACTGATGTCATATTCACTCTTTCTCTGAACTGGCTAACCAGCCCAGCCTTTCTTCTACTTCTGGCAGGAATCTCACCTGCAAGTTTCGTTTTACACACTATTCTATCAAAAAACGAACATTTTTTCAAGAAATTCCAATAATTTCATATATGGCGAATGTTTTTATTTTTTTAAAAGTATATTTCAAAAAAATCCGATTAAACACACGAGATAGACATGTGTAAATATGCTTTTGACAGAGAAATCCGAAGTCTTTGTTTGCTTTCAGTGATTTTCAGTACATTTTTCACCAGAAACGTAGCAGAAATTTGTATTTGCCCTCCAATCTAGATAAAATTGGAATAAGACTTTGACAGAAATATAAAGGACTTAGTATGTTACAAAAATTATCACCAAACAGCCCCATTCTTCAGGCTACTTTTGGAATTGAGCGCGAATCACTTCGCATCAATTCAAACCACAGAGTTGCACAAACTCCCCATCCTCATAAACTGGGTTCTCGTAGCTTCCACCCCTATATCCAGACAGACTACAGCGAGCCACAGTTAGAGTTGATTACACCAATCGCTCAGTCGACAAAGGAAGCTCGTCGCCTACTGGGAGCCATTACAGATGTTGCCGCACGTTCTATGGACAGGCAAGAATACCTCTGGCCCCTATCCATGCCACCTGTGATTTCAGAAGAAGAAATCCAAATTGCTCAACTAGATAGCGACTATGAGTACCAATATCGTGTCGGTTTGGGAGAACGCTATGGCAAGCTCGTCCAGTCTATGTCTGGCATCCATTATAATTTTGAATTAGGAAAAGACTTAACCCAACAACTTTTTGAATTAAGCAAGGAAACAGACTTTATCGCATTCAAAAATACCCTCTACCTCAAATTAGCACAAAACTTCCTCAACTATCGGTGGCTCTTAACCTACCTATATGGGGCAAGTAGCCTAGCCGAAAAAGGATTCCTAACCACGGAAGTCGGTTGCGTCCGTTCCATTCGTAATTCCAAGTACGGCTATGTCAACTCCGATGATGTTCATATTTCCTTTTCTTCTCTCGAACAGTACGTGGCCGACATCGAACAAGCTGTCCAATCTGGTCAACTATCCGCTGAGAAGGAATTTTACTCTTCCGTCCGACTACGTGGAGCAAAGACTAGCCGTGACTACCTCAGCAAGGGGATTTCTTATTTAGAATTCCGGTCCTTCGACCTGAACCCCTATGACCCGCTTGCTATTAGTCAAGAAACCCTTGATACAGTCCACCTCTTTATCTTATCTCTTCTTTGGCTAGACCAACTGACAGATGTTGATAACACCTTAGCAAAAGCAGATAAACTTAACAATCTCATCGCCCTCAGTCACCCACACACACCTCTACCTAACGATGCCGATGCCACGCCAATCTTGACGGCCATGAAAGCCATAGTTCTACACTTTGGACTGGATGACTACTATGGCCAACTCATTGCACATGCGGAGGCAGCACTTCAAGACCCTCGTTTGACCCTTTCCGGAAAAATAGCAGAGCAGGTTGAAGATGGGTCTCTAGAAAAGTTCGGTCAGCAGCAAGGCAAGACTTTCCATGAATACGCTTGGACAGCCCCTTACGCCCTCAAGGGCTATGAAAACATGGAACTCTCCACCCAGATGATTCTCTTTGACGCCATTCAGCTGGGCTTGAACGTGGAGATTTTGGATGAAGAAGACCAATTTCTCAAACTCTGGCATGGTAACCATGTCGAGTACATCAAAAATGGCAACATGACTTCGAAGGACAATTACGTCATTCCTCTAGCCATGGCCAACAAGGTCGTGACTAAGAAAATCTTGGACCAGGCTGGTTTTCCAGTACCTGCGGGAGCTGAATTTGCTAACAAGACAGATGCCCTGCGGTACTACGGGCAGGTAGCCAGCTCTGCTATTGTTGTCAAACCAAAATCTACCAACTTCGGCCTTGGCATCTCTATCTTCCAGGAGCCAGCCAGCCTTGCGGACTATGAAAAAGCCCTGGACATCGCCTTTTCGGAAGATAGCCATGTGCTTGTGGAGGAATTCGTGGCGGGAACCGAGTACCGTTTCTTCATCCTTGATGGCAAGTGCGAGGCTGTCCTGCTCCGCGTCGCGGCCAATGTCGTGGGGGACGGTAGCTCAACCATCCGTGAATTGGTGGACCAAAAAAACCAAGATCCACTGCGAGGGCGTGACCACCGTTCACCGCTGGAGATCATTAACTTGGGCGACATCGAACTGCTTATGTTGGAGCAACAAGGCTACACACCCGATACAGTTTTGCCAGAGGGCGTTCAAGCCTTTCTGCGTGGCAATTCCAATATCTCAACGGGTGGCGACTCCATCGATATGACTGACCAGATGGACGAGTCCTACAAGCAACTGGCCGCTGATATGGCGACTGCTATGGGAGCTTGGGCTTGCGGTGTGGACTTGATTATCCCCGACCGCACCAAGCCAGCCAGCAAAGACAAGCCCAACTGCACCTGTATTGAGCTCAACTTCAACCCTGCCATGTACCTGCACACCTATACTTACGCAGGACCTGGACAGAGCATTACACCGAAGATTTTGAAAAAATTATTTCCAGAGCTATAGTTTCCCATTTTCCTTACTTTGTTAGTACTTACTTCAAAGGTTCGTGGAACTTTTGAAGGCCGGAGATAGGGCAAAGCGAGTTCGCCTCAATAGCGGCAGGTTGCTAGAACATTCTAGGTTGGAAATCAGACTTACCTCTCTATAAAGTACGGCAAAGCGAGTTCAAACAAACCAGTGGATTGTTTGAAGCGGAAAAGGCAGAAACGAAGTCCCTCTTGCGCCGAAGTAAAAAAGTCAACTAAAGGACTATATATCTGCTTTGCCCCTTTCTTCCTTCACAAAACCTCCCAACTAATGTTAAACAAAATGAATATGGCACCAAGATAATCATTTATATCTCGGTGCTTTTTTATGAACCAATTCCTAGTATCCAATCTAATCGTTCGTTATTTGTTTTGTTTCCCAATGTATTTTTACTATTTCATTTGATTTTTTAAAAATATCCGTATTATATCCAGAAAAAGTATTCCAAACGACTCATTTTTTGTTAAACTATATGTATATAACAACCGCAGACGTTTTGATAACGTCCATATATAACAAAAAGGAGTTTTATATGAAGATTAGAAACCGTTCTCTCTTCTATACCGTAGGTTCTGTAGCGGTAACAGCCGGACTCTTGCTTAGTCTCGCCACTTCGCCCATACCATCTGTGCACGCTACTGAAGTGGCGATAGAGAATTATCCGTCACTTGCAATAACCAAGTCGGAAGTCACGATACAAGGCTATCTTATTGCACCACTTAATAGTAGCGGAACCGCTTTTGACGCTACCAACAAAACAAATTTAGCCCTTGGTGCAAGCATGGATACTGCGGCCGCCGACACTATCCCTATTCAACTAAAGGAACCACTTCGCAGCCAATTCAACCTCGTTGATCATCCCGAACTAGTCGGAAAATTGGTTCGCATCACAGGAACTAGCGATACATACATGAAGCGAGCTGGGATCAAACCAGCTACAGCGATTGAAATCGTAGATTCATCTTCTACTAATGTTCAGCCACCAACAAGTGAAAATACGACTACCGAGTCAAGTGACCTTGTTTCTACACCGATTGCTACTGTTCGTTCCGGTGCACAAGGAACAGAGTACACAGTCTCTGGTAAAATTATTAGCCTAGTAAACAGTTGGGGAGGAAATGGTTTTTACCTCCAGGGTTCTGACGGTGTTGGTATCTATATCTACCCTGGGGCTGCCTTGGGCTATCAGCCTGGTGATACAGTCCAATTAACAGGAACATTGGGTGAGTATAAAGGCGAACTCCAACTAACCACAGTTAGCAACCACAAGGCTATATCTGAGAATTTCAACGCTCCCATTACAGAAACAAACATCGCTCAGTTAGCAACGCAAGCACAGGCAACACTAGTTTCTCTAAAAAACTTGACTGTCGGAGATATTCAAAGCGATAGCTATCAAAATTCTACCTTTACCGTAACTGATTCCGAGGGACAAACTGTGGATGTGCGTTTAGATAGTCGAACAGGTATCAAAACGGCTGATCTTTTGAACCATATCAACAAGGGAGATAAGATTAATCTAACCGCTATTTTATCCACCTATAATGGAAAAATACAATTAAAACCATTTGACCTTTCTCATTTTGAAGTCGTTGAAAAGGCAACAACAGAAACAGCACCTGGCAAGACCGAAACTGTAACAGTCGGTCACATTCAAGGTGCAAGTCACCAATCACCTCTAACCAATCAATCTGTGATTCTTAAAAACGTCGTAGTAACCTACGTTACCTCTGCCAATAACTTCTACGTACAAGATGTCACACCAGATGGAGACGTCAAAACATCTGACGGTATTAATATTTTTACTGACAAATTAAAAACAAATGTCAAGGTAGGAGATCTTGTCACTATCGCAGGACGTGTAGAAGAATACCTCGGAAAAGGTTATACAGAACGTGGGGAAACAGACTTAACCATCACACAAATTCGAGCTACTGAAGTAACTGTGGATGGGACTGCACCTGTACCATCTCCTATAGTCCTTGGTCTTGATCGGACCATCCCAGCAGATATTATTGACAACGACGGTTTGGCTCAATTTGATCCAGAACAAGATGCGCTCGATTTCTGGGAATCCGTTGAAGGCATGGTGGTTGCCGTGGATGATGCAAAAATCCTTGGTCCACTAAAAAACAAGGAAATCTATGTCACTCCTGCCACTAGTCAACTTCCTTTAAATAATGTTGGAGGCGTCAACCTTCGCCCTGAAGGGAATAATACCAATATCATTCCACTCCTTTTGAAAAATGGAAAACAGATTGTCAAATCAGGAGACTATTTCACCGGTCGTATCGCTGGACCAGTTACCTACTCTTACACCAATTATAAAGTCTATGTAGATGATAGCACCCTTCCAACCTTGCACGAAGGAGCTACAAAACCAGAAACAACAACCATTATCCCAAATGATGACAAGCTGACTATCGCTTCTTATAACATTGAAAACTTTTCTGCTGACAGTAAGTCAACATCAGACGCTAAAGTCCAACGCATTGCCAAATCCTTTGTTTCAGACCTACATTCTCCAGATATTATCGGATTGATTGAAGTGCAGGACAACAACGGTGCTACAAATGACGGCACAACTGATGCTAGTAAGAGTGCTGAGCGCCTAATTGCAGCCATTCAAGCAGCCGGCGGACCAACCTATACCTATGTGGATATTGCTCCTGAAAACAACAAAGACGGCGGACAGGAAGGAGGCAATATTCGCGTCGGTTTCCTCTACAACTCAAAACGTGTCAGCCTATCTGACAAACCAATCGGTACCGCAACACAGGCAGTTGCATGGGAAAACGGCGAACTCAATCTCAGCCTGGGCCGAATCGACCCAACCAACCCTGCTTGGGCAGCTGTCCGCAAAACACTTGCAGCTGAATTCGTCTTCAAAGGTGAGAAAGTCGTTGTCCTTGCCAACCATCTCAACTCAAAACGCGGTGACAATGGTCTCTACGGAAAAATCCAACCTGTCAGCTTCAAGTCCGAAGAAAAACGCCACATACTAGCACAAACTATCGCTGACTTTACAAAAGCAGGCTTAGCTCAAAATCCAAATGCTAATATCGTTATGCTAGGCGACTTCAATGACTATGAATTTACTAAAACCATAGAAATTTTAGAAACAGGAGGAATGGCTAACCTCGTTAGTCGTCACGATGCATCAGATCGCTTCTCTTACTTCTATAACGGAAACAATCAGTCTCTTGACAATATGCTAGTATCAACTAACTTGTTGGAGCGCTATGCCTTTGATATGGTCCATGTCAATTCAGCCTTTATGGAAGAACATGGCAGAGCTTCTGACCACGATCCACTATTGGTACAACTGGATGTGACAAAGGCACAAGAACCAACTCAACCAGAACCAAGCGACAAGCAGACAGATGACTCAGGAACAGTCAATAATAGTGATGACAATGGTACGACCAACAATAACAAGCCAACAAATCTTTCAACTTCTAATCAAACAGCTGTAAATGCTGATGACCGTTCTGGCGCTACAGACAAGGGACAAACAACCGTGACCCCTACTGCCAAAAACAGTCAAAAGAAAATCCTTCCAAAGACAGGAGGAGAAACAAGCTTTGTACTTATCACAATCGGTCTCGTAATCTTGAGCGCCTGCCTTGTCAAAAAACAAAAAGAATCCTAATCATTTTTTGAGCTTGAAAGCATGACTTTCAGGCTCATTTTTCTACTGCTCCACCTCCACTTGTGCTATAATTAAAGTTATGGATAAAATTATTAAAACACTATCAAAGAGCGGGCATTTCCGTGCCTTTGTGCTAGATAGCACAGAAACCGTGAAAACAGCCCAAGAAAAACACGACACCATGGCTTCATCAACCGTTGCTCTGGGTCGCACCCTCATTGCCAATCAGATTTTGGCTGCCAATGAAAAAGGCGACACCAAGATCACCCTGAAAATCTTGGCCAGCGGTGCTGTTGGGGCTATCATCTCCGTTGCCAATACCAAAGGACAGGTCAAGGGCTACATTCAAAATCCAGACTTAGACTACAAACGGACGGCGACTGGCGAAGTCATCGTTGGGCCTCTCGTGGGCAATGGTCAATTCCTAGTTATCACAGACTACGGAACAGGTCATCCTTACAACTCCATGACACCCTTAATCTCTGGTGAAATCGGTGAAGACTTTGCCTATTTCTTGACAGACAGCCAGCAGACCCCATCTGCGGTGGGGCTCAATGTATTGCTGGACGAGGAAGACAAGGTCAAGGTAGCTGGTGGCTTCTTGCTACAAGTTTTACCAGGCGCGACCGAGGCTGAAATTGCCCGTTTCGAGAAACGCATCCAAGAAATGCCTGCCATTTCAAGCTTGCTGGCTTCTGAAAACCACATGGAAGCTCTGCTATCCGCCATTTATGGCGACGACGACTTCAAACGCCTGTCAGAAGAAGAAATCGGTTTTGTCTGCGACTGCTCTAAAGACCGCTTCCTCGATGCTCTAGCAAGCTTGCCAAAAGCGGACCTGCAAGAGATGAAAGAAGAAGACAAGGGCGTGGACATCACCTGTCAATTCTGCCAGACCCATTACCACTTTGACGAAAACGATTTGGAGGAACTCATCAATGGCTAATCTCAATACCCCTTTTATGATTGGTGATGTGGAAATCCCCAATCGCTGCGTGCTGGCCCCAATGGCCGGCGTGACCAACTCGGCCTTCCGTACCATTGCCAAAGAAATGGGCGCAGGTCTAGTCGTTATGGAAATGATTTCTGAAAAAGGCCTTCTCTACAACAACGAGAAGACCCTCCACATGCTCCATATCGACGACAACGAATACCCTATGTCCATCCAGCTTTTCGGTGGCGATGCCGAAGGACTAAAACGGGCTGCCGACTTCATCCAGACCAATACCAAGGCTAATATCGTAGATATTAACATGGGCTGCCCTGTCAACAAGGTCGTTAAAAACGAAGCTGGTGCCAAGTGGCTCAAGGACCCTGACAAAATTTACCACATCATCAAGGAAGTGACCTCGGTCCTCGATATTCCCTTGACTGTTAAAATGCGGACGGGTTGGAACAATACCGACCTAGCGGTCGAAAATGCCCTGGCCGCAGAAAGTGCCGGTGTGGCTGCCCTGGCCATGCACGGACGGACCCGCGAGCAGATGTACACAGGAACCGTTGACCTGGAAACCCTCACCAAGGTAGCTGGCAGCCTGACCAAGATTCCTTTCATCGCAAACGGAGACATCCGCAATGTAGAAGATGCCCGCCAGCGAATCGAAGAAGTCGGTGCCGATGCTGTCATGGTCGGACGGACTGCCATGGGAAATCCTTATATATTCAATCAAATCAACCACTATCTTGAAACAGGAGAAGTCCTGCCCGACCTCTCCTTTGACGACAAACTCAATGTCGCCTTCGACCACCTGACCCGATTGACCAATCTTAAGGGTGAGTCCATTGCCGTTCGTGAATTCCGTGGTCTTGCTCCTCACTACCTCCGTGGCTCAGCAGGTGCAGCCAAGATCCGTGGAGCTGTTGCCCGAGCAGAGACTATCGAGCAGGTCCAAGAACTCTTTGACCAAGCACGAGAAGCCTATCAAGAACGGATTGCTAAATAAGATAAACTGGCAGGTTAAAACTCGCTAACAATGAAACAGAAAAACGCATAAAACCAAGGTTATGACCTGATTTTATGCGTTTTTTTCTGTATGAGCACATTATTCCTGCTCAGCAAAAAAGTCAATAAAGGCAGGGGCAATGTAGTCTCGATACTTCTCTGGATTCTCGCGAATGAGAGTCGCTGAAATACCAAATTTTCTAGGACTGAAATACGCTTGATAGCCTCGACTATGCAGTTCCTGAGCGTATTCTTCCTCAGACACATAGAAGACTGGTACTTGATGTTCTGACAAGTCCAATAAACCAAGCAGGCGTTCTAACCAAAGGTCCCAGCCATCTGGATAGGGAGGCAAGTCCGTCTCATCCAGGGCACGAACTTCGACAAAATCATCTTCCTTAAACTGCTCTTGAGCAAATTGAAATCGTTTGGTCAGATCTAAACCTATCCTATCTCCTCGATCCTTGTCATATCCTGAAACCACCACATAAACCTGACCACAAGCCAACTTTGCTCGCTCGATCAAATCCAAATGTCCCTTGTGCATAGGGGCAAAGGTTCCGAAAACGACTGCTACGGTTTGATTCATACCTTACCTTTCACATCCGAAACTATATGATTGCGGCAGATAAAGTCCTCACAATCTGCTTCTAAAAGCAGTCTTAGTTCTAGCATTTTACCACCTATTTTACCACATCAAACTTGAGCTCTTCACCCTTGACCCCAACCTTCAAGGTCGAACCAGTAGTCAAGTCACCACGGAGTAACATTTCTGCCAACGAATCTTCCAACTTGGTCTGCAAGAGTCTACGAAGAGGACGAGCCCCCATTTCTGGGTCGTACCCTTGTTTAGCCAATAACTTAAGGGCTGACGGCTGAAGTTTGAGAGTAATATCTTTCTCAGCTGTTACAGCCAACAAAGGTTTAATCATGACCTTGACAACATCCTGCATATGAGTTTCCGTTAGGCTATGGAAGACAACTTTCTCGTCAATACGGTTGATAAATTCTGGACGATAGGCTTTTTTCAATTCCTCAAAAATGCGCTTCTCCACTTCCTTGTGGTCCTTAGATAAATCAAGGGCACCAAAACCTACTGTCTTATCATCGCGCAGGGCAGTCGCTCCAAGGTTTGAGGTCATGATAATGATGGTATTGGAGAAATCCACCTTGCGCCCTTTACTGTCTGTCAAGACACCATCATCCAAGACTTGCAAGAGAACATTGAAAATATCTGGATGAGCCTTTTCAACCTCATCAAAAAGAAGAACAGAATAAGGTTTGTTACGAACTTTTTCCGTCAATTCGCCACCTTCTTCATAGCCCACGTAACCTGGAGGCGCTCCATTGAGACGGCTGGCCGCAAATTTCTCCATATACTCAGACATATCAAAACGGATAAGAGCAGATTCATCATCAAAGAGAACCTCCGCCAAGGCTTTAGCAAGCTCTGTCTTACCGACACCAGTCGGTCCCAAGAACATAAAGGAACCAATCGGTCTGCGACCTGTACGAATCCCTGACTGATTACGACGAATAGCTCTGCTAACAGCAGAAATAGCTTCTTCCTGCCCAATCACACGCTTATGCAATTCTGCTTCCAGATTCAGATACTTCTTAGTATCTGATTGGCTAAGCTTGGCTACTGGGATACCTGACAAGCGGCTAAGTGTTTCTAAAACATCTTCTTCTGTTACTTCAAGGTCATAGTTTTGACTAGCCTCGGCATCTTCTTTCGTTTTAATCAAAAGCTTGCTGACAGTCTTATATTTTTTATCCATCAAGGCCTTGTCTATGCTCGTCAGTCCTGTTTCCTCAGCCTGCCCTTTCACTCGATTTTGTACCGTTGCACTGGCTTCATCCAGCAAGTCAATGGCAGAATCTGGCAGGTTTTTACTGGTCAAATACCGCTTAGCGTAGGTCACAGCAGTCTCTACAGCTGCTTGTCCAATACGGACCCTGTGGTATTTCTCAAAAGTACCTTTAAGCCCTGTCAAAA
Organism: Streptococcus sp. 2022WUSS083; assembly: GCF_044427155.1. Lineage (NCBI taxonomy): Bacteria > Bacillati > Bacillota > Bacilli > Lactobacillales > Streptococcaceae > Streptococcus > Streptococcus sp. 2022WUSS083. Next base: position 44,767 of record NZ_JAOTGK010000001.1, on the reverse strand, counting down.
TGGCAATACTGTCCTCAACTGTCGGCTCTTCAATGGTCACTTTGGCAAAACGACGAACCAGGGCTGCGTCTTTCTCAATATGCTTTTGGTACTCTGTCTGAGTCGTCGCTCCGACCGTACGGAGGGTGCCACGAGCAAGAGCTGGTTTGAGGATATTGGCTGCATCCAAGGTTGAATCAATCCCCGAGCCAGAACCCATAATGGTATGCAACTCATCGATGAAAAGGATGACCTGACCATCTTCCTCGATGTCATTGATGATATTATTCATCCGCTCTTCGAAATCACCACGGAAACGAGTTCCAGCGATAACATTCATCAAGTCAAGTTCCAAAACCCGCATCTTAGCCAAGCTGACAGGGACATCACCTGCAGCAACACGCTGAGCAAGACCCAAAGCAAGCGCAGTTTTTCCGACACCAGCATCACCAACTAGAACTGGGTTGTTCTTGGTTTTACGTGATAGAATTTGGATCATCCGTGCAATCTCAGCGTCTCGACCGATGACAGGTTCAATCTTCCCTTCACGCGCCAAAGCTGTCAAATCACGAGTGTAGTCTTCTAATCCACCACTTTGAGGTGCTGGGGGCATTCCCATCATCTGTCCCATATTGGTAGGTTTGGCTTTGCCACCCTTCATCACACTGCGGATAGCTTTAAGGTCCTCTTTGGTAAATCCCGCACGTGCCTCCAAGTTTTTACGCAAATCCAAGAAACGAAACTTATCATCTGAGTCTTCAAAACAAAAACCTACCTTGTCCAAAATCTGACTAGCTGTTGACCGCTTATCCAACAACATAGCCATAAACAAATGTTCTGTTCCCAGCTCCTTAGCCTTGACGACTTCTGCAATTTTCTTGGCAAAACTAGCTGTTTCATCCAAACGTTTAGAAGATGGTAAAATACGAAAACTATCCAACTCTTCACGATAGACCTTGTCGGTCACAACAAAAGTTGCATGTTCATAGTCAGAAATTGAAATAGGATATTCTGCCAAAACAGCGCCAGCGACTGTATCATGGTTGATAACGAAAGACAAGAGAACATGCCAGGTTTCCAAGTAATCACAGGCATAACGTTGGGCCACTAACTGGGCATCTTCAAAAACCCGCTGTAAACCAGTTGAAATTTTCATGAATTATTCCTCTTTCCTATCTAAACGTCGTAGTATTTGACGCATCATGCGTGCTCGAATAGTACTTGCATCTTTTCCTAATATTTCATCAGTTCCTGTGGACAAAAAGAGATTGCCTTCTCGTTCTGTCATCAATCCTTCATCAAAAAGGAGCTGTAAAATATCCGCATAAACCGTCGCAGACAACTGCTCACCCATATTGTTTAACAAATCATGGACCAGTTCGTGCTTATCCGAAAAGGTAATCCGCCCAATTCGGATATAACCACCACCACCACGCTTACTCTCAACAATATAGCCACGGCTGGCTGTAAAACGGGTTTTAATGACGTAGTTAATCTGACTTGGCACCACTTCAAACCGACTGGCCAATTCACTTCGACGCAACTCAGCTACACTGACTTGGTCCAAGATGGCTTTGATATGCTCTTCTATATAATCCGATGTATTCTTCATCGCCATAGTATCGCCTCTTTCTTTGACTATCTTTGACCATTATACCTTAAAATGACGAATTTTGAAAGCAAAAGCCTAGCAACTAGCGTAGCAGAATTTTGAAATCTGCTCTGCTTTATCCTATAATAAAAGAAAAAAAACAGAAAGGACTAGGGCTTCCGTATTTAGTTGAACTGAATACGGGCTACGGACTAGGCCAAAAAGATAAACGAGAACTAGTCGTCGTTCTGTTCCCTATTTTATCTGTGTCCGCTTAAGGCCCTTTATATCTTATACCATGAACTTTCAAGATTACATTCAAGACTTTACAAGTGTGACTGTGGAGCAGGCACAGAACCTTCTAGCCGCCAAAGAGGGGGCTGTTCTCTTCATCGGACGTAGCACCTGTCCATACTGCAACCGCTTTGCGCCAAAACTCCACAAGGTAGCCCAAGACAAGCAAGTAACCATCCACTTCCTCGACTCCAGCCAAATCAGTCCAGAACTCCAGACCCTTCGCGACCACTACCAAGTTCCTACCGTCCCAGGTCTCCTCGTCGCTAAACCTACTGGCGTCCAAGTCCGTTGCGACTCCAGCATGACGGAAGGTGAGATTGCGGCTTTTATTCAAGACTAATGCATAACAGACAAAAAGCACCGACCACAAGGCCGGTGCTTTTTAAGGAGATTATGAAAAATATTTAGGATTGATACTAGTATAACCGAATCAAGCATATCCGACATCCGCCCTAAGACCGATTTTGCCAAAAAAGAACCCCCTTTCGGAAGTTCTTGACTATTCATTATTTACCAAGAGCCGCTGCCATTGTAGCTGCAACTTCTGCTTCAAAGTCGTTTGAAGCTTTCTCGATACCTTCACCCACTTCGAAACGAGCAAATTCTACAACTGAAGCATTTACTGAGTTCAAGTAAGCTTCAACTGTTTTGCTGTCGTCCATGATGTAAACTTGTGCAAGAAGTGTGTAAGCTTGGTCAACTTGAGTGTTGTCAAGCAAGAAGCGATCCATTTTACCTAGGATGATTTTGTCCCAGATTTTTTCTGGTTTGCCTTCTGCTGCCAATTCTGCTTTGATAGCTTCTTCAGCTGCTGCAATCACTTCGTCAGTCAATTGAGCTTTTGAACCGTATTTCAACAATGGCAATGCTGGTTTGTCAACCATTGCACGGCTTTCGTTGTCTTGTTCAATTTTGTGGTTGATTTGTGCCAACTCATCTTTAACGAATTGCTCATCCAATTCAGTGTAAGAAAGAACAGTTGGTTTCATCGCAGCGATGTGCATTGAGATTTGTTTTGCAAGAGTTTCGTCGCCACCTTCAACAACTGAGATAACACCGATACGGCCGCCGTTATGTTGGTATGCACCAAATGCTTGAGCATCTGTTTTTTCAACCAAAGCAAAGCGACGGAATGAGATTTTCTCACCGATTGTTGCAGTTGCGTTTACGTATGCTTCTTCAAGGGTCTCACCTGAAGGCATAGCCAATTTAAGAGCTGCTTCGTTGTCAGCTGGTTTACCTTCTGCAATTACTTTAGCAGTAGTGTTTACCAATTCAACGAATTGAGCGTTTTTCGCAACAAAGTCAGTTTCAGCATTCACTTCAACAACTGCTGCTACGTTACCATCAACGTAAACACCTGTCAAACCTTCAGCTGCTACACGGTCAGCTTTTTTAGCTGCCTTAGCCATACCTTTTTCGCGAAGCAATTCAATCGCTTTTTCGATATCACCTTCAGTTTCAACCAATGCTTTTTTCGCGTCCATAACGCCAGCACCTGATTTTTCACGCAATTCTTTAACGAGAGCTGCTGTAATTTCTGCCATGTCTATTCTCCTTGTTTGTATTTATAAAATAGAGGAGCGGGCTCAGCCCTGCCCCTCTAGGATTGTTTTTTGTGTCTGATAAATGATGTAGAATGTACTCGGACTAAAAAGCTAAAATTTAGATATATCTAACGCTTTTCTTAACGCCTTCGTTACTTATTTTCCTTCTACAACTTCAACCAATTCTTCGATTGATTCTGTAGATGCTGGCTCAGCTGCCAATTCAGCTTCAACTGCTGCTACGCTGTCTTCACCTTGGTTGCCTTCGATGATAGCGTCAGCCATTTTAGCTGTGATCAATTTAACAGCGCGGATAGCGTCATCGTTAGCTGGGATGATAACATCAATATCATCTGGATCAGTGTTTGTGTCAACCATCGCTACAACTGGGATACCCAATTTTTTAGCTTCTTTAACAGCGATTTGCTCTTTATGTGGGTCAACTACGAACATTACGTCTGGAATGCGTGGCATGTCAGCGATACCGCCCAAGAATTTTTCAAGACGAGCACGTTGTTTGTTCAACAATGCTACTTCTTTCTTAGGAAGCACTTCGAAAGTTCCATCTTCTTCCATACGGTTGATTTCTTTCAAACGAGCGATACGTTTTTGGATTGTACCCCAGTTTGTAAGAGTTCCACCCAACCAACGGTGGTTGATGAAGTATTGACCTGCACGGATAGCTTCGTCTTTAACAGCTTCAGCAGCTTGTTTTTTAGTACCTACGAACAAGATAACTGCGTCGTTTGCTGCAGCGTCACGGATGAATTCGTAAGCTTGGTCAGCCAATTTTACAGTTTGTTGCAAGTCGATAACGTGGATACCGTTACGCTCTGTGAAGATGTATTTAGCCATCTTAGGATTCCAGCGACGAGTTTGGTGACCGAAGTGTACACCAGCCTCAAGAAGTTGTTTCATTGAAATTACTGCCATGAGTATTTCTCCTTTTTGTTTTTTCTCCTCTCCCGAACTTCGACTTGCAGCCCAACCTTTCGGCAACAAGACCACAATTGGTCCGAGATGAGTATTTGTTGCACAGCAACTCTATTAGTATATCAGAATACCTGTATGTTTTCAAGTAAAATAGCAGAGAAATTCATGAAAATCTGCCATCCAAAAATTCTCAAAGTAAGTTCTAGTCTACCGTAAAATCTGGAAATTGGGCTGATTCTAAAATTTCCACTTGACCATTTCCAGGATTTAAGATACAATATTCTTTGTTATGGCGGTATAGCCAAGTGGTAAGGCACGGCTCTGCAAAAGCTTGATCGTCGGTTCAAATCCGTCTACCGCCTTTTAATATTCTAAAAAACCTAGGATTCTTCCTAGGTTTTTTGCTATTCTTTTCGCTTCAGATTTCCGAGGGCCATAGCTCCACCAAATAGACCTAACAAAGCACTTATAAAGACACTTCCAAGGCTATCCCCAGTTTGAGGCAGTTTCCCACTAGTATCCGCCGCTAATGCACCTGTCTCTCCTCTTCCGCTTCTTTCAAAGAATTCTCTGTGAGGTACGGACACTTCTATTCTCTCATCAGAAATTCCTAGTGCCTCCTCATGTTTTGTAAGTCTCACCAAATGCTCCACACCATCTTCTCTTGTATCGCCAGTTAACAACGCGATTTCAGTGGATTCTGTTTGCGGAGCAAGCGAATTCTCTTCTTTTGGCATTGGTACATGCGCTTCCGATTTCGGAACAGGAATGCTAGGGGCTTGATCCTTATCTGATTGCTCCACATGAAGGTCTTTTTCAGGAACCTGCTCAGATACTTCCTTGTCATTTAACCGTACCTTATATTTCTTCACAAGAGCATTTCCAAAACTGTCACTCAAATCAAGTTTGACTGTATCTCCGTCTTTCAGACTATGTAGCTCATAGCGAAAGGCTTTTTCATTATTTCCATACTGCCTCCAGAAGCCTCCTCGAGCTACAAAATCTTCGTTGATCTTCAAGGACCAATAAATTCCATTATCCTTGGCGCTTCCGGTAAGTGTCAAGTGCCCATCAGCATCTGCCAGGAGAACTCCTGCATACTGATTTTCCTCGTCTTCTTCTTCACTATCCACTACCTGTCTTTCCAATGGTAGCACCTCATTTTCCAGCTGTAAAACAGGGTTTTCTGTATCAACCAACATCTGATATTTCTTCGTGTAAGTCAACTCATCCGCCTCATTGTACACACTTATATCCACAACATTTCCCTCTTCAATCAGGGTAACTGGATAGGTCAACTTGCCATCCTCAAAATAGCGTTTTTCGCCACCATTGATGCGCACAGAATGAGCTTGATCCGTTTCTGCTTCTATTTCAAATGTAAATAGATAAGTCCCATCTTCTTGCTTTTTGAAGTCGACCAACCCGCTATCTAGCTCACGACCAAGACTTTCTTTATTGAAACGAATCGGGTCAATCAACCAGTTATTAACAGTAATCGGAACTTCTGTTTCCTCCTCCTCATCCAGACTCTCTGGACTTGTATTGATACGAAGGTCCTTTAATTTATTTCCCTTCTCATCTACCGCAGTTAACATGATGGCTCTAGGAAAATCAGATTTAAAGAAGTCTTGCTCAAAACTGCCGTCTTCTTTTACATCTATAATTTTCAGCTCTCCCTTATCAATGTCTAGATTGGAATAATAAAGTTTGATGTCCTTAGGAAGACTAACATTATCACTCACTTTCCCCTTCAATGTAAAACGCCCATTTTTACCAATCTGGATAACCTCTTCATCCTCTTCATCTTTTTCAATATCAAGATCAATCGTCGGCTTTTCATTATCTACCAAATAATTTAAGGTTTTAGTGTAAATAAGCTTGCCATCCTTATCTTTCAAGATTAATTCAAAACTATGACGTCCATCTGATTGCTCTGGAATCTGGAGAGATAGTTGACCATTCTCCAGAGAGTAATTCACAGCCTGAGCATCCAAGTTAGCCTGCACATTGAAAACTTGCGCTGAGACGTTCGCTTTAATTTCTACAGTTTTCTTACTGCGAATTGCCATCAAATCTTCCAAATTTTTAAACTGGATTACAGGCGCCACCAAATCTTTTTCAACAGCAACTACATTACCCGCTATATCCATCACCTCAACACGGAGATGATTTTTAGCATCGAGTGGCAGTTCCACTTCTTTGAGATGGTAATGTAGTTGACCTGCATCATCTACAACCTTTTCAACAAGAAGATCTTCTCCATTTAGATTAGCTCGAACCTCCCAAACTTTATTATTATCCTTGGCTGTGACGACTAGTTCTCTATGGCTGGTCAGACGATTGGTATCAATCGCGACAATTTCTGGCTTTTGATTATCAATTTTGACTGGCAGATAGGTATACTGATAGGCCCCATTTTCTTTATTTTTTACCCGCAATCTAAAGAAATATTGTCCTTCTGGTGCTGGTATGTTTTCATCCTTGCTTGCATCGTACACTTTCCCATCCCAACGGTGCAATTCTATCGGAGTACGAAGCTTGGAATACTCCGAAAGACTTTCAAAATAATCTACATAGCGAACACGAGACAGCATGGTTCCGGTATCAATCCGCCTTAAAACAGGAGCATCTTCTGTTGCTTCTTTTACAATATCCAAATCATAGTTGGTAATATCCCTCAATAGCGCAAATCGAACAAAGGCATTCCCAATCTGACTGTCCGAATGCTGGTTTTGAATTGCGATATTGTCTGGATTGAGAGGCGATTGATTATCTTGAATCTTTTCACGCCCAAGTTCAATATAGCGCCCAGACTTATTGTGTTTATAGCTAGATAAAACTGAGGTCAGTTTCAATTTAGAACTGGTTTCCCAAGCCGGTGCATCAACAATCCTTTCTTTTGACCAGTCACCCACAAAGCCAAAATAAGGAATGCTGATGTCAGACTGCCCCTCCGTCAATGATTTGAAGTAAATATACCCTTCTGCAAACTGGTCTTTCGCTTCTCCTGCATCCAATTTCAGGCGAATGGTTCTCTTCTCTTTTGGACCTAGTTGAATGGATTGCTCAGAAAGATGAATACTCGACCCCTTGATTTCTGTCGCATGAATCTCTTTAACTACTTTTCCAGAACGTCCTATTCTATCAACAGGAACATCTTGACTAGTCAATACTTTCCCAGCTGAAATAGCAAAGCTTCTTTGTTGGTTTCCCAGATTTTCCAAGGTCACCTCAAATTCTGTCTCACGCCCTATTTCTTTTAATTCCACCCCTCCTTTTAGACGGTGGTGAAGAATCACATCTGTTTCAAAGGCTCTATCAATCTGCAACAGACCAGCACCTTGTTGTCTCGGAGAATTTTCCAAAGCATGCCCAGATGAATCTAGAACATCAATCAAAGGGGTAGCAGTATTCATCAAAATGATTCTCAGCAAATCCATCCTAGTCATGCCTTCTGGTGGTGTCATTTGGCGAATCCGTGGCAATAAAAGTGCACTGGCACCCGCCACAATTGGCGAAGCCATCGAAGTCCCTGACATGGAGCCATAACGATTGTCATTCAAGGTTGCATAAACATCCTCTCCCGGCGCCACAATCTCTGGCTTCAATTCTAAGTTGACCGTAGGTCCCCAACTAGAAAAGCCTGATACAGTCGGCACTTCAATCAACTTCTTCATTCCAATTGTAGGTTTAAGAACCAAACCAGTGTTACCTTGCGATTGGTTGGCAACTTCTAATAATCGCCTTCCATCTTCCCCGCTAAGACTAATTCCCCAGATAGAGGAGTAGGAAAGCAAAGTCTTATCATCTACCAATAACTGATGGGTCCTATAATAATCCTTGTTCCATCCCTGATCAGTATTTATCACAATAATTCCAGCAACATCCTTGAATTTCAAATTACGAACAGCATCTTTCAAGTCAAACTTATCTTTTTTGATAACCGCTACTTTACCAGCCAAATCAAGCCCCTGCACTTCTTCCCAATGACCATTTCCAGCATCTACAAATTCATATTTTCCCTCTGTAAGCGTTGTATAGCCAATAGGATAGTAACCAAAAGACTGTCCATTCAGCATAAATTCTCGTTGAACAAGATGGGTATTTCTCGCCGAACCAACCGCGATAACTGCGGGAGTCGCTGCCACACCAACTGTTGTTGCCGTATCCACAGCTCCTAAGGCATTATTTGTATGCAGGTCAAAGGAGGTGTCTGAAGAGGAGGCACCAGCATTACCAATAGCCGCTGTAATGATAATTCCCTTTTCTGCTGCCCTCTTAGCAATCGTGTAGTAAGCATTCCCTGGTAGCCCGCTATCATAATAACCAACACTCAAGCTGATGACATCTGCCCCGTGTTTGATAGCATCTTCAATAGCAGCATAAGCAGCATCCTCCGTCTCAGCTTTATAATTTTTAGGGTCATTTGAAAAAATCTTGTAGACTAGCAGTTGTGCGTTGGGAGCAATCCCATCAACTCCCTTTTTAGACGCAACTTCTTCGTCTGTTGCATTTCCAGCCAGAGTTCCTGCTATGTGCATACCATGTGGTTCGTGGGTATCATCGTAGAGATTATCGTTGCCAGATACATAATTATAGCCATGGGGAACTTTCAATGTGTATGTCCCTGTCGTAGATGGAGTAATGTCCTTAATTTTAGGAATGACACCATCATCCAACCTCATGTCTTTGTGCTTAATATCCAAACCGGAGTCAATGACTGCAATCACCATTCCGCGACCATCTGTCTGATATTTAGAACTTGCTTTTAAGGCACCAACCAGCTGTTTAGCAGTATGAAGAGTCGGTCGGATACGGCGACTCTCTTCTAAAGAGGTTAATTCGGTAATTGCCTTCACATCAGACAAACTTTCTTTCCCTACCTCTACTGATGCTCCCGTTAAAACCTCCTTATACTCATGAACAATTTTAACGCCATCAATTTTCTTTAATTTATCCAATACAAGATTTCGGTTCTCTTCGGAAAATTGTAAAATATAGCGCCCTGTTGTCACCTCTTCTGGCTCAAGCTGTGATTCCTGCGGGATTGTTTGAGGAGCACTAGCTTCTTTTCCGCTAATGTCTTCTTTTTCCTTTGACTCATCTGTTGTCTTACCAGCTGTAGTTTTTATCTCGGTCGCAGCTTGATCTGTGAGAAGACCTGATTCTTCACCCGCCTCTGTATCTACAACTTCTTCGACCACTCCCTCTTCAGCAACTGGTTCATCCACCTGCTCCGTTTTAACTGGATCATCTGATAATGGTCCATCTTCTTTTTTCTCTACCGCAGAATTTTGCCTACTATCCATATCTGTTGCGACCGCAACTGTAGACTCCAATCCTTCTCCACTAGTATCTGCTTGAACCATCGGAACACCCGTGATAAAAAATCCTATTGATACCGATGCCACACCGACACTTAACTTCTTGATACTAAAGCGTTGTTTATTCTCAATCTGAGACCACTTCTGTTTCATAAAACCTCCGTTTTTAAGATTAATTAATTTATAAGTTAGGTACACCTAATTCTATAAAATTTTTAAATCTTTGGCAAGGTTTTTTTGAGTTAGCCTCAAAAACAAGAAAAAGCACAGGTCTCCCTGCGCTTTAACAACTTATTACAACTCAGCAATCTGGCTCAAATTAACTTCAGCAATGGTATCATTACCAAACATAGAGATAACCATCTTAACCTTGTTGTTGTCAATTTCTGTAATTTTACCTGTGTAGTCTGTGAAGGCACCGTCGATGATACGAACAGTGTCGCCAACTTTGACATCAATATCAAATTCTTGAACGGTTTGTCCCATAGACACCAAGATTTGACGAATTTCTTCTTCCAAAAGTGGAGTTGGTTTTGAACGGTTACCGTGTGAACCCACGAAACCTGTAACGTTTGGCGTGTTACGAACCACAAACCAAGCTTCATCCGTCATAACCATTTCAACCAAAACATAACCAGGGAAACGGTTTTCTTCCACTTCCTTGACCTCACCGTTCTTTTCAACCTGAACAGTCTGAGTTGGAATTTCTACACGAAGGATGTTTTCCAACATGTTATAAGTGTGGGCACGTTGGAGCAAGTTTTCCTTCACTTTATTTTCATATCCTGAGTAGGTCTGCAAAACAAACCAGCCTTTATCAAAACTATCGTACATTGTTACTTCCTTTCTTTGGAAACACGGAATTTTTAGACGCTAAAAAAAGCCCGAAGGCTTTCGCTTTTCCTTATTATATCACTTCCATTTTACAAATGGCAAGTATTTTCTAGAAAAGATTGATCAAGCTCATGATTCCTCGTGACAAAATCAAGTCAAAGAGGTAAACCACCGCTACGAAAAAGGCAGTATATTCCACTACAGACACGAAATCCGTCCAGCTCTGCTTACGAGTTGGCCAAGACGTATCTTTTAAAATGCGGATAATGTCTTTGATAAATTTCATGCGCGACTCCTATCTGGTTTCCTTGTGAACAGTGTATTGTCCACAGTGTTTACAAAATTTATTTACTTCTAACCGTGTTGGCTTGGGATTGCTCGAAAGGCTGATTGAATAGTTTCGAGAACCACAAACAGTACAGGCTAGGCTTGCTTTTTTTAGTGCCATAAAGCCCTCCATCCTTTTCATTCTACCATGTTTTTATGGATTTGACAACTCTCCAAACCAAGACGTAATGTTATCCCACAAGGTTTTTGCTCGTTCTGGTAACTGGGCATCGATTAGATTTTGTTTGGTTTGCTCAATCAAGTTTTTCGCCTGATCTGAAATTTCTTGTACCTGTTCTTGACCAAGGCTTGATTCAGTTTGCGCAGCTTCATCTGGAGCTACTTCTACAATACCATTTTGTGCATAGGCATTTTCTACTTCGAACTGAGTTCCAGCAGTATATGGCAAGATTGAATTGGCTACAGTCTGGAAGACCGACGGAGCCATCCAGTAGCTACTGCTATCTATATAATGATTTTCATCTGTCTGCTCAAAACCAACCCACTGACTGATGACCAAATCAGGTGTGTAGGCAATATACCACTGGTCATTAACAAGATTTACATCAAAACTTGTTTCGGTTGTTCCCGTTTTTCCTGCAAGATAGTAATTCGTCGCATCTGCAGATACACCTAAACCATTCGTATAGGTCCCAAGCATCATAGAGGTCATTTTATCTGCAACCGAGCGGTCAATTACTTTTGTACTTGTCTCGCGATGCTGAGCCAATACCTTTCCACTCGCTGTTTCAATACGTGTAATTAGATGAGCATCCTTCATTACACCATCATTCGCAAAAGCACTATAGGCCTGAGCCATTTGCAAGGGGTTCGTTTCCACACCTGATCCGATTGACGCACCAAGTACCTTTTCAACATTTTCCATATCAAGACCAAACTTTTGACCAAATTCAAAAGCTTTGTCAATCCCAAAGGTATTTACAATATATGCAACTGGCAGATTGTAAGATAAAGCTAAAGCTTGGTACATTGGAATGGTATCCGAAGTTGAATAGTCATAGTTGTGTAAGGTATAATCCCCATAGGTTTCTGTATGGTTATCCAATGGTGTATCAATTGCCCAACCCGCTGCTACCGCTGGCGCATAGGCAACAAGAGGCTTGATTGTTGAACCAGGACTGCGCTTGGCTTGTGTCGCAAAGTTGAAAGTCCGAAAGACCGCATCCTCTGAACTGTTAACTCGACCAACCAAGGCGCGAACTCCACCAGTCGTCGGATCAAGAGCTACGCTGGCAGCCTGAGCATGGGTACCATCAAAACTTGATGTTGGGAACATAGTCTCATCATTAAAAATCACCTGCATGCTGGCTTGAGAATTTTGATCCATCTCTGTGTAAATCCTATAGCCGTTATTAATAATGTCTGATTCTTTCAGTCCGTATCGCTCAATCGCCTCAGCAATCACAGCATCAAAATAGGATGGATAGGAATAATTGCTTTGTTTCCCTGTATAGGTATCTGAAAGCTGACTGGCTAGGTCTACTTGAAAACCTGCATCGGCAGTTGCCTGATCAATATAGCCAGCGTTGACCATATTTTGCAAGACGGTATCTCGGCGATTGATTGCATTTTCTAAGGAATAATAGGGATTATAAATTTCTGGACCCTTAAGCATCCCTGCTAAAACAGCAGATTGCTCGATCGTCAAGTCACTAGCAGAAATACCAAAATATTTTTGACTAGCATCTTCAACTCCCCAAACCCCATTACCAAAATAGGCATTATTGAGATACATTGTAAGGATTTCTTGCTTACTGTATTTTTTATTGATTTCAAGGGCTAGGAAGAACTCTCTAGCCTTTCGACTAATGGTCTGCTCTTGTGTCAAAAATGCATTTTTAGCTAACTGCTGGGTAATCGTTGAACCACCACCTGAACGCCCCAAGGTCAAAACAGCTAAGATGGTTCGTTGATAGTTTATCCCTGAGTTTTTATAAAAACTCCTGTCCTCTGTAGCAATCACCGCATTCTCAAGATTATCAGAAATAGCATCTAATTCTACATAAGTCCCTTTTTGACCAGATAAGGTCCCTGCTTCAGCACCGTCCTTATCATAAATAATCGTTGTGGCTTTTAGCGCCTGCTGTAAATCACCAACATTAGCTGTCTTTGCAAGGAAAAATAGATAGCCACCTACTGTAAGAACTGTCAGGACCATTAAAATGATTAAAATTTTAGTCAGTTGGTAACGCCGCCAAAATTTACGAATCGGCTCCGGAATACGTGATTTTTTCTTTGGTTTATCAACAGAGCCACGATTTCCCCTGCGGCGACGGCTAGGTAGGTCTTCATGATCAATTTGGAAATCTTCTGGAACTTCAATCGGCTGATGTTGCAAATCGTCCATACTTTACCTCTTTCTAGTGAATTTTGTACCATTATACACCATTTCGTAAAAACTAGCAGAAAAAAGCCTGCGATAACTTGTGATAACAGACAGGGAATTTTTTCAAAAAATATGATAAAATAGGGTCATTCTGAACAAAGAAGAGGATTCCCATGACACAAGTATATGATATTACCATCATCGGTGGCGGACCTGTCGGTCTCTTCGCCGCCTTCTACGCCCACCTCCGTCAAGCCAAGGTCAAAATCATTGACTCCCTTCCCCAACTGGGTGGCCAGCCTGCCATTCTCTATCCCGAAAAGGCCATTTTAGACATTCCCGCCTTTCCCAGCCTGACAGGACAGGAGTTGACCGACAACCTCCTCGCCCAGCTGGCTCCATTTGACACCACCATCTGCCTCAATGAAACCCTGACTGCTATTGAACCTGGGGAAACCATTACCCTAAGGACCAACAAGGGCAGCCACCAGACCAAGACCCTGATTATCGCTATGGGTGGCGGGGCCTTCAAGCCACGTCCGCTGGAGATTGATGGTGCTGACAGATTTGACAACGTCCACTACCACGTGTCCAACATCCAGCAGTATGCCGACAAGGACATCGTCGTCTTGGGTGGCGGTGACTCTGCGGTCGATTGGTCCCTGGCCTTTGAAAAAATCGCCAAGACCACTCACATCGTCCACCGTCGTGACAACTTCCGAGCCCTCGAGCACAGCGTGGAAGAGCTCAAGCAGTCCAGCGTCAGCATCCACACACCTTTTGTCCCTAAAGAGCTTTCTGGGGGAAATGGCAGAGCTTCTAGCATTCATTTTGACAAGGTTAAGAGCGAGGACAAGCTCAGCCTGTCTTTCGACCACCTCTTTGTCAACTACGGTTTCAAATCATCTGTCGGTACGCTGAAAGAATGGGGACTGGAACTCAATCGCCACCGCATCGTGGTCAACAGCAAGCAAGAAACTTCTGTTCCTGGTATCTATGCCATCGGTGACTGTTGTTTCTATGAAGGAAAGGTTGATCTGATTGCGACTGGACTGGGCGAAGCCCCAACCGCCGTCAACAATGCCATGAACTACCTCAATCCAAATGAAAAAGTGCAACCCAAGCACTCAACCAGCCTATAAGATGAAAATTGACATTCGCATTCCCCAAGCCTTTCCACAACTGACTGTTAAGGAAGTCTTGGAAGATTATTTTCTCATTCCCAGAAAAATCCGCCACTTCCTCCGCACCAAGAAGCATGTCCGTGTCAACGGCGAACTGATTAACTGGCAGAGTCCGATTGCTGCAGGCGACCTGCTAGAATTGACCTTTGACCAGGAAGATTATCCTGAAAAAAGTATTCCTCTAGGACAGGCGGACTTGGTAGAGGAACTCTATCAAGATGAGCATTTGATTATCGTCAACAAGCCCGAAGGCATGAAAACCCACGGCAATGAGCCTACTGAAATCGCCCTGCTCAACCATGTATCTGCCTATGTCGGTCAGACCTGCTATGTGGTCCACAGGCTGGATATGGAAACCAGCGGAGCCATTCTCTTTGCCAAAAATCCTTTTATCCTGCCCATTCTCAATCGGATTTTGGAAGACAAGGTCATCTACCGTGACTATCTGGCCCTCTGCCAAGGGCAGCTAAGAAAGACAGACTGGACTATCACTGATAAAATCGGACGGGACCGACACGACCGCAGAAAGCGGGTGGTCGACAACCGCAAGGGACAGGCTGCTTTGACCCAAGTCCATCTCTTGAAGACCCTTGGCAAAAATAGTTTGGTTACCTGTCGCCTCCAGACAGGGCGGACACATCAGATTCGGGTGCATTTGTCCCATCATGGTCATGCCCTAATCGGAGACCCTCTTTACAGTCGAATCACAGCACCCCGCCTCATGCTCCATGCCCAAAAACTCAGCTTGACCCACCCGCTGACCCTCGAAGAAATCAGCGTGGAAGCACGGTCGGAGAGTTTTGAAAGAATAGTAAAAAAGAGCTGAAAACCAGCTCTTTTTTGCATGTATGTTATTCAAAAATATTTCCCAACTCTACATCAACTCGGTTTTCCTTGACATTGATGTCGGTCACAGCGAGCAAAGATTTGTAGTTAGCTACGCTACGGTCCCCTTTTTGGTTTTCCGCAAAGACAGCCACGCCTACCAAGGTTGAGTCAAACTCAGACAAAAGGCTAATCATACCATTGATGGTGCCACCATTTTTCAAGAAGTCATCGACGATTAAGACACGGCTTCCTGCCTTCAAACTACGCTTGGACAGAAACATCTTTTCGATACGGTCGCTAGATCCTGACACATAGTTGACAGAAACGGTTGAACCTTCTGTGATTTTCAAATCACGGCGCACAATAACAAACGGTACATTAAGGACATTGGCAACAGCATTGGCCAAAGGGACACCCTTAGTCGCAACTGTCATGACCGCATCAATCTTTTCATCTTTGAAAGCATCTGCAATGATACGACCGACATTTTTCAAAATATGTGGTGTAGACAGCAAGTCAGATGAATAGATATAACCGCCTGGCAAGATACGATTACTTTCGGCCATCTGATCACGAAGGGCCTGTGCAATTTCGACGGACTCTGCCTTAGAGATCGATGGAGTAAAAACAACTCCTCCACTGGCACCAGTAATGGTTTCAATATGCCCGATAGAGCTTTCCTCAAAAGCCTTTTTAATGATGGCAATATCCTCTGAGATAGATGACTTGGCAGATTCATACTTTTCCGCAAAGGTATTCAAACTAGTTAATTCATAAGGGTGGTTGATGAGGTAATTGGAAATGACAACCATACGCTCACTTCTTCTTAATTTCATAAAATCATCCTCTTTCACTTTTTTCTATTATATCACAATAAACTACAAAAAGCGAACTTTTTTGATTAAAAAGTCCGTCTTTTTCGTATTTTGTTTATCGCTTACATATACCACTTTGGAAGATGATGATTAAAATATTCATACCATTCAGAAATCTTCTGCGCTTGCAACTTCATCAATGAAATTTGTTCGGAATCTACTTGTTCTGCCCAAGAAAGAGCGCCTAGACTGTTTACTGTTAAGTATAGAGCTAAAAGTCTCCAAAATTCCTCTGGAATAACGCCGTCAAAATAGGCATCTACCTGACCACGCGCAAAGGCTGGAGACAAATCTGCCGTGAAAATCAAACGGTTGAATTCTTCCCAGGGATCTCCTATGTCGTAGCGATCAAAGTCTAAGATTTTTAGCTTTCCATCTCTTCCCAGTAGAAAATTCCCTGTATGAAAATCTCCATGATGGTAGGCAATCTGTCTCCCTTCAAGCAAGTGACGATTGGCCTGGACAAAGTCTATCATAGCTTGACCATTTGGATAGGAATGACTAGTTGCTTGGTAGGCCTTGATTTTACTGTCAATCTTAGCCTGATAAAAACTGTTCCAGTCCCGTTGACTTTGGTCAATCGGTAGGGCATGCAAGGTTCGCAAAAACTGTCCAGCCTGACAGCCCAAATCATACAAGACAGAATCAGACAGATCGGAAGCCACTTCATTCATGTCCTGACCTTCCACCCATTCATAGAGGGTGTAGACTGACAAGTCATCCGCCCAAAAACTTAGTGGCTCTGCCACAGGCAAACCTAGACCAAACAGGTTTTCAACTAACTGAAACTCTAATCGCTTAGCCTCATAGGCTGGTCGCTCTGCTATTCTCAACAGACCAAAGCGACCATCTTCTAGCTGGACCTTGTACTTTTGGTCCGTGGACCAGCCTTTGGTGAGGGGCTGTCGAGACACTATCCTAACTGCCATCAGTCGATATTGGGCTTATAAAAGGCTCGGTTATCCATGGCAAAGATGCGGTTGGTCATCTCACCTGGGCCGACCTTGTCCAAGGCCGATAGCATCATCATCATTTCCGCATCAATGTTGTCAATCATGTGGAGGATTTCCGCCTCCATAATCTGCGGACGGACTGGGCTACCATATTCCAAGAGACCGTGGTGGCTGAGGATAACGTGACGCAGAACAGTCACTTCCTCCAGACTGTCATCGATGCCCAATTCCATCAAGACCTTGGTAATCTCTTCATCAATCAAGGAAATGTGTCCAATCAAATTGCCACGGACAGTGTAGCCTGTGTTATCAGGACCTGTCAGTTCAATCACTTTGGCTAGATCATGAAGCATGATTCCTGCAAAGAGCAGGCTCTTGTTGAGCTGAGGATAGATGTCACCAATTTTATCTGCCAAGCGGACCATGGTCGCTGTATGGAAGGACAAACCTGAATAGAAGGCATGGTGATTGGTCTTGGCCGCTGGATAGGAATAAAATTCCTTGTCGTACTTGCTGTAAAGAGCACGGACAATCCTCTGCCAAGTGGCATTTTCAATACGGAAAATCATCTGGCTCAGATAGTCCTTGGTGTCATTGACATCCACCGGTGGCTTTTCCTTGAAATCAGCAGGGTCATTGGGTTCGCCAGCTTTTGGCAAACGGAGAACCAATTGATTGACTTGCGGGGTATTGTTATAAACTTCACGGCGTCCCTGCACGTGAACAACTGTCCCAGCAGTAAAATCCTTGATTTTCCCTGGCTGGGCGTCCCAGACCTTGCCTTCAATTTCACCAGTATCATCCTGGAAGGTCAGGGCGAGGTAATCTTTGCCAGCTCGTGTTTGACGGACATCAGCTGTTTTAATAAGATAAAATCCTTCGAAGAATTCATCTTTTTTCATTTGGTTAATTTTCATTATCTTCCTCATCTAATGGGGACAGGCCAAGCAGTCCCTTGGTTTGGTCATCTTCGTACAGGTCAATGGTACGAAGACTACGCTCGATAGCGTTGGTGCGAGTGGTTAGGAGTTTGTCAATATTGCTGCTGGCTTGATTGAGTTGTTTCTGAGCCTTAAGTAAGAGGTCAGAAAACTTGCCAAATTCCAGCTTGACATTGCCCAAGACCTTGGAAATATCATCGGCCGACCGTTGAATGTTGAGGGTCTTAAAGCCGACGGAGAGGGAAT
Source organism: Streptococcus sp. 2022WUSS083 (assembly GCF_044427155.1). NCBI lineage: Bacteria > Bacillati > Bacillota > Bacilli > Lactobacillales > Streptococcaceae > Streptococcus > Streptococcus sp. 2022WUSS083. Next base: position 26,558 of record NZ_JAOTGK010000001.1, on the reverse strand, counting down.
TGAGCAGGGCAGAAAGGGTAGTCGGTCCTGCTACCACGATATTTTCCTGACGGCGTAGGTCATCAAAGAAAATGGGATTGCGGACCACCTCTGAATACAGCCCTTCGGTTGGCAGAAAGAGCACACCAAAATTAGTCGTTTCAGGCGGATTGAGGTACTTGCTCTGAATATCCTTGGCAAAACGTTTAATAGCCGCCAAGAGATTTTTGCGATGGAGGTCAATCTGGTCCTTGTCCCCACTTTCGTAAGCATCCTCCAAGCGGTAGTAATCCGCCAGCGGAAACTTGGAATCGATTGGCAAGTAAATATAATCTCCTTCCGTCCGTCCTGGTAGCTTGACCGCATACTCCACGCGCTCACTAGAGCCTGAAACCGTGGCAAACTCTCGCTCATATTGGCTAGGTGTCAAAATATCCTCGATAATCTGTCCCAGCTGCAATTCACCCATGATGCCACGGGTTTTGGTGCCAGACAGCACCTTGTTAAGACTACCCACATCACGCGCCACCGTCTGCATTTCGCCCAGACCACGATTGACTGACTCCAACTGCTTGGACACCGTTTCAAAGGAGGCTTGTAGGCGGGTTTGCAGGGTTTTCTCCAGCTTTTCCTCGACCGTCTGCCGCATCTCTTCCAGGCGTTTTTCATTGGACTCCTGAATGGCCTGCAAACGGCGGTCGGTGGCATCTCGCGTTTCCAAGTGGCTCTTATTCAGCTCTTGACGGATGTCGGTTAGCTGTTGGTAAAGCTCCGTGCGGAGTCTTTCCACTTCCTGATGAATGGCTTGCTGCTGTTTGAGAGTTGCATTTTCTAGTTGATAGCTGAGCTGATCAGACAAGTTGTCTGCTGTGTCTTCTGCCTGATCTTGCAAAAGCAGGGCCAAGCTCTGCCATTTTCCATAAAGAAAAACCAAGGCAATCAAGACCAGTATCAGCAAAATAAGTAATACAATATCCATCTAATTCTTATCCTTACTGTAGATAAGGACCACGTAGCCCTTATCCAGTTGAATGTCTATATCTCTATCTATAAATTCGTTAGAGGAATAGCATTTTTTGAAAAAATAATTGCTGGCATCCAGCGGGTACTTGGCATGACGAATGGTCAGGCGGCTCTGGTCCGACGGCATAAAGGAAATGTACTTCATACCAGCAATCGGTGACAAACGGTGCTGACCTGCAGGTCGAAAACGGACGATGTTCTGACTGTCCACCAATTCAATCTGCTCCATATAGGTTGCCAAGTCAGGCTCTGCAGCCAGAAAGAGATTGGCCATCATATGATCCATGCGGCCACCCAAGGCACCGTATATGCGAACCTGGGCCTGCGGATATGCCTTGAAGATTTCCTTTAAAGCCAGCTCCAAATCTGTATCATCTTTTTCAGCAGGAGCTTGCAAAAAACACTCTGCTTGATCCTTTATCCACCCTAACTCTTCAGGCGTCACCGAGTCAAAATCACCCATGGCCCAGTCAAGAGGCAGGGAATGGTCCAGAAGACGAAGAGAGCCTGCATCTACCCCCACATAGAGGTCGGCAGGCTCAGGAAGGCAGTCAAAGGAACCGCCTGCAATAACAGCAATCTTAATCATGGAGGGCCGCTCTCAATTTGGCAACGTTGGCATCCAAGTCTCCTTTGAAGAGATAGGAACCAGCCACAAAGACATTGGCACCCGCATTTTTGGCTGAATGAATGGTCTTGTCGTCAATCCCGCCGTCCACTTCGATGTCAAAGTTCAAGCCTTTGGCTTCACGGAGTTTGACCAAGGCCTCAATCTTCTCAGCCACTTCTGGGATGTAGGCTTGTCCACCAAAACCTGGGTTGACCGTCATGAGCAGAACCTGATCCACCAAGTTAAGCACAGGCTCAATGGTCACAAGAGGTGTACCTGGATTGATGACCACACCCACCTTCATACCAGCGGCACGGATTTTCTGCAAGGTCCCATGCAGGTGAACCGTTGCTTCTGCATGAATGGTTAAAATATCTGCACCCGCACGTGCAAAGGTCTCAATATGATTTTCAGGATTGGACACCATGAGATGGCAATCAAAAACCAGCTTGCTGTGGGGACGCATAGCCGCAACCACATCCGCCCCAAAGCTAATATTTGGCACAAAATGACCGTCCATGACATCAATGTGCACATACTCCACACCTGTCTTTTCTAGACGTTTGAGCTCTTTTTCAAAATTTGCATAATCTGCCGCCAAAATAGACGGTGCAATCTTATAATGTGACATACAGAACCAACTTTCTATTTGAATTTCTTACTTACCTTGGTATAGGTTTCGCGCTGATTTTGGATTTCGCTGAGGAATTGGAGATAATTGTCAAAGCGACTTTGGGAAATGGCAGAGCTGGCAACAGCTTCCTTGACCGCACAATCCGGCTCATGGGTATGGGTACAGGTCCTAAATTTGCAGTCCTGGCTGCTTTCCGCAATCTCTGGGAAACAATCTGTCAGAGCCTCAGCCTCCTTGACTTCATAGTCTAAGGATGAAAAACCTGGCGTATCCGCAATTTTCCCACCGAAGACATTGTAGAAGCTGACCGCACGAGTGGTATGACGACCACGCCCCAGACTATCTGAAATCGCCCCTGTTTCCAAGGCTAATTCTGGTGCAATGCGGTTGAGTAGGGTTGATTTTCCAACCCCTGTCTGCCCCATAAAGACCGTCACCTTATCCTGCAATAATGGCGTCAATTCCTCCAAACTATAGACAAATGGATAGCCAATTTTCTCATAGATAGCCTTGAAGGCATCCATCTCCGCCCGATCTTCTACCAAGTCCATCTTAGAGATATAGATAATGGGATCCATGTCCTTCTGTTCCAAAAGCACTAGGAAACGATCTAGTAGATTGGCATTAAAATCAGGCTCCTTGGCCGACATGATAACCACCGCCTGATCAATATTGACGATAGGAGGTCGAACCAAGCTATTTTTTCGCTCATGAATCTTTAAAATGTAGCCTTCTGAATTTTCCTCCGCAGAAAAGTCCACAAAATCACCCACATAGGGCGTTTGGCCTTTCTTACGAAAATTTCCTCTGGCTCTGGTTTGATAAATCTGTCCATTCGCCTCGACATAGTAAAAACCAGCCAAGGCCTTGATTATTCTTCCTTGCAATGAAGACTCCTTTGTGTGTACTTGTTCCTATTATACCAAATTTCCTAGGAAAAAAGGAGCAGGAAAGAACTCGAACCTTAATAAAAGAGCGCGTCACCCATTTCACGTTTCAAGTTGTTGAGCTGAAACAGTCTATTCCCAGACTGTTTCAGTCCCACCCCCGCACAGCTCAAACTGTCTGGGAGACAGTTTGAGGTTGGAGATAAGGCGAACTTTGTTCGCAGCAGTCGTAATGGTTAGATTTGGAGTGTAAAACACGAACTGCTGAGATTTGCTTTGCAAATCTTATCTCCAACCTCTAACAATCAATCTGATTGTTGGAGCAATCAACCACTGCGCTGAGATGTTGACTCTAACCTTATGAAGTGGGATGGTCTTTTACCCAGACTCTGAGATTTTACACTTTACTCTAGTCATTTCAATTTAAAAATAGTATAATAAAAAGCAAGCGGAGGTGGTGGAACGGCAGACACGCATGCTTCAGGCGCATGTGCCCATCGGGTGTGAGGGTTCAAATCCCTTCCTCCGCATTATTTATAAAGGATAACCCCAAGTCAAAATTATTGGCTTGGGGTCATTTTTATATCTTCTCGCTCAATTTTCCATCACGCATTTCCAAAACCACATCAAACATGTCTAGGATGGCTGGGTCTGATTGGTGCAAGATGGTAACGATGAGTTTGTCCTCCAGCTGCAAGAGGTTGGTCAAGACCTGCTTGGTCAGGGCAGGGTCTAAATGGGCGGTCGGTTCATCCAAGAGCAAGATGTCCTTGCCACTCATCAGGGCACGGAGCAGACACAGGATATTTTTTTCGCCACCACTCAAGAGACTGGGGTCTGTTGTTGTACGCAAGGTGTCCTGTAAACTCTTTGGCAAGCTCCTTAACAAGCCAAGCATGACATCTCTTCCCTTCTCATAGGTTCCAAAAACAGACACATTGCTTTCAAAATCGGTATGGTAAAGATGCTCAAACTGGCTGAGATAGAAGGCGGTAGCTGCTTCCATTTCATGTGAAACATCGTTTTCCAGATAGGAAACACTTCCCTTGTCCAGAGCTAGTTCTCCTGCCAACACTCGTAGAAAAGTGGATTTTCCGCTGGCTGACGGACCAATGATGGCATACTTTTTCCCCTTGTCAAACCGATAGGAAAAATCGGTGACCGCTAATTCTCCCACATGATAAGCTACATCTTTCACTTCCAAGGCTGTCACATTGGGATAGCTTAGCACTTGCTCAGGCAAGACCTGACCAGCAAGATAGTCTTCTAAATTGGCAACTGTTTCCTTGGTCGAATGGATATAATTGACATCCAAGAGGATGTATTTCATAGGATAGATGAAATTTTCAACATAGCTAAAAGTCGCAATGGCTGCACCGATGGTCAGCTCTTTTTGTAGCAAGAGGTAGCCGACCAAGCCAAAAGCTGTTAATTGCACCAAAAACATGGAAAATCCATTGACGACATTAGCCAGGGTCTTGAATTGCCCAAAGCGAAAACGGGCCTGTTCACTTTCTACTACTGACCGATGGTGGACACGACTGATGGAGCCGAAGGTTTCGGTATTAACGCGATTCTTAGCAGAAAAGAGGTCTGTCACCACCTGAAAATAACTTTCCAAACTCTGTAAAAATGCCCGCTGCCGCTGAGAAAGAGGACCGGAAATCCACTTGGGAATGAAGACCGCCAAGGCAGACGACAGAATAATCCCAACCGCAACCAGGGGATGAACAAAGAGAAAGAGGGAAACCGCATAGATGAGCATGCTCAAACTAGAGCGGATAATGTCCATGAGAGGACTCAGATAACTCTCCTCAATGGTTTCCAAATCGTTGTCAAAAATGGACAGATAGGCAGAGACATTCTTCTCTGAAAATTTGGATAAAGGCTGAGATAACAAGCTGTTTGCTAGGCCTTTTTTAGCATTGACATAGAAGCCCTGAGACACCTTCCACTCATAAACTTGGGAAATGTACTGAAAGACTGAATTGGCAATGATGGTCAAAGCATAGGCCAACAAGAGCCAGACAAGCCCTGACCAGCCCATCTGAAAAATATGGTCAAAAAGATACTTATTTAACTCCGGCAAAACGACATTGGTCAAACTATATAAGATATGGAAAACCAACTGAATGGCAATAACAAATCGCAATTGATAGATGATTTTTTTCATAACTCCCCCTAGATAGGAACATTCTGACAAAAATTAATTACTCTCCCCAATCTGTACCACCCCATCATAACGAGAAAGGACCTCATCGGACACACGGTGGGAAATATGAATGAGCGTCTTATCTGCTAGTGAGGTAAGGTAGGCTTCAATTACTGTATAGGTTTCCTGATCCAAGGCAGACAGACTTTCATCCAGCAACAAGACCTCCTTATCTTGTAGCAAGGCACGAATCAAGAGCAGGCGTTGCTTTTGTCCGCCAGACAGTCCACTATCGTCACTGATTTCCTCGCTCAAAGAAGCATAACTTGGAAAACGACTGTCAAGATTCATGGTCTTAATGAGAAACATCAGCCTATCTTCTGAAACAACCTGTCCCATGGTCAAGTTGTAAAGTACAGTATCATGGAAAAGGGCTCCCTCTTGTGGCAGATAGGCAATCTTGTCTTGAATGGCTTGGTAGGACAAGTCTGCAAGAGAGGTTTTATCAAAGTAAATATCCCCTGCTTGCAGTTGGCTATTCTTGGTCAAAATAAGAGCCAAAGAAGATTTGCCAGAACCACTTTCCCCAAGAATCAGGTACTTCTTGCCACGCTCAAACGCTACTGTCAGGTCTTCAAAGACCTGCTTCTCACCGATGGCATAACTAGCCTTGACCAGTTGCATGCTCTGGAAAGCTGAAGCTAGTTCCTGTCCCTTCGCTTCTTGCCCCAAAGTAGATAGCTCAAACTCTTGCTTCAATTCCTTAACGGCATGCCTGTCCAAAAAGGCTGCCGCAATGCTATTAATAGGATCCACCAACTGCTCTGAAATGGTCAGAATAGCTGTCAAGCCACCGATGGTCAAGGCTCCAGAAAAGACTTGAAAACCACCGATAAAGATAATCGAAAGAGTGGTCAGATAAAAGACGAAACCGACTAAGAGCCGCATGGTTACTGTCGTTCGATTGGCCTGATTGACCTTATCATTGACTGCTTGATAGCGATCGTTCAGCCCATCTAAAACTTGCTGTCTTTGGCGGCTATTTTTCACTTGCAAATAACCTAGAAAGACATCTGAAACCCTTGTATTATAGACCTGCTGACTGTCCGAAATCGCCTCCTGATTGAGCCTTCTCCGCTTTTTAAACAAATAGGGAATCACAACTGGCAAGAATGAGATCAGAATCAAGAAAATAGCGGTCAGACCATCCAAGCTAAGCAAGGCTAAACTGGCAATGCCAAAGGTACAAGCACCTTGAAAAATCGTAAAGAAAGCGTCGTAATAATCTTCTTTCACCGTCTCCAAATCATTATTGAGCTGAGAAATATAGGCTCCCGCCCCCTGCTCAACAAACTGCCTAAAAGGTAAATTAAAAATTTTCCCAATAAAGGTCGCCTGCAATTGGAAACCTACTTGATTGAGATAGCTGACATTGGCAATCTGACGAATGTATTCAAAGACCAGCATGACAAGGACAGTTAGCCCCATCAGCACAAAACAAGACACAAAGGCTTGTCTATCTCCAGCCGCAATAGCATCAATAATATAGCGATATTGGTACAGAAAGCCAACATTGAGCAGGGCTACTGTAAAAATACAAGATAAGGTTAGCCAAAAATTTTTCGTTTTCATTTCTTCTCCACCGTTGAATAGACTTCTAAGTAAAACAATAAAAAATCTGTATTAAACAAAGTTATTATACCACAACTCACCATATTTGTGTCCTTTTTCACATAAAGAAGAAACCAAGCCAGCTATCTGACTTGGTCTATTTTTATTCTGTCGTTTCAGTCGCTACTTTGAAAAAATCTTTGTATTTCAAAAGGTAGCCTTTTCCTGTCGATAGGTCATATTGGACCAGTTTGAGTTCTTCTGCAACTTTCGCATCCCGCTCAGCCTGTCCTACTCGGTCCTTATGAAGCACTTCTGTCAAGAGGGCATAGTAAGGACTGACCTTGTTATTGGTCGTCTCCAGCATAAGTGCATTCATGTCGCTAGAATTGACCAAATCATAATGGTAGTCTTCTGTTTCAAAATTACTCCACACGAAATAATCTGTCTTGTACTGCACACTTGGATCCGTCACGAAAGCAGACTCTGGATACAAACCTGGTAGGTGGTCACCGTAAAAAACAACTGTCACTTTCTTATCCAAGGTCTTAAGCTGGTCTAGAAAATCCCTTGTTGCCTGATCCGTAAAGGATAGGAGGCGAACATAGCTGGTCAAGTTTTCATTTTCCTCAGCCGTGAAGCCCTCACCCGAAGCTGTTATACCTGCAGGCTCTAGAGAATTCCACTGAACATGGTTCTGCATGGTAATAGCCGACACAAAGCTGGTATCGGCAGAACGTACCTGATCCAAAATCAAGTCATAGGTCTTCTTGTCACTGACAAAATTCCCCTGATAATCCTCAGCCGTCACAGTAAGAGGATACTTGGCACTATTGAGAGTGTAAAATTGCTCAATTCCCAGCTGCTTGTAGATAGAATTTCGGTTATAACTGGTATCGTAGTAAGGATGGATGGCGATACGATTATCTGCTGGATAGAGGTCACTGATACTTGGCAACTTCTTCATATTAGGCGCCACATCCAGATAGACTGAAGAAATGGATGAGCTGTAATTGTAGAAGGGCAGACCACTGTAGACCTGAAACTCGATATTAGCCGTACCACCACCATAGTGGTCACTCTTCATCAAGCCACTGGTAGTCTGGCTCATGATGTACTCAATATTTGGAAGGACATTTTGACTAAGGGTCACGCCTGGAATTCGACGCGGGTCAGCCAAACTCTCACTAAGAATGTAGATTACCGTCTGGTCAGTCAATTGACCTGTCCGTTCTGCATTGATTTCCTCAGCCAAGGCGGTGTACTTCTTCACAATAGCCTTCATGGTCTTCTCAGAGTAATTCTCAGGCATTTCCATACTGGTCTTGCTGAGTTGCTGCAACCAGAGGAATGAAAGAGTGCGATAACGAGCTACAAAAGCATATCCCTTCCAGTCCACGTTACGCCAGTTATTAACCTGAGAAAGAATAGGAATCCAACCAACAATCTTGTGGTCTTTTTCATTGCGAATTGCCCAGCCCATTCCCAAAATTAGGGATACGATGACTGAAATTCCTGCCAGCCGTTTCCAGATAGAAGCGACGATCCTTCCTTGGAAGTACTTTTTGTGAATACGTCGGTAGATAAACACAAGGAGGACTATAAAGACGAGCGATACCAAGACAACACGTAGACTGATGAAGCTGAGAATCATCCCCATATTGCCAATCCATTTGAAGTCATTGGGTGTCATTGGCTCCGAACGGTAGCGGAATTTGAGAAAATTGGCCGTAATCAAAATGACGTTTAGACTAGCAATCACGGCAACAGATAAGATTTGACGGTTGATAACTAGGCTAATGATGACATTGAGGAAAAAGAGGCAGGCAATTTGGAAGACAATCGCACCTGGAAAGAGGTGGCGTGTGAAATAAGAACCCGTTCCCCCAGCCATAGAAGCCTGATAACCAATATGCGATAGCGTAGCCAGTGCCAAGCTGATAAAGAGCATACTGTGGACATTGGTCCGATTCGCCTTAAACTCTACAAATGCCTTATGAAGATAGCGAAGAAAAATATAGGTACCTATAAAATGAATGGGTGCAAACAAGGGTGTCTGACTAAAAAATTCCACATAGGAGCCATTTTCAACCAAACTCTCATAATGGCTATCTTTCCAATAAGATATAGCTAGTGGACTGAGAGAAAGTAAGCTGGTCAAGAGCAAATAGCTATCTGGCACCAGATGACTGGCCGACCACTTGCTTAATTTATCTCGAATGCGACTATTCTTCCGCCATAAAAATGCCAACAGGATTGGAAGAAGCAACATCAAAAGCAGTTCAAACTGAAAGAGATTATTACGGAAAATATTCCAGGATTGATACTTCTTGGCATTGAGCCGATAAACCAGGTTGACAAGATATAGAAAACCTAGAAAATAGCTGACATACTTGGCAAAGGTTTTGGTCTTTACAAACTTCTCGTATGTATCAAGCAATACCAATACATAAAACGTAAAAATAGAATAGGCAAGCAAGGGCAGAGGAATAAACCAGAGCGGAAAAGATACACCGCTTAACAAAAGGGCCCGCCCCATCGCCAGCAAAACGGTTATAATCATAACCAGAATAAATTGCTTGCTTGCCTTGGGATTGATTTGTTTCATAACATTTCTCTCTTAGGAAAGATTTGATTTTCGATAGGAAAAGATATAGTAAATCAACCAGAGTAGCCATCCAGTCAAACTGATAAAGATAACTGGCAATAACCACCACTGTTGCTTGTAGGATAGGACAAGGGTATTCTGCCCTTTTTTGCTGGTAACCGTTGGTACACCAATAGTGGAAAGCTCCATCTCTTCCCTATCCAAGACCAGGTCATTCAAAACAAGCTGACTATCTTGGTAGACAATAATTGGCAGGGCTGTTTCTTCTGCTTCCGACGCCGTCCAAGTCACCACCAGCTGATCACCGTCAACTTCTTTGATAAACTCTTGATTTGGTAAAATCACTTGGTCACGATAGGTAAAGTAGGTATTATCCGACTCTTCATTGGTGATGTGACCTGAGCTATCTGACAAGTCTGGTACGTAGTCTGGCGTGGATTTCTGAGCAATGTGGATAAATTCGCCCAAGTCTTTAGAATAGAAAGAAGCTCGTATCTCTTCCGTTGTACCGTACAGAGTCGTATGAATTCGTTTTTGCAGGAAGGTATCGCTATAGTAATGCCCATTGATTTCCTTATAACTCTGATTCCAGAGGAAACCAACCGAAACAAGCAAAGAAATAACAGTCAAACCAGAAAAGATTTTCTGCATCTTTTCTGATAAACCAGAAACCTGGACCCCTACGACTGCCAGTAAAAGAGCATTGGCGTAGAGGAAAAAGCGAAATGGAAATTGAATCAATTCGACAAGTGTAATTCCTTTACCTGCAAACAACTGCCAAGGGAAGAGGTTGGTCGACAAGATTAAAAATACTGCGTAGGTCAAAGCAAGACCACCCAAAACCAGCGATTGTTTCTTCCAATTTTTCACCAAGAAATAGAGATAGATTCCAAAGAAAATTGGCAATGGATATGGATAGTATAAAAAGGCCGTTTTGAGCCATGTTACGGTATTGAGGACAAATTTTTTGTTAACAAATGGTGGTACCAAGGTATTGGTCGCGTTGATATAAATAAGCGGCAACCAGATATTGATGGTCAGAAGCAAAAAAATTCCTACCGATAGAGCTACTTGCCCAATAATCTTCATTTTTTGGTCTGATTTCCACCAACCAATAAGGAAGAGTACACCATAGGCAATGACCAAGAACAAGGTCGATAGCATATGAACCTGCAACATGAGCCCTACCGCTCCTGCCATGAGGAATATCGGTACTTTTTTAGTCTGTAGGAAACGAACCGCAGGAATCAAACAAAGCGGAAAGAGAGCCACTCCCCAGCTAGTAAATCCTTGGGTCGCCCACCAATACTGGATTGAGTAGGTGGTTACAAAGAAGAGGGACAAGAGAACGGAGTGAACATACTTGACCTTGACCTCGCGCATGAGCAGGTAGAGGGAGGTGGCACTCAGAGTTCCCAAGAGAAGATTGGATAAAATCTGATAGCGGAACCAGGTCCCACTTAAGAGTACCAAGGCTCCCTGTAGATAGGCAAAATAAGGCCCATAGAGAGCATTGACAATCCGTCCTGACTGCTGATAGCCATACAAACTGATAATATAGGAGAAATTGCCCTCCTTCATCTGCATAGCCGCATCATAGAAACGATTGTAGTGGAAAATCAAGTCCGCACCTGTCACCATGCCCTTAGTTAGCAAGTGGGGAACCAATAATAATAAAGAAAAGCCCACAAATAGGCCCAGGGCTACTAAATGGGGATGCTTTTTCAGCATAGTTTTCAACATATAGATACCTTCATAAAAAAAGAGGGAAACCCTCTCTTGTTTTTGTAAATATTCTGCCAATTTGCAGACAATATTTTTCAAAAGTTAGTCACATTTCAGTATAGCAAGCTTTCTCCCCACTGTCAACGAACAAGGCAAACAGGAAAACAATTTTCCATTAAAATAAATATTGATTGCAGATTTCTCCGCAATCAATACTTGCTTATAAACCGACTTCTTGGAGGCTGTCAGACAAACGTGCGAAGTCAGCCATGGAAAGTGCTTCTCCACGAACACTGGCTTCCAGCTCTGCCATGCCAAGTGCCTGCGTCAGCTTGTCCTTGACCTCGTCGGACTTACCGAAATGGTTGGTCAGATTATTCCACAGGGTCTTGCGGCGATGAACAAAGCTGGCCTTGGACACCCGGAAGAAGAAATCTTCGTCTTTGACACTAACCAAGGGCTGCTCGCGGCGGACCATTTTAAGAATGGCGGAGTCCACGTTTGGTGCAGGCACAAAGACGGTGCGAGGTACGATGAAAGCCACCTTGGCAGTCATGTAGTACTGGACCGCGATGGACAGGCTTCCGTAAGCCTTGGTGTTTGGCTCGGCAGAAATGCGGTCGGCCACCTCTCGCTGCATCATGACCACGAACTCGCTGAAGGGAATCTTGCTCTCAATCAGGTGCATGAGGATAGGGGTGGTGATGTAGTAAGGCAGATTGGCCACGACCTTGATAGGCAGGTCAGGGTTCTTGAAGTTCTGGATCTGGGTCTGCAGGTCGGTCTTGAGGATGTCTTGGTTGACCACAGTCACATTGTCAAAGCGACCCAAGGTGTCCGCCAAAATCGGAATCAGGCGGTCGTCAATCTCAAAGGCCATGACCTCGGCGGCACTTTCTGCCAAAAACTCGGTCAAGGCCCCGATTCCAGGCCCAATCTCGATGACATTGACATTTTGATCAATCTCAGCCGTGTCCACAATCTTCTGTAAAATATTGGTATCGGTCAAAAAGTTCTGACCGAAAGATTTCTTAAAGGTAAACCCGTGGCGTTCAAGGACGGCACGAGTAACGTTTTTGTCTGCGATTCTCATGTGTGTTCTTTCTTGTTTTTTTATTTCGCCATTTCACTTAATCGTGAAATAACACTTAGTTTTCTCATCGTCGCTGTAATGTCCAGCTGTTTTTCTAAATAATTGGTATTTAGTTTTTTCTTTCGAGCATCTCTCGGAAGATACATGTATAGACATTGACTTCCCAGACGCAACTCCTCATCACCAAAGTCTTGGTGCAATAATTTGTTTAATTTTTCACCATTTATCTCATCATTGGTAAAGACCAAATGAACACGAGAAGGATCATAGCCCTCACCAAAAGAATTTTCAGCAACTGCTTGTGTTAACTCCATCTGATGTTTGACAATGATTGCTAACTCTGCACCTATTTTTTCTTTAATGGTTTGATGGATAAGCCGACTGAGTTCTTCATCTAATATATCTGTTTCACAAACAACATTTCCACTTTGAATATAGGTTTGAACAGAAGTTAAACCAACTTCCGTCAAAATTTCCGCCAGATAGGACATCTTAGGAATTTTATTCTTGCCAACAGGGGTAACACCTCGAAGGAGGACGACTTTTTTCATTTGTTAATCCCCCTCACCCATAATGATCCTTTAAAGACAAAATATACAGCTTATCTGCTTCTACCATATAAATCAAGCGATTCTCCGCATCAATTCGTCTCGACCAGGCGCCTTGATAATCATACTTCAAAGGTTCTGGTTTAGCAATACCTTCAAAAGGATGTCGTTGCATATCCTTGATAATCTTATTGATTCGCTTGAGTGTTTTCTTATCCTGACCCTGCCAATAAAGATAGTCTTCCCAGGCATCCTCTGTAAAATGGATTCCCATGTTAGTCCGCCTCTATCAGGTTTCGTTCTTGGGTTTGTCCCGCTTTGACTTGAGCCATACCACGCAAAACTTTTTGAGACAGATAAGTGTTCCGAGCAACAGCGAGGGTTTCTTGTAAACTATCCCACTCACTCTTTGAGAGTACAACAATATCTTCCTCTGGATTTTTATTGACCACAACTAAAGGCTCAAACTCGTCGTTGACCTTTTTCATATAGTCCTTTAAGTGATTTCGAAAATGGGAATATACAATAGCTTCCATAAGCAATACCTCTCATCATTTCTAGGCTTACTATAGCATAGAAAAAAAGAGTTGTCAAACTTATTGTACAACTCTTTAGCGATTCTCCACCTTCCACTCGCCGTCTTCAAACCAGTAAAAATTCTCCGTCAGCTGTGGCTGTTCAAAGATTTCCAGCATAGCTTCAAAACCGTCTGCCAGCTGAACATTCTTCAAATCCTCACGTTCAATCCAGAACACTTCTCCCTCATCTGAAGATTGGATAGAGCCTGTAAAATGGCTGGTTTTGTAGCAAAATACCAGATAGCGATAATGGTCAGTAGGATCCGTCCAGTTTTGAATGCCACAGAGTTCGAGATTGGATACCGTCAAGCCTGTTTCTTCTTTGACCTCGCGGACGACAGAGGAAACAATACTCTCCCCGTGCTCAACATGGCCCCCAGGGAAAGTCATACCAGGCCACTTTTCAGATTTCCTATCCTGGATCAAAACCTGCTGACCGTCTGTAATCATGCACATATTGGTTAAGACAACTTGTTCTCGTCTAGACATTCCCTATCTCCCCAAATCATCAACATAATAGAGATTCAAAAATTCTTCCTCAGTAACTGGACGTTCAAAATTGTAAAACCAGCGATAGACTTCCACGGCTGGTCCATCAAACTCTATCCTGTCGTCCATTTCTTGCACACCGGCAATATGAAACAAACGGCTCTGCTTCCAAATACCATCCGCATTGACATAGCCATCTTCAACTAAACCACGCAAATAGTCTGCTAGTTTGTTCTTATCAACCTGCTCATCCTCCCAAACAAGGACATCAGCCGGCAGCAAGTAGGTCACTTCTTCATAAGATGAATAATTTTCATAAGAAGGTTCAAACTCGTTTTTAACCAAGCACTTAACAGCGTAGACCCTATCCATGATAGCTCTCCATCGCCTCCTCAACCTCCGCCAAACTTATCCCAAACAATTCCAATCGTTTGAGGAGCTGCTTGCCGTTGCAGTAGCCGATGCGGAGCTTTTCTCCCAGATACTCCCTCCGCTTGCGACTATCTCCGCCCATAAGGAGCCCTAGGCGCATCAGGTCTGACTTGGTGATGTCAAAGTTATGTTCATCATCATAGTAGCCACGCACGCCTGCGAGGGCCTTTTCCAAGTCCTCAAAGCTGGCGTGTTCAATGCCCAAGGACCGCCCTTTTGTTTTGGACTTGGGGGCAGCCTCGTCCCGCTGTAAAAAAGCGTGTTTGACCGTGGGAATGGCCTGCATAATCATCTTCCGAATTCGCTCTCCATTGTAGTCTGGGTCAGTAAAGACAATGACGCCCCGCAGGTCATGGAGTTTCTCGATGCGTTCTAAGTCATCGTCTGATATGGCAGAGCCTCTGGTTTCGTAGGTGTCCACCTCGTAAAATCGTTTTAGGTTTGCTGTATCATCCTTGCCCTCGACAACGAGGACTTCTTGTATCTTAATTTTCTGTGTCAATTCTGAACAAACTCCTTGCATTCTCGTAGGTCGCAGCCGCCACTTCTTCGACCGACTGGTTGCGAAGCTGGGCCAGCATATCCACCACATATCTGGTGTAGCCGGTACGATTTTCCCGACCACGCTTGGGAACAGGCGCTAGGTAGGGCGCATCCGTCTCGACCAGGATTTTTTCTAGGGGCAATGCTTGCGCCGCTTCCTGAAGTTCGACAGCTTTCTTGAAGGTCACAACTCCCGAGAATGAGATGTGCATACCCAAGTCCATGAAGGCCTGAGCCTCCTCCAGCGTACCAGAGAAGGAATGCATGATGCCTCCACGCGGACCGACGCCGACTTCCTTGATGATCTGGTAAGTATCTTCCAAAGCATCGCGAGTATGAACCACAAAGGGCAAATCCAACTGCTTGGCCAACTCCATCTGTCGCTTGAAAACACGAGCCTGGGTTTCCTTGTCCGCTGTCATCCAGTAGTAGTCCAGCCCAATCTCCCCCAGGGCAATGACCTTGGGATGTTTGAGTGCCTCAAGCAAGTAGCTTTCTACTTCCTCATCATAGGTGCCAGCCTCTGTCGGATGCCAGCCCAGTGTCAGATAAATTTCAGGATGCTGGTCAGCCAGTTCCATAGCCTTGTCAATGGTTGCTCGGTCAAAACCGACCACATTGTGGAGGGTGACCCCCATTTCCTTGGCAAAGTCTAATTCTTCTTGGACCCGACCGTCAAACTGCTCTACGTTGAGGTGGGTGTGGGTGTCAAAAATTTGTATCATCGTTCCATCACTTTCTTTCCTACTATTGTAACATATTTCAGAAGATTCTTATGAGAAGAAAAAAACCAGCAGACTCGAGTTTCTGCTGGCTTCTCTTTTCATCTTCTTATGCTACTGTAAGAACTTTACGTCCCTTACGGCGACGAGCAGCTAACACGCGACGGCCGTTTTTAGTTGCCATACGGCTACGGAAACCGTGTTTACGCGCGCGACGGATTTTACTTGGTTGAAAAGTACGTTTCACGATGAATACCTCCTCTTAGATTCTTGTATTCGTTTAGCCGGCTAGTTTTGATCAGTTACTAAACATACTAAACTATTTTATATAAATTCTGTTCGTTTGTCAAGCTATTCTACCATACTTTTAGGAAAGAATCAGAAAATCATTGAAAAAAGAGGACTAGCCTCTTTTTAATCATGATTCCCTTCAATATCTACAACGACATATCGGTTCGGCTCGCTACCTTCTGAATAGCTTGTCAAACCGTCCATTTTAGAGATAATGCGGTGGATAATTTTACGTTCGCTACTTGACATCGGATCTGTATGGTAGGCTTCCTGCTCTGCCAAAACACGTTCTGCCAATTTTTGTGCGTAGCCTTGAAGAACCTCTGCGCGGTGTTCTACATAATCATTCACATTGATTGTAATATAGAAATTACGCTCATAACGGTTGTATAAGAAGTTCTGAGCCAAAAGTTGCAAAGCCTTTAAGACTTTTCCGTGATAACCGATAACACGACCTGGTTCATTGGTATCCACTTGAATATTGATTGTACGGCGATTATGACTTGTATCAATACGCGCCTCAACATCCATATCATCCAGAATTTCTTGTACATAAGCTGTCACTTCTGAAACAACTTGTTCAATATCATACTGAGGCTCAATCTTAATATCTAAATCAGCAAAATTATCTGCTTGATTTTCTGAGACGACTTCTTGATTTACGTCTTCCTTAGCAGATGTTGTTGCATCTGTAGTAGTTAGTAAATCTTCTGAAAGAATTTCAATCCGACCTGTTTCTTCCAAAATCGTTGTCGCTTCTTTTTCATTTTTCAAGATCTGCGCTTTAATATCATCATCAAGCGTTTGACCAGACTTTTCAAATTCTTTCACCGCTGCAACAACTTTTCCTAGGTCAATCGTAGCCTCTGAAACGCTTTTTACTGGTTCATTGAGGTCATTAATTTCACTTGGAACGCCACGAACTGCTTTCTGATTAGCCTTAACAACCGTTGTTTCATTGATGACATCAATATCCACAATCGCTGGCTTTTTACCGAAACCAAGGAAACCTTTCTTCTCACGCGCAACCACAGTAATATGTGCTTTTTTTCGAGGAATATTCAGCTCTACCAAGCCATTCTGGATGGCCTCTTCAACACTTGCTCCTGTAAATTTCATCTTCTCTCTCCTAGTTTTCCTATTTCTTTTTCTGTGCTTTTTTCTGTGCCCGTCGGATTTTTGCCTGACGTTCTTTTTCCGCAGCAATTTTCGCTTGACGCTCTGCTATTATTTTAAACGGATTATTGAACACCAAGGTTTGAGCAACCTGATAGGCATTTGACACCGTCCAATACAAAGCCACCCCACTAGCAGCTGCCACAGCAAAGAAAAAGATTATCACGGGCATGACATAGGTCATAATTGTCATAGCCATATTCTTCTCAATTGCTGATTTATTGGTCAACCATGAGCTAAGGAATGTAAACACTGCAGCCAGAATCGGCAAAATAAAGAACGGATCCGGCTCCCCAAGATTTAACCAAAGGAAGTGACCTACTTTCAAGGCTTCAACACGTGTCAGAGCTTGAAAGAGGGCCAAAAGGATTGGCATTTGAATAAAGAGCGGAATCATGGACGCCCTCATGCTGACACCATTCTCTTTGTAGAGAGCTTGCGTTGCTTCATAGAGCTGCTGGCGACTTTCCATATCCGTTCCTGGATACTCCGCTTGCAACTTTTTCAGCTGAGGTTGAAGCTCCTGCATCTTCCGTGAGGAATTCATCTGTATTTGGAACAAAGGCAACAGAAGGGTTCGAATTAAAATGGTAAAAAGTATAATACCGATTCCAATTTGACCGTTGATAGATAGGAACTGAATAATGCTGGCAAACCAGTAAATTAATCTATCCCACGCATCTGTAGATTGACTGGTCACTGGCCCTGTTCCGCAGGCTGTTAAAACAATTAGAGATACTACCAGTAGACCCGCCCATTTAACTTTCTTTTTCAATCACAACACCTTCCTGGTATAGTTTAGCTAGTTTCAAAACATGGATGAGGTTTTGCTTCATTTCTTGATAGGACAATTCCTCTACACCTTTTCGAGCAATGATAACAAAGTCATCTGCTACCAGTTGATGTTGGCATTCAATTAAGATGTGACGAATCCTGCGCTTAATCTTATTTCGCATGACAGCGTTTCCCAATTTTTTGCTGACAGATAAACCTACTCGGAAATGCTTCTGCTCTTTAGATAATCGGTAGACAACAAACCTCCGATTGGCGACATTGTTTCCTTTTGTAAAAATGTCATTAAAATCTCGTTCACGCTTGACACGATAGCTTTTTTTCAAACTGCCACTCCATCTTTCAAAATTACTTCTATTATACCACAAAATTCAAAAAAGCCAATAAACATACCGTTTATAGGCTTTTTGCGTTCTGAATTTCCTCTTTGGCACTTTTCAACTGGTCTGCAATCGATTCAAAACCTGTCCCACCAAGGGAATTTCTACGACTGACAGCAACTTTGGAGGACAAGGCATCATAAATATCTGCTTGAATAAGAGGCGAAATAGCCTGATAGGTCTCAAACGATACATCCTGGAGATAGTGTCCTGCCTTGCTACATTCCAAGACCAGTTTTCCAACAATCTCATGCGCTTGGCGGAAGGGCATACCCTTGTTTGCTAGATAGTCTGCCAATTCAGTCGCATTGGAAAAGTCCTTCTCTGTCGATTGAGCCATCCTTTCCTTATGGACCGTCATCGATTGCAACATCCCTGCCAAAATATCGATAGATACTAAAATCGTTTCTGCCGTGTCAAACATGCCTTCCTTGTCTTCCTGCAAGTCCTTGTTATAGGTTAAAGGCAGGGATTTCATGACCGTCAGTAGACCAACTAAGTTCCCATAAACTCTACCTGTTTTCCCCCGAATCAGCTCAGCCATATCTGGATTTTTCTTCTGAGGCATGATGGAAGAACCTGTTGAAAAGGTATCGGATAGGGTGACAAATTGGTATTCATGTGAACACCAGTTAATGATTTCTTCACACAAACGCGACATGTGCATCATGAGGATACTGGCATTTGACAGAAATTCCAGGATAAAATCACGGTCAGACACAGCATCAAGAGAATTACTATAAGGCTTGGCAAATCCCATCAAATCAGAGGTCATCTGACGGTCAATCGGAAAGGTCGTCCCTGCCAAGGCCGCCGCACCAAGTGGGGATAGATCTGTATGCTGCATGTTGAATGTAAAACGGTCACTGTCTCGGCTGAACATGTTGTAATAGGCCAACAAGTGCTGAGCAAAACTGATAGGCTGGGCATGTTGCAAGTGGGTATAGCCGGGCATGATAGTTTCCACATGTTCCTGTGCAAGATCTACTAAAATCTGACGTAGGTTGGTCAATTTGTCTACCACTTGAAAGAGGGTATCCTTCAGATAAAGGTGCATATCGGTCGCTACTTGATCGTTACGAGAACGAGCTGTGTGGAGTTTACCTGCAACTGGACCAATTTTCTCCGTCAATAGACTTTCAATATTCATGTGAATGTCTTCGTTTCGAATATCAAACACCAACTTGCCAGCCTCATAGTCTGCTAACAATTCTTCCAGACCAGTTTGAATAGCCTGGGCTTCTTCAAGCTTGATAATCCCTGTGGCTCCAAGCATCTTGACATGGGCTAAAGACCCCTGAATATCATACTTGGCCAATTTTTGGTCAAAGCGAATGGAGGCTCCGAATTCTTCAACCCATTCCTCAAGACTGGCTTCAAAGCGACCTCCCCATAATTTCTTTGCTTCCATAAGCTCCTACTTTCTAGCTCTTTTTATGAATTTCCGCATTGACCTTGGTTGGTAATCCCCAAAGCTTGATGAAACCAACTGCTGCATCTTGGTCAAAAGTATCTGCACTGGTATAGGTTGCCAAATATTCATTATAAAGGGAATTTGGAGATTTCCGAGCAACTACTTTGGCTGATCCCTTATACAATTTCACTTTTGCGGTGCCATTAACAACTGCCTGGGTCTGAGCAAGATAGGCCTTCAAGGCATCTGTTGCAGGATTGAACCACAAACCATTGTAAATCAAGTTAGAGAGTTCATTTGAAACAATCGGTTTGAAATGCGATACTTCCCGTACCAAGGTCAAATCTTCAATTTCCTTGTGGGCTGTCAGAAGGGTAATAGCACCTGGACACTCATAAATTTCACGTGACTTGATTCCGACTAAACGATTTTCCACGTGGTCAATCCGTCCCACACCATGCTTACCAGCAATGACATTGAGTTTTTGAATGAGATTAGCCAGACTTAACTCTTCACCATTCACAGCAACGGGAATCCCTGCTTTAAACTCAATATCGACATACTCAGGAGTATCTGGTGCATTTTCTGGAGAAGTAGTGATGCCAAAAGCATCTTCTGGCGCTTCATTCCATGGATTTTCTAAAACTCCGCACTCATTGGCACGACCCCAAAGGTTTTGGTCAACTGAGTAAGGACTGTCCAGGTCAGCAGGGACTGGTACACCATTTTCCTTGGCGAAGATAATTTCCTCTTCACGCGCCCACTTCCATTCACGGACAGGAGCCACGACTTTCAAGCTTGGATCCAGGGCTGCAATGGCTACCTCAAACCGCACCTGGTCATTGCCCTTACCAGTACAGCCGTGAGCGATAGTGGTTGCTCCTGTCTTATGAGCCATTTCCACCAACTTTTTAGAAATCAAAGGACGGCTGAGAGCCGATACCAGCGGATATTTTTGCTCATAGTAGGCATGGGCTTGTAGGGCTGGTAGGACATATTCTTGGGCGAATTCTTCTTTTACATCCAATACATGGGACTCAATAGCACCGATTGATAAGGCCTTATCATGAATAAAGTCGAGGTCCTTACCCTCTCCAACATCCATACAAACCGCAATGACATCATAGTCTTTCTTCAACCAAGCAATTGCAACTGAAGTATCCAGGCCACCTGAATAAGCTAAGATTAATTTTTCTTTTGTCATAAACTTTCTCATTTCTATATATATTAGCAAATAAAACTTAGTGACTATTATAGTGTATATTTATACTTTTTGCAACATATTTATGCAAATTTTCTTAAAAAATGAATAAATATCGTACATTTCCAGAAAAATTTCCAAAAAAAGCTAGAGAATATTCTCCAGCTTCTAAAATATATTCCTCATCATAACTGATTATGGTTGATAAATTTTCCGTTCTTTTAACATTTTCCAGAAATAATAAGCTAAACTAAAATCAAGCAATCCATGAATAGCCGAACCAACACCCACCAAGCCAAGCATCGTTATCCAGTAGGTAGCAGAAGTTTGTTCCCCCGACGTAAGTACCATCACCACAATATATTCTCCTAGACCATGCAGGAGATTAAGCCCGATTCCTAATAGTAAAAAGCGCTTAGAATCCATAAGAATCGGAAATCGCTTGACCAAGACCGCACCTAAGGTAAGGAAGAACAGATGCGTAAGCGCCCGAAATACAATAACGATTGGAAAACCAGCGAGGAAAAATCCCAAACTAGAACCTAAAGCAACAAAAATAGCAGTAGCTGGTGAAATAAACATGGCTATAAACAAAGGAATGTGACTAGCAAGTGTATAGGATGCTGGGCCAATAATGATTTTAATCGGCATCATTAAAGGTATTAAAATGGCAAATGCGGTTAAAATTGCACTAATTGATAGCTGCTTAACTGAATTTTTAGATGATAGTGTTAATTGGGACATTAGGCACCTCTCTTTCTATTGGTTTGATTATAAAACAAAACCTTACAGGTGTCAAGACACCTGTAAGGTTTAAGGTTTATTGATTTTCTAGTAAAATACCTGCATGTTTTAAAGCTACTGAAAGTTCATTATAGGCTTGCACAGATGGGAAAGAGACTGTATGTGTATGAACTCCTTCTGTTAAATTACTCAGTAACACACCTTGGTATTGACCCAAGGCATCCAAAAAATGATCCCTATCTTCTAAACTTGCAATATTCAGCTTGCCGGATAATAAGCCGTAAATGGGATGCTCAATTTCAACATCTAATATTTGAGCTCCACCCTCTAGCAAGATTGTCAACTCTCTTTCTACCTCTTCTGGACCATGTTGACAAGCTATCTTTCGAATGTAGGCTCCTTCAGTAGATGGCAAAGAAGATTGGAGCAAGTACCCTCTCGGAGTTGCCAAGACAGCTTCTCCCTCCGCACGAAGCAAGGCTACATCTCCAACAATTACTTGCCGACTCACTCCAAATTCTTTCGCCAGATAATTAGCTGCAAGGGGATCGAGGCTTTCTCGTAAAAGGGATAGGATTTTCTTACGTCGTTCTGTTGCTTTCATACACATTCCTTTCGTACACTTTTTTCCATTATATCAAAATTCCTGTAAATCAACCTTTCCTCAACCAAAAAACGGAAACTGCAGAACAGTCTCCGTTATCATCTGCTAGTTTAGCAATGCTTGAATAGCCGCAATGTCCAAACGCTTCATGGTCATCACAGCCGCGTTGACTGCCTTGACCTTTTCTGGACTTGCCATATCGTATGCCTCCATCAAAATCCGCGGCACAATTTGCCAGGAAATCCCAAACTGATCCTTGGCCCAACCGCAAATCTCCGCTTCTAGAACTGCCGATACCTTCTCATACCAGCTCTCCGCTTCTTCCTGACTATCTACATAAACCATGAAGGAGAAGGCTTCGTTGAAAGAGGCCTCACCGCCATAGCCGTGGTCCATAGCGATGATTTTTTGATCTCCGATTAAAAGCTCCGCATAATTCAACTTGGCAGCAGCCACCGCAGCCTCACCTTCGCCATAGTAAGACAAGCGACCAAGACGAGCTTGAGGCAGCTTATCCTTGTAATAATCTAGCATAGGTTGGGCTAAACCAACCTGGTCCTGGGAGAAGAGCAGGCAGATGTCAAAGCTATAGGGCTTGTCCAAGTCCGGTGCATAGGACAGTTGCCAAGACAGACCAAAGCGGTCTTCCAGCCAGACATAGTAAGGACTGAAGGGATATTCTGCCAATGGCATAAGCACACGACCACCGTCTGACAGGGCTTCGTAGAGGCGAGTCACATCCGTCTTGTCAGCCACCGACACCATGAGGGACATGGACTCATTGAGCTTGAAATAAGGCCCCGCGCTAATCGCCGCCAGGGTCATGTCCCCCAGTTGGAATTGGACCAAGTCAGAGTCGCCAGAAGGCGTATCTGTAATGGTATAGGTCCAGTCAATCTTGCCGCCGAAAAGGTCCACATAGAACTCTACAGCTTCTTTTGCCTCTGTATTGTACCAGAGATGTGGGATTATGGTTTGCATTGATTTCTCCTTTGAGTTAGTAGCCCCAGTATAACATTTGTCCGTACAAAAACAAAACACGTTGCTTTACACTTATAGATATGCTATACTGAATAACTACAAAATTGACAGGAGAATGAAATGGAAACTTGGAACGCCTACACAGCCGACGGTCACTTGACCGACCACACCCTCATACGCGGAGAAGCCATTCCCGATGGTCTCTACCACCTAGTCGTCGAGTGCATCGTCCGCCACCGTGACGGCAGCACCCTCTTCATGAAACGCGACAGCACCAAGCCCTCCTACCCTGACTATTATGAAGCGACAGCAGGAGGCTCGGCTTTATTTGGGGAAATAGCAGAGCAGGCCATTTTACGCGAAGTCCGCGAAGAGACAGGCATTGAACTGACAGCGACCCAACTCCGCCACCTTACACACTTTGTTGCCCATGACGACCAGTGTATCTTCCACTGCTACTGGGCTGAAACCGACTGGGACAAATCTGCCATCCAACTCCAAGCCGACGAAACCAGCCACTACATCTGGGTCCCACAGGAAAAACTGAAAGATTTCTTGGAAAATGAACAGGTTATCCCAAGACAGAAAGACTATGTGGAGAGGTTGTTTTTAGAAAACTAAGTCCGAATAAGAAACAAATCCCCACCGTCACAGGACAGAGGGGATTCATTTATTTCAATCCTGCGACAAGACTTTCAATATCAGCTGGTCGGGTTCGGCAACAACCTCCAACCACTTTAGCACCCAACTTACGCCAAGCCAGAGTATTGTCCAATAGGCTATGGCTATGGTCAGCTTCTTCTTTCCATGTTTGAGTAGCTCCATCATAGACTTCCCCAGAATTCGGATAAGTCACAAATGGTTTATCCGTTTTCTCTCTCAACTGACTGAGAAAGGCTGGGTAGAGAGAAGGAGCTGTACAGTTAAGACCAATCGCCAAAATCTGCTCACTGCTGTTGACCAGCTCTGCTATTTTTTCAATAGCCGTACCGTCAGAGATTGACTGACCGTCCTGCGAGGTGAAACTGATATAGGCTTCAACATTTGGGAAATCATCTGCCAGCAACTCTACCAAAGCCTGTGCTTCAAGAACATTGGGAATAGTCTCCAAGGCTAAGAGTTCTGCTCCCTGTTCTAAGAGGAGCTCAATTCTGCGACGGTGGAAATCTTTTAATTCTGACAGACTAATGTTGCCATAATCGCCTGTATATTCAGCACCGTTCGCCAAATAGGCTGCGTAGGGACCCACGTCACCTGAGATGAGAGGATAGGTTCGTTGTACTTTTTCAGCTTCAGACAATTCTGCCCAAACCTCATCACGCGCTTCCTTGGCCAAATCAACGGTCAAGCGAATGAGATCCTCTGCCTCTGCTTGTGACAAGCCAACTTCTGCTAATCCTTCAAAGGTCGCCTGATAGGTGGAGGTTGTCACCAAATCTGCTCCAGCACAAATATAATCCTTGTGAATATCCTTGATATACTGAGGATTTTCCAAAAGATATTTGGCAGACCAAAGCTTACCTGATACATCATGACCGCGAAATTCCAATTCCGTTCCCAGAGCACCATGTAAAATGACAAACTCTTGATTTTCTAATAGTTCCTTAAAACGACCCATACGAGTTTCTCCTTACCACTTTTTAAAGCGAATGTAATGATACGCATAGCAACCAATCATAAAGGGTACACCAAAGTAGAGGCCGGCACGCTGAGAAGGATCCCAGCCAATTCCGATGATGGAAATAACCAGCAAAACAACTGTAATCCATGGCAAAGTCGGTGAAAATGGTGTCTTGTATTCCAATTCATCTACACTATTGTTTTTCAAAAATTCACGTCGGAAGCCGATTTGTGCCAATGGAATAGCCAACCAAGCAATGACGACTGCAAAACCAGCGATAGAAACCAAGGCCAGGAAGATGGTGTCTTCTGCATAAATTGAGGCAATCAAGGCAACGACAACACCAATCATGGACAAAATCATCCCACGCATGGGAACGCCGTGCTTATTGATTTTAACCAATTCCTTGCTAATCATGCCTTCATTGGCCAAGGACCAAAGCATACGACTTGAAGCGTAAAGTCCTGAAGTTGAGGCTGATAAGATAGCTGTCAAAATGATGAAGTTCATAATGTCTGCAGCGTACGGAAAACCGATTTTATCCAATACAAGCACGAATGGTGCTTCTGTCACGCCTGCTTCCGACATGGGAAGCAAAGCTGCTAAGACCACGATAGTCAAAACAAAGAAGATAACCAAGAGACCGATGGTCGATTTAATAGCTTGCGGCACGGCTTTCTTAGGATTATCTGTCTCCCCTGCAGCAATTCCAATCATTTCCACACCTGAGAAGGCATAGTTAACGGATAGCATGACCGAAATAAAACCAACCAAACCGTTAGGAAGCAAACCTTGGGCTGTAATGTTATTAAAGAGAGGTGTAGCATTGGTTCCCTCAAAAGGCAAGACGCCAAAAATCGCCAAGGTTCCTAAAATGATGAATGCCATAATGGCATAGACTTTGACAGAAGAAAGGGCGTCCTCTGCTCGAGCAAACCAGCCGACAGACAGCGTGTTCAAACCAAAGACAACGACCGCGAAAATCGTTGCAAAAATCCAAATTGGCACACTAGGAAACCAACGTTGCATGAGTTGAGCTGCTCCTACAAACTGAGAAGCCAAAGCGACTACCCAGCACAACCAATACATCCAGGCCACCATAAAACCAGTACCAGGACTGATAAACTTGGTCGCGTAGGTATGGAAAGATCCAGTCACCGGCATTGCCACCGACAATTCACCCAAAGAAAACATAACCAAATAGACCATAACAGCTCCGAAAAGATAGGCTGCAACAGCTCCAAATGGACCAGCCTGTGCAATAGTATAGCCTGAACTCAAAAACAATCCTGTCCCGATAACCCCACCGATGGACAACATCTGCAAATGACGGCTGTTCATTTCACGGTTAAAGGTGCCTTGATTTTCAAAATTATGATTTTCCATAAACTCTCCTAAATAGTAATGATTTATTTATGATAACACAGTTTTTCAGAAAATCGTTATACCGTTTTCAACGCGAGTGTTATAGTTATCAGTTATAGTCATAACCACCCGTGAAAACGGGTGGCTTGTACACCGGCTATAAGCCGTTTCTCTCCAGCGACGTCTAAAGACGTTCGCTGAACTTCGTTCAGGTTAGTGCTATAATTGCTTGACTAATGCCCGTAACAACGGGCTTTTATCTTGTTCTAAAACTGCCATCTGAAAATGGATCTTCATACTCTTTGACGCTCAATTTATCAAGTGCAATGTCATTGAACAACTAATCTCCCAGATT